>SHZA01000014.1 GCA_009692515.1 Bdellovibrionales bacterium
CAATTTATAATATTTTTTGAATCGCCATTACCGATCTTGACTCTATCTTAAGAAGCAATAGATAACCCTTTTACTAAAATGGACACTCAAGGCCCCATCACTACCGAAGAAATAGAACTTTGTATTAAGTTGCTAAGCCGTCTTACAGAGGATGCCTCCCTTGTAGCTACCATTGAATATGGTAAATTCCTGACTTTATCGGAGGCTGCCGGACGTTTTTCCCGACCCCATAAAACGGAAATTCAAAAACGGCATAAGGCCTTATATATAGCGCGGAAAAAAAGGGTCCAAATGGAAGACCGTCGAGTGCGGGCTACCACAGGAATTCGAGAGGCAAGGATTGCTAGTGTTTTTCAAGCCCCAGAACAAATAACATCTGGAAATGAAAATGCGAATCTTAATACGGAAGATCGTGTTTTAAATTCTGCTCGCAACTGCTACGTGTGCAAAGCAGAGTTTACCAAACTTCATTTTTTTTATGATTTGATGTGCGCAGAGTGTGCCGATTTTAATTATAAAAAAAGGTTCCAATCGGCTTCACTAGCCGGCCAAGTGGCAGTGATTACAGGTGCCAGATTAAAAATTGGTTATCATGCAAGCCTGATGATGCTTCGAGCTGGAGCAAGAGTCATTGCGACAACTCGATTTCCTATAGATGCGGCACTTAGGTTTTCACGAGAGTCCGATTTTTCTGCATGGGGCGATCGTTTAGAAATTTACGGATTAGATTTGAGACACATTCCCAGTGTAGAAATTTTTTCACGCTATCTGTGTAATACCGTCGCTCGATTAGATATTCTTATTAATAATGCGGCACAAACGGTTCGTAGACCTCCTGGCTTTTATTCTCACTTGATGGAAAATGAAAAGTTGATTTTGTCTGAGTTACCCACTTCAGTTCAGAAACTTCTTCATTCTAGTGAAATATGTAAAAAACAGTTGGCCTCCCTTTGTACCGTTTTACCTGAAGCTTCAGAGTCGGCGCCGCTAGTGGCCTGGCATTCGCAAGGGCCGGGTATTGGGCTTCGCGCTTCGGCCCTACTTTCGCAGATACCTTATAGTTATGACAACTCTATCAATGTAGAGGAGGTTTTTCCAAGTGGGTCTCTCGATAGTGATCTGCAACAGGTAGATTTAAGAAAAATGAATAGTTGGAGATTAAAGCTCACAGAGGTGGCAGCGCCTGAGATGTTAGAGGTGCAGCTTGTCAATGCCGTGGCCCCTTTTGTTCTTTGCAGTAAACTTGTTCCATTGATGAGTCGAGATTTTACAGGCAAGAAACACATCGTGAATGTCAGTGCGATGGAAGGAAAATTTTATCGATTCAGAAAAGCAGATCGCCATCCACATACCAATATGGCCAAAGCGGCTCTTAATATGCTAACCCATACTTCGGCAAGCGACCTTCAGGAAAAGGGTATCTATATGAATGCGGTAGATACCGGTTGGGTGACGGATGAAGATCCCGCTGCACTTTCTACCTTGAAACAAGAGCTACATGATTTTCAGCCACCCTTAGATATCGTTGATGGTGCAGCGAGAGTCTGTGACCCATTTTTTGACGGTATCCTGACTGGAAAACATTGGTGTGGAAAGTTTTTAAAAGATTATAAGCCTATCGATTGGTAAGCGTAGTCGGAATGCCGACGCCAGACCACGTTTTGGTTTGGTACCCTTCATCTCTTATTTTTTTTAACGTAATTGAGACATCGAAAAGAGTATTAAAATTTTCAGTGGCGGCTAGAAATGCCATTCTGAGAAGAGTTTCATTTTTATCAGAACAATCGGTAATGGTGATGGGCTTTTCTTTACGTTTGAAAAAACGGGTCTCTTCCCCTTGGCCCCTGACATAAACGGAAATATTTTTGGCCTTGGCCATAGTTGTATTATAGTTTTCAAGTTCAGGAACTACCTTGGCCTGAAAACAAGAATCGCAGTAAAATTTATGAGACAAATCAAGAGGGATTTTTGGAAGAAAATAAAAGCTATCTTTTTCAAGCTTGACCACACATTTTTTACAATTTGGGGCTAAACAAATACCACAGGCAAGGATACCTTTGGGTCGTCTACAAACAGAACAGTCTTGTGTTTCCATGGCGGAAGCATATACCACTGAATGAGATTTATTACAAAGGAATGACTTTTTTATTTGTAATTATATAGACTTAGTAAAGATGGTAACCTAATGGAAACTAGAGACAGTAACGGAAATATTCTAATTGAAGGTGATACGGTTCAGGTAATTAAAGATTTAAAGGTGAAGGGTTCCTCAATGAATTTAAAAAGAGGAACGGTGGTTAAAAAAATTCACCTCACCTCTAATCAAGAGGAGGTTGATTGCCGGATTAATGGAAGCGGTATTGTGCTTAAAACCTATTTTCTTAAAAAAGTTTAATTTTAAATGGATGACCCGCCCCTCTTTTTTAAAACAGGAGGGGCGAGTTTTAATTTTTATTTTTAATTTGGGACACAACCAGGAAGTGGGTCTACCAAAAGAGTTTTACTTTTGGATTTGAATTCCGGATCTTGTGTCGCCACTGGAGCATTATAAGAGTCTTCAAAATGGTTTTTAAATTGAATTGCAGAGAAACTATTCCAGTTCGAACAGATCACTGCGTCCGCAGCCTTTAGAGCACGGGAACAGGAACTGTCTGGATTATTGATATCGTACAGCTTCTCATTAACCTCCTTGGGAATATTAAATAGGCGAATAATTCCCTGGCCGTACTCGCTGTCGATCAAATTAGTTCTTGAAATATAGACTACCTTTTTACAGCCCATATCTTTTAAAACAGGTATGGGATGTAAATCGCTCCAGCCACCTGTGGAGTACATTTTATTTCCCATAGGAACTAAAGCCGAAAGCCCAGGTTCTGCTGGAGATCTCAGTAAGATATATTTCCAAGAACGAGTGCCAAGATTCATAAATAAAGAGGACTTCATATCGTCTTTTCTAAGCGCCGTTGCCTCTTCAACCTGTTTTAACTCCGATGTGCGACCCCAATATCCAAAGCGAAGCTCTTTAAGAAAATCTAGGTTAAAGGGAATACTTCCCATCGCTGCTCTAAATTCAGCGTAGTCGGTTTCAAAATCTGCAGAGCTAGGGCCATTATCAACCAAGTTGCGATATTGGCGGTGAGCTTCATTATATTTAGTGACTCCGTTACCGATAATGACAGAGCCTGAAATCAAAGAATTCAAATGTAAGCCCACAGGATCCTCTAGGCGAGAACTTTCATAACCGGTTTGTAAAGTGGTTTGGGTATAGTTAATAAAAGCTTCATTAAATTCCCTTTCACACGCGGCTCCCATTGGAGAATTTATCATTTGTTCCCATGTTTTTTGTTTTGCAGCCTCTAGGCAATCATTAGAGAACATGGTGTTCCAAAAATGGGGATCCATAGGGCCGCGATTTGCGTAAAAATCTCCAATTCGTCCAACGATATTAATTAGAGCAGGAAAATCTAATAAACCCTCTCGAAAAAGTAGAGAGTTATCATCGGTATTAAAATCAAGCCCTTGAAATGCTAATAAAATTTCCCATCGGCGATAAGGGGGGAGGTGTAGCCCGTAAGATCTTAAAGAGTCTTTGTGGTTTTCATTAATGAGTCGGCCCAAAACACTTCCTTCAAACTCCGATAATTTTTTATTCATGATTCGACTAGCAATACGGTCGATAAATCGTCGACGCAAAGGACCACGACCAGGATTATCAAATCCATTTTTAAGATACTCTAGTATCTTTCCCATTTTGTTAGTGGTGGCATCGGTTTTACCTAGCCCTTGAATCATCTCTTGACCGCCAGCTAAATCGATAGCGGCAGCGACTCCACCCATGATCGATTTCAACATTAAAGCAAGACGAGGTTGAACCTCTTTTTCAGTACATTGTCTATCCCCGCATTTCCAAAGTAGAGGATTTGCAAACATGCTTTCATAAAAGAAAATAGAAACAGCAGCAGAACTTCCACCAGAAGCTCCATCCACAATACCAAAGTTTTCAACGATCGAGGCAAGTCCTCCAAAGTGAGCCATGAGATGGCCACCATTACCTCTAATTGCTGCACAAAGATTTGGAGTTGAAGAGGCACTAGGCGCGAGTGAATTTGGAGAGGCGACAAGATCTCCTTCACTAGTACGAACTCCCCGAGGAAGGTTTTGTGCCAAGGCCATCGACACCGTAAAAAATATTCCCACCATGACTAACTTAGATTTGTGATTCATCTTTTATCTCCTACTGTAATTGCCATTTTTGACAAAAATATTTCTATTTTTGTGTTTTATATGGTGTGTCACCAGAGAAAAACTTCTAGTTATCGCAACTAGTAGCTTTCATGCTATGTAAGTTTTTTATTTTTTTGCTTAACCTGTGCTCCGTTTTATACACAATAAAATGCAGCGAGTCAAAGATTGAGCTACTTAAAAGGTAGTTTTTTAGGGATGATTTTTTAAGTATTTAAAATTAATAAGAAAATTAAAACCCAAAAAATAACTAGAGTCTCTTGTAAAGTAACTTACCCAAAGCGCGTAAGAAATTACGCATAAAAGCGGGCTGTGGGGGCGATCTGAAATATGTTCCGTATCTTGTTTTGTTATTTAATATTAAATAGTTAATACTATTATTAGGATTGCGTTAGGATTGGGTATCAATTTTGCTCTCTATATAGATAGAGGGTAGTTTAGATGAAATTGAATTTAACTAGTGTTTTAGCCGTTCCATCTTATTTGATGAAGCCTCCTGCGGCCGTTAGAATGGTTAAGTTAGAGGTATTAAATCGGCATCGCTCTTTACCCCACATTGAAAGAAAATTTTACCATTTTGTAATGGGCATGATCTGTTTTTCAATCTATGCCTTTTTAATTGAAAAACCTACCGCACTTTTATTATTAACTCTTATTGGCGGACCCTTAGTGGTGTTTGATTTTCTCCGTTTAAAAAATCCAGAGATGAATGATGTTGCTTTAAGGTTGTTTGGAAAAATTATGCGCCGAGAAGAATTGCGTAGTTTTTCTGGAAATTCTTTTTTTGTTGTGGGAATTTTAACGACAGTGGCTTTCTTTCCAAAACCTATTGTCCTATTGAGTGTTCTTTATTTAGCCATTGGAGATCCTATTGCCGCTGTGGTGGGGAGTCTTTATGGCCGACATAAACTTATTGGCAAGAAAAGTGTTGAGGGTGCTTTAGCTAATTGGATTTGTTCTTCGCTAGCCACTTTAGCTTTAGGTAGTTGTTACTTTGGATTCTCTTTTGAAAAATCTATTTTACTTGCTCTAGTGGGTGGAATGATCAGTGTCGTCGCTGAACTTTTTCCAGCTCCGATTGATGATAACTTCACAATTCCTGTGCTGTCTGCATTTCTTTTATCTTTTACAGCGTTATTTATTCCACTATTTTAAATTATTCATTGTGTAGATCGGGTTTTATAGAACGTGTGCACTGGCCGTTGAGTGTATGGTGAGTGCTAGGTGAGGCATCTAATTGATCGTAGTAAGCGGCAATGGCAGCACTCGTAGTTCTAATGTCTTCACTATTTCCATTTTTTAATTCTAGAAGAAGTGACCACATTCCAAATTTCCAATAGGCATAGTCTTCATAGGCACCATCACAAGCGTAAACAATATCTGTGGAGGTTCCTACGGTATAACCATTAAACTGAGCTGCTTTGGCGGTAATTTTTTCAAAAGCATTGTGATCTTCAGAATGGGTATTTGAGGTGGAAACTCCCCAAGGATAGGTGAGTGAACCCACATACCCATGAACAGTTAAGCTTCCTACATAAATACGCTGCTTCATAAAATCCATTAAGGTACGGATACTTTTAAGTGATCCCCCATTTCCACTAATACAAGGTCCTGGATAGTCTCTATTAGGATCACTGCCATGTTCGTAACGATTAGCAGCGTTATATCCTGAAATATTAAGTACGGGAATCATCGACCACTCGGTTTCTCCAAGTGTTCCTTTGTAGATTTCATCGCTATCATAACGAGTTAAAAGATCTTCAATAAACTTCATAGTAAATTCAGCGGCAGCTAATTCATTTCCGTGATGAGTGGCGACTACAATGTGTCCAATTTTTTTATGATCTACTTGTGTAGGAGATGTACTAATTCTCATGGCCTTAATTTCGACGCCATCATCATTAGTTCCAATGGAGAAAATCTCCGTCGTAGTAGGATATTTATTATGAAGAGTATTCATTCGGGACAAGATAGTTTGATATCTATCAGCAGCAAAAGAGTTAATGGAAATAATAAATAGGCCTGTTAAAACTAAAAAGGAAACTCTCATGCGATTCTCTCCTTTAAAATGATGTAGTACAAAGTTGGATTGTAATTAAATAGAATGCTACTTCATGCAATTATATTACGGCTATTAGGATAACTGGTAAAAAAAGATTCGTGTCCTAAGAATTTATTAACAAATGATGCCCTATGAACTTATATTTTTGAAATAGGAAACTATTATGAGTAAAATACCTACGTGACTCGACTAGACAATAGGCGAGTGTGGCCTATTGCATTAAATTGGATTGAAAATCATGACAGAATCTTCTTCTTTAAAAATACGAAACCTTTCTTATCGAGATTTTTCAAACCCTTCGAAAGAATCCAAGGAAAAAATATTTAAGTTTTTAAATAATCAAACTAGAAAATCGGAGGTGGTTTCAATAGAGGACGAATATCCCTCAGTTTTTAAATCTGTCCCAGGAGGGGAATCTCTTTATATTGAAGACCGCGGGGAAATAGTATCTCATGTAGCCATTTTAGAACGTGAGTTTCAACACCCTTTGGCCCGTATGAAGGTGGGACTCATAGGATCTGTCGCAACCCATACCTCTTATCGCGGAAAAGGACTTGCTACCTCATTATTAAGACAGGCTTCTCTCGAACTAAAACGAAAAGGGTGTTTACTTGCCGTTTTATGGTCTGATCAACCTGAATTTTATACTCCACTGGGCTTTCAGAGAGCGGGGCGCGAACAAGATTTAAAATTCACCTCAAAACAATCGACCGATAATGGCGAATTTATCCGTGCTTTTGATTTTGATAAGGACGCTCATTTAATATGGCGTCTTTACCAAAAACAATCGTGTCGTTTAGATAGATCATTAGAGGAACAAAAAAAACTTCTGCGTATTCCTAAGGTTAAAGTATTTGTAACAGAAAAAGAGGGTGGTATCTCTTCGTATATCGTTATAAATAAGGGCGCAGATTTTCTGAATTTTATTCATGAGTGGGGTGGAGAATTATCCGAAGTCCTAAGGAATATTTCTTTTTGTCAGAAACATTTTTTTTCAAATAGCCCCTTAACTTTAATTGCGCCAGGTGATTATGATATTTCAGTGTTAAATAAGATATCAGAAAAAAAGTGGGCGGGTGTTTTGGGGCTGATTAAAGTCTTGGATAAAAGTAGGCTTCTTAGTACCTATATGAATTTTCTCAAACTAAAGCAGGTCGATCATATTTGGTCTAAAGATAAAGATTCTATTTTGTTTGCTGAAACGGAGTTTTCAGTTAATGAAGAAAAAGAGGTAATTCAATTGGTGTTTGGCGATGAAATGTCCCATTCGCATCCTGTAATGCCATTTTTCTTGTGGGGATTTGATTCGATATAAAAAGTCTGTTTTAGCTGCTACCGGTTTGTGTTTTCAAATCCTTGATAATTTTCCATGATAATTCTAACCCGTTCTCCCGCCTCCTTATTCAGTATTTTTTCGGGAAGAGCCTCATAAATAAGCCAATAATTAAGAAGAACTGTGATGTTGACATAACCCCATACACGGAATGGGTTATTGGGATCTTTATAAAAATGGATATAGCCAGAAAGATCCTTCACCTGAGACTCTTCCGATTCAAGCGCAGTAATTTTAAATGACAAAATCGAGTTATCAGTTGCTAAATTAGGTTCAAACTTAAACACTCGAGTAATCGGAATATTTAATCCTGGAAGGATTAGAGCCAGATGAATTTCTAAATGGTTGGGAAATTTAGCTTCTGGAGCGATAGAAATAATTTGGATATAAAACTTTTCTCCTGGCGCAAAATCATTAATTCTTGGCAGAATCCAGGTGGAATATTTTGAAAACTGCTGTGTAAGAGTGGTGAGTAATTTCCAGTCGGCTTCAAAAGAAACATAGGCCGTAAGTGAAATTCTCTTGTTTCCAAGTCTCTTGACCTCATGCTCAAAGAAGTCGTGGGATTTGTTTTTAAGTTTTGATTGAACCTTCGGAAATATTTCTTTGGCGACAGTAATATTATCAGCGCATAAAGTAGGGCTACAGGAAAATAGTAATATGTAAAAAGCAATTAGGGTTTTTTTATAGCCCATAAACCCCGTCCTAAAAGCCAAAATCCAAAGCTTAGAACTAAAAGCCCATAGACTGAAAAACCAGAAAGCACAGGCCCTTTATCAAGAAAAAGTAGAGCGACTCCCACACCAATGGTGGTTAAGCTGGCAATAGCAGTGTAGAAAAAATAGTTGAGGGAACGAACGGCTTCTGTGAGAGCTAACAGTTCTTTGCTTTTTAATTCAAAGGCAAAATGATTGTGAGACCAAACTCTGAGAAATCTTTTTAATAATCTTGGAAATGATTCAAGAGTGTCTTGAAGGTCTCTTCCTAAAATAATTAAATCGTGAGTGAGTCTTTCTTTACTGTATCTAGAAGAGATGACCTGTTTAGCAAGTCGATTTCCTAGCTGCAATACATCAAATCCCGGGTCCAGTTTTTTGCCTAATCCATCTATGGTCATAATAGATCTGAAAAGAAGCATTAACTCTCTTGGCACCTTTAAATGATGTTGGGCTGCGATACTTGTTGACCGAAGAAGAACCTTTCCTGCGTTAACCTCCCCAAGAGACATTCCTATGTACGGAGACATGGTATCCATTAAGTCTTTTGTTAAAATATTAAGATCGGTCTCTTCAGATGGGGCACAGAGTACTAAGTATTCGGAGGCTAAGCTTTCATAGTCCTCGTCGATGATAGCAATAAAAATAGTGATAATACTGTCTTTGACCCTTTTTCCAAGCCTGCCCACAATTCCAAAATCGATAATTCCTATTTTTCCATTTGAAAGAACGAATAAATTTCCAGGATGAAGATCTCCATGAAATAGCCCATCATGCATCACCATATGAAAAAAAGCATCGGCGCCAATCTCGATAATGCTTTTAGGATCGATACCAGCCTTTAGAATAGCGGTTTTGTCTGAAAACCGAATGCCTTCAAACCTTTCTAAAATCAAAATTCGAGAGGTGCTGTATTGTTCATAAACTATGGGTATCGTTATTTTGGGGAGGTCTTTTAAGTTGGCTTTTATTTTTCGAATGTTATTAGATTCAACTCGAAAGTCTAATTCAAAGACAATGGTTTGAAAAAATTCTTCAACCAAGCCTATAGGATTAAAGATTTGTACTTCAGGAATATATTTTTCCAGTAATACTGCAAGACCTCTTAAAACTGAAATGTCATTTTGAATAATCTTTTCAATTCCGGGACGCTGAACTTTAACAGCTACTTTTTCACCTGTTTTTAAAACTGCAAAATGCACCTGAGCAATGCTGGCAGCCGCATTTGGAATCTCATCAAAACTTGCAAACACTTCATCGAATGGGACCTTTAAGTCCTGCTTAATAAAGGAATGAATCTCTTCAAATGAAAGGGTAGTGACTCTGTCTTGAAGTTTAGAAAATTCTTCTACATAGGCATCTGGAATTAAATCGGAGCGAGTGGCAAGTAGTTGGCCCAATTTTATAAAGGTAGGTCCTAACTCTTCAAAGCTTAAACGAAGTCTTTCCGGAACTGGAAGTTCTGCATAGCTAGGATTTTCCGTTTCTTTATTGCCTAAAAAGGTTGAAAGATTCATGCGATGAAGCAGATCAATGAAGCCGTGCTTTGCGAGCACTCGTAGAATTTCCGTAACTCGGCCTACGTTCTTAAAGGCTTGAGCCACATTGGTAGCTGTAGATAATACTTTCATTTTTTCTCAAATAATGAAAAGGTGATTTGGCCTTCTTCTACTTCAACGGCGAAAACCTGAATTTCCATAGAGTCTCCGACCGATAATACAGTATGGCCAGGACGTTTTCGAAAACACATGTGATCTTCGTCAAATTGATAGAAGCCCCCCAAAGCATCAATCGGCAAAAACCCCTCTGTTCCAAATTCTGGAATTTGAATAAAAAGCCCTTTTCCAATTAACCCTGAAATGATTCCAGAAAATGTTTCGCCGATCTTGGGTTTCATAAACCAGCATTGCTTTCGCCGAGTAACAAAGCGTTCTGCATCCATAGCTCGGCGTTCTCGCTCGCTGGTTTTTTCACCTAGACTCACAAAATCAACACCCTCAGTAAACTTATCGGAAAGAGTGAGCTTTAAAATAAATTCTTTTAAGGCGCGATGCACAATAAGATCGGGGTATCGACGAATAGGAGAGGTGAAATGGGTATAATCCATTAAGGCCAAACCAAAATGGCCTTTGGGTGAGGGTTCATATCGGGCCTGTTTTTGAGACCTTAAAATAGCCTGATGTAATGTTTGTGCCCCTTTTTTTCCAATGGTTTCAGATAGAATTTTGGAGAAGGCAATAGGGCTAATTTCCTTTAAGACCTGAGTAAAACCTAAACGACGTATTAGAGAATTTACCTCATCAATTTTTTCATGCTCTGGGGTTTCATGAACACGATAAAGAGCACTGGCCTTTCCAACTCGTAAAGCTTTAGCTACTTCAGAATTTGCCGCAATCATAAACTCTTCAATGAGACGGTGAGCTTCATACCTAGGTCTTCGAATGACGGTCGTGGGAACTCCCTTGTCATCTAATTCCATTTGACACTCTGGTAAATCAAAATCTAATACTCCACGTTCTTTTCTTTTCTCCGTAAGCTTATGATAGAGCTCTAAAGCCAGGGTAAGTGGAGTTGTTAAATCCTTAAAAATCTCTCTTTGTTTGTGTTCGTTTTCGTAGAAAGCATGAAGTTGATTATAGGTCACTCTACGTGACGTTCTTATGATTCCTTCATAAAAATCGGTCGATTTAACATTGCCGACTCGGTCAAAATGAATCTCAGCATTTAGAGTTAACTTATCTGTCTGCGGACGGAGACTACAAAGATCGTTGGATAACGTTTCAGGCAGCATGGGAATACAGGTTCCTGGTAAGTACACACTTGTCGATCTTTCAAAAGCAGAATAATCAAGTTCGGTTTTGGGACGAACAAAAAAACTAACATCAGCAATGGCAACGTAAAGTGTATAGCCACCCTGACTACCCTCGGTGACTAATATAGCATCATCAAAGTCCTTAGCATCCTCTCCATCAACGGTGATAAATGGACTGCTCCGTAAATCTTTTCTCTGAGGGGAGGGATTGATTAATTCTTCCTGTCCCCATTGAATAGATTGCTCCGCATCGCGAAGCACCTTTTCAGAGAAAACATCTGGAATTCCATATTTTGCGACAGCAATTTTATTATCTAATTTTGGCGATAGCTCTTTTCCCAGGCACTCGGTAATCGAAACTAAAGCAGGGTTTCGTTGAGTGGGATATTCCACTATTTTGGCAAGTACCCACTGGTGAGATTCTATTTTTAGGAAGTCTCCAATAACTCCAAAAACATCTCCCCCACTAGTTTCAATGTAGGGATGTCGCTCTGTCTTTTTAAAGACACCTAAAATTTCTCTTTGACTGCGCTGTACAATGTTTAATATTTCAGCACAAAATCCTTTTCCATCTCTGTGCAATTTATATTCTATAATATCGCCATCCATGAGTAGTCTGGCTTCATGTCGATTTACGTAAGCATCTTTTTGATGAGGATCTGAGCAAATAATAAAGGCAAAACCTTGTGGTTTTTTTTGAACTCGCCCCGTCAGCGCTCGTTTGGGTTTTTTAAAAAAAGCATTTCCACCTCGCGAACGATGACCGCCTTTTTCCTGTTTTTGATTTTGTTGTTTTGTTTTTTTGCGGTGTCGCACAGTCGATAGTATCTCTTTCTAGATGATAATTGTCATGAGTTAAAAATTAAGAGAAGGATAAATTTAAGAAGAAATATTGAGGGCGACCACCATCTGAATTTTTTTAAAAGCTTTTTCCACCGCCCTTTAAAATACTGAGCTTATCATCTGTTAATCTAGAAGATTAATTGATTGCATTAGGCGGAGGTAATTTCTTTCCCAAACTCAGTGGAGGCGCTTTTTGTTGAAAGCTATCTTGATAGGTTCGATTGCCATTGGCAAAAGGTTTTAAGCTTAATTTAGGATTCTCCTGAAGACCAAATGCCAGATCTGCATCCTGATTCATCTGATTATTTCTGAGGCTATTAAAATTGGATTGAGGACCCATGCGTTGAGTGGGGGCATATTGATTGTTTCCGGGATAACCTCCGTTGAACTGTTGGGGATAGCCTCCGTTGAACCGTTGGGGATAGCCTCCGTTAAACTGTTGGGGATAGCCTCCGTTAAACTGTTGGGGATAGCCTCCGTTAAACTGTTGAGGATTACCATTAGGATTCATCTGAGGAATTGAAGAGGGTTGTCTCCCATTTATCGGATTAGGTGCATTGCCGTTGTCTAATTCAACCCGGCCATATTGTGAATTTTGATTAGGTTGAAATTTTAAAAGTGGAGTGACCTGTGCTCCTTTGGGATAGCAAACAATGCTTTCCTGAACACTTGCAGAGGCTGAACTAAAGGTATTGTCAATAAACATGGGAACTCCAGTACCTAAACGCGGAGCAAATTTTTCGAATCCGATATTAGCTTTGACCTGTGTATTTGTGGGAAAACAAAGAACGAGATCATCTTCGGGCTTTTCTAATTTCATCCAGTCGGATCGATTTGTTTTCCTGCCATTAGAGTTTACTTTTGATGCCGTAGGTTCAGAACTTTCAAATGAGGCTGTGGTTCTTGATGTTTTAATATTGGCACCTGAAGCACGTTCGGAATCCTTCGGAAATACATCTACAATGAGTCGTGAAGGATTTTGCAACCAAAAGGCATCGACAATAGAATGCGATTGTTTGATGAAGGTACGAATCTCAAAACCGTCAGTGGTATCTGTGTTGATAGAGACAGGTCCAAAGTAGTGACTTTTTTTAGCGTAAGAATCATTCATAGAGGATTCAGGAATTGCCCCTACTAAGGTTGCTTTACTCACCTGGACCGTCGTTTCTTTTCCTAGCTTATCTGGAATCAATCGAATGTTTGGAACCACTTTACTTGGAATCTTATTTGAAAACTCAATAACCAGTCTCTCGAAACCCAGTTTGATATGGCGATTAAAGCGAAACTTCTTAATTTGAAGTTGGGCATCATCGTTACTAAAGGCGAAGAATGGGGTGATTGCCAAAATGAATATTGAAAACCATTTCATATTTTGCATAGATGTATTTCACCTGTTAATCAGGTGTCCAAGTACTGGATCGGAAATTTGTGGTAAAATCTTTAAAGTAATCTCAAAATAATTAGACGGGTGGAGTCAATGGCAAGATTTAAGTTATCTTATTCTAATGTGTATGGCCTATCTTTTAGTCTCCTATTTTTTATTTTGCAGTGCTCCTCTCAAATTCCCAATCTTAATGAATTTAAGCCTTCCGGTGCCCTAGAGGAGGTTAAAAAAGAGACCGAGCCTTTTTCAGAAACACAGGCGGCGGCTCCTGATAACCCTCTGTTAGTTAATATTAATGAGAGGTTACAAAGTTTAGGTTATGAGGGATTGGGCCTACAGTTTGAAACTGATGAGACTCTTCTTCTTTTGGGTAGAATTTTTGATTCTCCGATGAGCCAAAATAGGCAAATCAAACTTCTCTATACCGGATTAGCAATGTCTTATGACCCTAAGCATCGTTCCTTAACCATAGGCGGAGGAAAAGATCTTAAGGTGATTTTAGATTTTATTGATAAGAATATTCCTAAAAGATTGCTGAATGAGAAAATAGAAAATATTCCCCCTGTTTGGATGGTTCCTTCAACACCATCAGCAACTCAGCCTATAGAGGTGAGTTCCAGTACTATATTGGAGGCATCCTCTTCAACCCTTTCTCAAAACTCTACTTCAACTACGATACCTTCTAATAGTGTTACCACCTCGACCATTCCTTTAGCCGAATCCACAGCATTAATTAACAGTTCAGCCACTGTAAAAAAAGGTAGAAAAGCAGTTGTAACTTTAAAAAAGAAAACTGCGTTTAAGAAAAAAATAGGAATCGGCTCGATAGGTTTGAATGCATCCAAAACGGCAAAAAACAGAAAAGTAAGAATCCCTCCAACAGTAATCCCAACTATGATCACGGCACCCAGTTCAACGGTGACGCCACCCAGCTCAACGGTGACGGTACCCAGCTCAACGGTGACGGTACCCAGCTCAACGGTGACGGTACCCAGCTCAACGGTGACGATACCCAGCTCAACGGTGACGGTACCCAGCTCAACGGTGACGGTACCCAGCTCAACGGTGACGGTACCCAGCTCAACGGTGACGGTACCCAGCTCAACGATCACGGTACCGAATCAAGAACTGCCCGCGTCCTCTTCCAATAAAGGCAGCAAGGGCGAGGATAATTCAAATTCTGAAGGTGAAGTAGACTCTAAAGTAAATTCACCAGAAAAAGAAAAGGCACCCGAAACGCAGTTACAGGCGCCCTTGATAGATGAGATTTAAAAAACTAATTAATCGATACGCAATCTTTAATTTCATACATCGTGTGAATATAAATATAATTTGTTCCGGTGCTTTGTCCTCCAGCTGTTACCAAAGATGGCATTATTAATTTGGATTTAATCTGACATTGATAAACAAAAGCCTTGAAAGGTTCGGTAGGTCTATTTAGTTTTGCTATGTAATCAACTACCGCTTCATTGGCTGCTATAAATTCTTCATTCGCGATACTTTCTCCTTTTTTCCAAAGAGATAGTTTTTTTGATGTGAATTCCATTGCGAAAATATTTGAACTAAAAATCCCTAAAAAGACTAATCCTATAAATATTCTATGAATCATTTTATTCTCCATAATGTTTATTTTTAACACGACTCACTACCTAGTTCATCATCCTATGATATCTTCCCCACCATCGACTCCTAAAACATTTCCAGTCATCCAAATTGCTTCAGGAAGAACTAGCAGAGAAATAATGTTAGCTACATCACGTGGTGTTGTTAATCTTCCGCCTGGGTTTCTTTGAAGGGCACTTTCGATCATGATTTCATTTCCTGGAATTTTTCGTAACGCTGGGGTGTCGGTCACTCCCGCACGAATAGCATTAACTGCGATTCCTTTTTTCCCAAGTTCAAGGGCCAATTGTCGACAGTGCGATTCCAAGGCGGCTTTTGCAGCAGATACCGCACCATAGGTAGGCCACACTCTAGTTCCGCCACTCGAGGTCATTGCATAAATTCTTCCCCCTTCTTTAAGAAGGTGGGTGCTTAACAGATCCTGCGTCCAATAAACTAAACTATGGGCCATTACATTTAGTGTCATTTCCATTTGTTCGGGAGAGATATGGTCCTTCTCCTCTTCGCTAGTGAAAGGCTTTAAAGTTCCAAAAGCTAAAGAATGGACTAAACAGTGTATGCCGCCATCAGCTGTTTTTTGTAATTCAGCTAAAATTTCTTTTCGTTTCTCTTTATCAGCAGCATTAACATTAAAGAATTTAGCCTTCACTCCGTGGCCTTCAATTTTTTTAATCACCTCTTCAACGTGAGGTTGAGTACCCTTACGATCTAAATGGACCCCCGCTATATTCATTCCTACTTCAGCTAGCCTTAAAGAAATAGCCTCTCCAAAACCACTAGATGCACCTAAGACTAAAGCCCATTTACCGTTAACTGATGATGCCACTTTTGACTCCATTCTATTTTTAAGATTTTTTCTGAACCTTAACCGCTTCTTTAGGTTTTTCTTCAGATTGCAGCAAGCTTTGCTTGGTAATATTTAATTTATCAAAGTCCTCTTTTGTGATTTCAAACATATAAGGCAGTTCGGTCTTTTTTACCTTTATTTGTAAACCCTTTGAGGCTTCAAAGGAGAGAGCTAAAACCTCTTTTTCAATTTTGTCCTTTTTGTCAAAAAGAGAAATTTTCAAAAGGGGGTTTTTAATCGGATTTTTTGATTCCGCTCCAGATAGGTATTTTACTAGCTGAATGTCTTGTAGTTTTGTGAGAAGCGCATCGACCTGAGTATTATCAATTTTAGCAATAGGTTCGGCAGCTAACTTCCAATCGGAGGTACCCTCTTTATTAAGTTCAATAGAATTTTTACCAGTTTCTAATTTAATTTTGGCTATTTCATAACGATCAAACTTTGCAATATGTCTATCCCGATATTGAAGAGCAGGAGTATTAAGTTTTTCCTCAAGCGTTTTATCTATCTCAAAAATGGTATCTAAATCGGCTCTTTTAGCAAAAAGAGCCCCTTTGAATTTACCAATAAGAATGATTCGTCGACTTTTATCTGTTTTTACTAAAGTAATCTTTGCTAGCGGCTGATCTAGACCAAACTGAGCAGGTTTTTCAGCCTTTTCACTCGCTATTTCAACAGCCTTCAGCTCAAGTAAAGGGGATAAGGTTTTATTCCATTCCAAAGATTCTGCAGGAATATTTTCACGACTTAAAGTCCAATTCTCCTTGGAGTCACTAGCAAGAATGATGTTTTCTTTAGGGTTCTGAATTTCAATTTCGGCGATCTCATTTCGATTTAAATCGACGACATTTTTATTTCTTAAAGCAAATAAATCCTTATCGAGCGCACTTCGTAAAGAGCGATTGATTTTGAAAACATTCTCAGAACCGGTTACCTTTGCATAACTACTGTGAGCAATCGGAGTGTCAATTCCAATCCATATCTGCTCGGCAGGACCGACACTATCTTTTTTCAGTTCAATGTGAATAAGCGGCTGATTTAAGCCAAAGACAGCTAGGTCTTTGGGGTGTTCGTCTACAATTCGCTCCTGTTTTGCAGAGGTGACAGCCGAAAGTAAAGCAGAGATAGCTAATGAATCTGCCTGAGCTTGCACAGGGTCTACTAGAAGCCATTCTTGACCCAATTTTTTTAGTTGAAGAGTTTCATATTCTAGTTTTTCAAGAGGAGCACTAGAGCTCTTTAAAGGGTCATTTTTTAATCTAGTTAATTTGATTTCCAAAATTTGGTCGGACGCTAAGGAGATAAGCCTTTTGGATTGTTCCTCTTGGTCCTTTTGTTCAGGCCTGTATTTCTGTTCGTAAAGAACATACCAAGCGGTCAAACCAGTAAGAAGGCCTAGCATTATGAGTGTTGAAGTAAAACTTTTCTTCATGCGCCACTCCTTATGAAACCCATATGGGAATCTATTGGGTTTATTGCAAGTTGATCTTAATCTTCGATTTCAGGATCCGTATCAGGACCTTTAGTAACCAATCCTGCAGCGATTTCTCTAAGCGCTACTACAGCAGGTTTATTTCGTGAACCGGAAACTAAAGGCCTAGAGCCTTTAGTCATTTGCTTCACTCTTTTAGCGGCAACATGAATTAGCTCAAAACGATTAGGGATGATTTCTAAACAGTCTTCTACAGTAATGCGGGCCACGTACGCCTCCTGGCTTGGTCTAAAGAACTGGATGTTACGGAAATGATTCGGGAAGTCAACCGTAAAAGTAATCTTAGTTAGATTTAATGTCCTTGTGAAGCTGGAGGGTGGGAACGAATTTAAAGGGCCTTAGCCCGATGTGATAGGTTTACTGGGGGCCAGATAGTTGGGGTGGAAAGGGAAAAACATCAACTATCAATGAGATAGCCCTCTCCCATTTTTTTAACGGGTCAGCGAAGCCTAGCATTTCATACTACCCTATTTTTCTTTGAGAAACTCCACCGATAAGGCCAGCACCAAGGAATCGGTGTTGTGACTCGCTGCTTCTGGACTATAGAGCTTATCGTATTGTTTAAATAGCAGCTCAATATGCCCTAATTGCTCCTTTGAAACAGTGGGTTTAGCCATAAGTAAAAACTGTTTTTTGGTGGGGTAGTGGGAGCTGCGAATGTTTAGGGGTGAGGTTTTTTCCTTAAGTAGATCGATGAAAATAGCTGTCGCTAATTGCACAAATGTAGTGGAGTCCCCGGATCGTTGCGCGATAAAAGCATTTTTCCATAGAAGTTGTCGTTGATACGCTGGTGAAGCGGTTTTAAGTTGTTTAGCTTTTTGCTTTGATAGAAAGAACCGAAAACTTAAAAGTAAAACAACTAGAAAAATTTGAGCCCCCCAAAAAAATCGAGACCGCGAAACATAAAAGGAAGGGCTCCAGTTCGATTCTGGCTTGGGTAGTGAAAATGAAATAGGTTTTTCCTGTTCGACAAGAGGCATCCTTATGAATTTAACCTGTGGAAATTTTAGCTTCTGATAACTCAGTTTTCCGGGATCGAAAAAAAGAAGAGAGCCTAGGTCGTGAATTGGAGGGGGCTCTTTTTTTATTAGAATAGAATATTCGAATGTTTTGGTTGGGGTCTCTCCAATGCCGTAGGTCAAACTACGATGAGAGATAATTTCTGAATTCTCCGGAAGTTGTAGCGGTAACGTATTAATCTCTGAAAAGTTTCCCCTTCCTTGGAGTGTTATTTTTAATTGCAAAGGCTCTTCAGGTCGATAGGGGACCGATATTTCCGAATTAATAAAATAGAAATTGCCGACCATGCCTATGAATGGGTGTTGCCTAAGCTGCAAGGGAATAAGTGGAAGCGGGTAGATTTTCAAGGGAGGTGATTCCGATTGTAAAATCTGAGACTCTTGAGCCCCTGAATTCCCAAAAAAACTTCGGCTCTTCACAGTGATTTTCATGGGGATGATCTCACTGTCTCTTTTATCGACCATTTTGTGAATAAGATAACTTCCGACCACGCCCTGCTTTTTAAATTCGGAACCACTTCGAAATGGTAAAAGGCCAATAGGCCCTTGCCGCAGAGACAGGTTCTCACTCCAATATCCTCGGAATTCAGGAAATTTTACAACCTCAACATCTAAAAGAGTCTCAGAACTAATGATGATAAATTGACAGAGAAGAGGTTGGCCTGCGTAGGCCTCCTTAACGCCACAGTCCATTACAAACTTAATCTCCGACGCCATGGCTGGCAAAAGAGCAAGAAACTGAAGGCCTAAAATTAAAACAAATTTTGTCATCAATTTACCAGGGTTTTGTCAGCGATAGATTAGCCTTTTTATTTTTCTCATCTACGAGGCGTTTTAATGTTTGTCTCTCTTCGTCTGAGATATGGTCTAAAATCTTTTGTTTCATAATTTCACTCATGGGTTCTTCTTCAAACCTCTTGGGTCCCTTAGGATCGGTCTCCTTGCCAGTATTCTTTCCTTTTCCGTCCCCATCACCCTCCTGCTGCTCCTTAGATTTTTGTTGCTGTTGTTTCTCTTTGATTCTTTCTAGCAACGCTAGATTGTCAGATATTTTTTGATTGGTTTCCCGATTAAAAACTTCCTGGGGGGCTAAGGTATCATGAGATTGTTGATAGGCTTGAAGGGCCTGTTCGGCCTCCCCCATTTTTAAATAAACATTACCGAGATTGAAGAGAGCTTTTTTTCGAACCGTAGGATCAAGACTCGTGAGAATGCTTTTCTCTAACTGAACTGCTGCCTCTTTTAAATTTTGATTTTCATAAGCTGAAACGCCTTGATTGAATAAATCAATAGCTTGAAATTCATTTTCAAGTGGCTCGATAGCGAATGAAGTATGGGAAAAAATAAGTGTGGCGATTAGCACTCGAATAGCAAATTCCCATCGACTGAAACAGAAATCCAAAAATAGAGCGATGAAACCAAGGAGAAAAAATAGAGGATAAAACTCACGGGTTAATTTAAAGCCAGTGGATAATTTTCCGATCTGTAAAGATTGACCTAGCCGTATGGCTAATCGAGAAACCTCTTGAAAACTATCGGGGTAAAAAAATCCGCCAGAAAGATCGGCCAATTTTTGCATTATTTCAGGGTGTGCCGCAGTTAATACTAGTTTTCCAGAGGGTTCCTTTAAATTAGTTTTTATTGCAAATTTGGAATCGATGGGAATTGGAACCCCTTGTTTTCCCCCAATGCCGACTGTGAAGATAGGGATCGATGAGGCACGAAAACTTAAGGGCACAGAATCAGGAACGGGGACATGACTTTCTCCATCACTTAAAATGAGCACCTGAGGAGTGACCCACTCACTACCACGCGCCTTTGCAATTTTTTCTGCTTTGTGAATCTGCGCTAACAGATTAGTCAGTACTGCCCCTAGGTCTGTTCCTTGACCGGTGGCGATGGTAGGTGACATGGCAGAAATAAGATCCTTGGCGGCCTGAATATCTGAGGACAAAGGCATTTGCATATAGCCATCCAAGGCAAAGGGAAATAGAGCGACCTTAACCTGCGTTAGCTGATCAAGAAGTCTTTGGGTGAAATCTATGGAAAACTGAATTCTTGAGGGCAGAGTGTCCTCGGCTAGCATACTTTGAGAAATATCGATCGCAATATAAAGATTGGCCTGCTCCGAAACCTGCGAGGTTACCGATTCCCCGCCTTGGGGCCTTGAAAGACCCAAAACACAAAATAAAAGAACCGACGAGTTTAAGAGGGCCCTGCGCCACAAAAAGCTGTCTCGCAAATACTTACGTTTCCAAAGACAGCGAGCCGCATAAATAAAAATGACTAAAATGCCCCACAGAGCCATTGGATTTTCAAATCTAAATTCCATTTAAACGACGCCTCTGAAATCTGGTTTCCTGCAGAAAGATTAAGATCGTAAGTCCCATAAACATAAGGAGGGCTGGAATAAAAAACATCTCCTCCTTTTTTGACATAGGAAGAAGTTTTATTTTAGTTTTTTCGAGTTGGCTAATATCTTGAAGAATTCGATTCAACGTTCCATTATCACGAGCCATATAGGCCTTTCCGCCGGTAATGGCAGAAATTTGCTTGAGGAGGTCAGGGTTTAGGTAAGAGGGTATTTGAGCGATTAGCTGATTTTTTTGTCCGGCAGAATCATAGGAGTAAATGGGTACTAAAACTCTATCCTGTTTACCAATTCCAATGCTATAGATTTTAATTCCCTCCTGTCGTGCCAGGTGGGCGGCAGTGACAGGATTAATAGCTCCGACATTACTGTCTCCATCGGTAAGTAGAATCAAAATACGATTTTTAGATTCGGAGTGCCTTAGCCTGGCGATTCCATTTGCAATTCCATTTCCAATGGCTGTGCCCTGTTTGAGCTCTCTCAATTTTACATCCTCTACCTGCGCTAAAAGAAAATCAAAATCTCTAGTCAGTGGGCTTTTTAAAATAGCCTCTCCACCAAAGATCACCAGTCCAATTCGATCGTCAGGCCGATGAATCACAAAGTCCTTAAGAACAGCTTTGGCTGCTGAAATTCTAGTGGGGGTCAGATCATTGGCATCCATACTATCTGAAACATCTAATACAAAAACAATATCGACCCCGGAGGTCCATTTTTGTACCCAAGATTTAACTCGCATGGGGCGGGCCACTAAAAACGCCAATAGACAAAATATAATTAAGGTAACAAAAAATAGTAATCGGAAAATAAGCCTGGTTTTTTTGCTGTGGGTTTTTAAAATATTCCCTGTAGTCGATAAGGCAAGTTGTTTCTTGGATAATCCGGTTCGTTTCTTAAATAGAAAATAGAGAACACCCAGGAAAGGCAAAATTAGAATCATTAAACTTTTGGGTTCTATGAGTTGCCACATAAAAGTAAATGTTCCTCCGTCTCTTGAATATATTTAATTATTAACAAGGTAATAGAATCTTCCGTTCTTAGTTGAGTTTGGAATTTGAACTGATCCGAAGACTCTAATGACGGAATCATTTTGAGAAAACGGCCTGAGGTTGAGAAAAATATCT
Organism: Bdellovibrionales bacterium; assembly: GCA_009692515.1. GTDB lineage: Bacteria > Bdellovibrionota > FAC87 > UBA2466 > UBA2466 > UBA2466. The sequence continues at coordinate 21,869 of SHZA01000014.1, forward strand.
TGAGCTCCGCAGTCGTCCAGGTGAGAGCTGGCACTGAACTTACCCGACCTACATAACCTCGAATGATCCCACTCCATTCATCGATGAGTAAATCATTAGAGGGATCCTGTTTGTGTTTTAGTTTTAGTTGATGAATTTGTTTTTTTAGCCAAAGGAGAGGATCTTCTGTCGGAATGGTGGGCACTTTTTGGGTTCGATAAGGAGGTCGTTTTCTGTAAAGTAACTTTATTTTTTGGGGAAGGGTGAATAGCAAAAACGTAAGTATTAAGATAAGCCCAACTATTTTAACCCATTTTTTTAAGGCAAATGGAGGATTGAGAGCCCCGAAGGATTCCCTGATTTCATTATCCTCATCGGGGCGCAGGCTTGCGATAGCTAATGTTTTAGTTTCGGTGGAAAAAGAGTTTCCGTGAGTTTTTATTTCGATAGGTGGGAGTAAATAACTATTCGATTTGTAGCCGGTTAGATCATAGCGAATGGTGAGACAGCAGTCGGTTCTTTCCGAAGTTTTTTCAAGGACAAGAAGTTCCCTGTTTTCAAACAATAGAGTGTCATTAACCGTTACCGACCCCTCGTTTTCCTGGGGTTCAATAGGCACACTAAGGCTAAGCACGGCATGATTGCCGGGTTGAATAGTGGAGGGAGTCAGAGAATAGGTAAACTGTTCACTAGCGAACAGAGTGCCGCTGAAAAGCCCCACGAGATTTAAAATGACGAACCACTCTTTGAAGATAGTCATCTTGCACACTCAATGGAAGATACTCAGATTTTGTATTGTGAGCTAAACGCTCAAGTTTTATTGAAAGCTCAGAAAAATTTTTTAAGAGATCGGCCTTTAGCCTCGAGGAACTGCCATCTAAAAGATATAGTTCGCTCGTTTCTGGATCTCTCACTTCGTAGACCCCTTTGAGGCAAGAGCCTCTTTCGGCGTCATCAAAACAGTGAAGAAAAATAACTTCATGTTTTTTAGTGAGTGCCGTTAACTCGTTTTGGAAAGAAGGGGTTATAAAATCTGAAATAATAAAAATCAAAGAGGGAGTTTTAACAAAACGACCCAGATATTGTAGTGAGGGACGGAGGTCGCTTTTTTTCCCGTCTAATACCTGCGATTGCAGTTTTGAAAGAGCTAAGAGAACGTGGGAACGCGATCGTCGTGGCGGAAGAAACTGCGTCGGTTGATCATTGAAAAATAGGGTCCCAAAGTTATCATTGTTTTTAGAGGCCGCTAGTCCAAAAAGCGCCACTAGTTCTTGATACATTTCAATCTTACGGGTTTGAGAAATACCAAAAAGAGAGGAGCCGGAGGTGTCGACCATTAAAATAATATTAAGTTCTCGGTCCTCTTCGTAGATTTTTAAAGTGGGATGGCCTGTTTTGGCGGTGACCTGCCAGCTCATATGACGAACATCATCTCCAAATTGATAGGGCCGAAACTCTTTAAATTGCATACCACTTCCCTGGTAGGGACTTTGATAGTGACCCGATAGAAGTGCTGAAACTCGTCTAAGACTAGACAGCTCCAGTTGGTCAGCCGCAGTTAATAAAGCTTCACGAAATTTCATATTTTTAAGGGACATTAACAGTTTCTAATAGTTGGTGAATTACATCATCGGTGGAAAAACCACGAGCCTCGGCATCGAAAGTTAGAATCAATCGGTGTCGGAGGATGTCGTGAGTAATAGATTTGATATCATCTGGAGTGACATAGGTTCGTTCCTCAAATAAAGCACAGGCCTTTGCGGCCTTAATTAAAAAAAGAGTAGCCCTGGGTGAGGCTCCTAGATGAATGAGTGCTCGTACTCCTTCTAAGGATTTCATTTGAGCCTCTTCTGGAGACAAAAATTCGCCTTTTCGAGTGGCTAAGATCAAACGTAATACATAATTTTTGATCCGTTCATCGACATAAATTTTTTCAACTCGCTCTCTAATCGTTAAGATTCCAGCGGTTGAAAAAACCCTTTGTGTTTCTGGAGGTTTTTGAGTTGCCATGCGATCCAAAATTATTCTTTCTTCGGTTCGATTGGGATAGCTCACCTTAAGTTTAAACATAAACCTATCTAGTTGAGCTTCCGGCAGGTGATAGGTTCCTTCCTGTTCAATAGGATTTTGAGTGGCTAAAACCAGGAAAGGATCTGCCATGGGAAATGAATTTTCTCCAAGGGTCACTTGGTTTTCAGCCATGGCCTCTAAAAGAGCACTTTGAACTTTGGCAGGGGCTCGGTTGATCTCATCTGCTAAAACAAGATTAGAAAAAATGGGTCCTTTTTTAGGGGTGAATTCGCCGGTATTTTCATTGTAGATCATGGTTCCAATTAAATCAGATGGCAAAAGATCGGGAGTAAATTGAATTCTTTGAAACTTAGCATCTAAAACATTAGCTAGTGTTTTTACAGCTAGTGTTTTAGCAAGTCCGGGAAGCCCCTCTAGGAGAATGTGTCCTCCAGTAATAAGCCCAATGAGAAGGGAACGATTCATATGCTCTTGTCCTACAATCACCTTTCCCATTTCATCTAAAATAAGAGAAAGTGTTTTAGAATCTTCGCTTAATAAGGCACATGTTTCAGGCGAGGGTGCTGCAGCACTTAAAGTTTTGTCCAGCATGATATTTCCTTGAAAAAAGTAGTTAGAGAGAAACTGCGAGGTGTGAGAAGATCTCTAATTATTATTATAGCGTAAAAAGGAGCTTGTCGCAGATGCCCATTGTTACCTTTTTCCCATCAGGAAAGACGATTGAAGTTAAGGCCGGAACTCCTCTTTTTAATGCGGCAATTGATGCGGGTTTGCCGGTGGCATCCTCTTGTAGTGCAGACAATGTTTGCGGGCGCTGCAACATGCAGGTTTTACATGGCGCAGAAAACCTGTCTTTTCAAGAAGCATTGGAGAAGAGATTGTTACACCGCGATAAAAAACCAGACACCGACAGAATTAGTTGCATGGCGCAGGTCATGGGAGATTGCACCGTTACCACCACTTATTGGTAAAAATAGAAACCAACTGGGGTCTTTTGCTTGTAGGCTAAAATTTCTGTTATCTCAATGAGTGGAGCAATGGCCAAGAGATGAGTTATTTAAACTTAGTTACGAGGTAGCGCTTTTTCTAAAATTTCAGAAGCTCGTTTAGGCCCAATCGCTAATAAGAAGCTTGCTAGTTTGGGTCCATTGGGTTTGTTCACTAAGATTCGATAGGTATCTTGAAAAAAAACCTTGGGTTCAACCTGGTTTTTTTTCATGATTTCAAAGGTTCGACTTGCTAAAGTTTCTTCCGACGACTTTTCTGCACCGTTTTCTCTAAGCAGTAGAATAAGTTCTTTAAGTACCTCAGGGAATTGAGATTGATGAGAGGGATTGTGTTGTAATGTAAACTTGAATTCCTCTGGAGCAAATTCGGTAACCCATTTCCAGGCTCTTTTGGCTCGGGAGTAAAATCTTTCCTCCTCCTCTTTTGTCTTAATCCGACTCGAATAGAACTCTTTGGTTTTTTCTAAATCTCCCTGTTGAATTTGTAAAAGATTACAAAGGTGTCGAAAGGGAAATTGGGTTGGAAGATTCTTGTAATCTCTCGGAAAGATTCTTTCCACAGTGGAAAACTCATAAATTCTTTTTTCGTAATTCACCTTCTTTTCTTCTCCCGCTTCAACTCCGTAAGCAAAGCGCTCACAACGATCGAAATCATCATAAGCCTTCATCACATCTAAATCGAAAGCGATGGAAAAGTCTAAGTTGGGTTTTCTGCTAGCAAAAATCCATCGGATGATTGCAGGTTCATAAACCTCTAAAGTCTCTTGAAGAGTCAGAAGATTTCCTGAAGAGGAGGAAAGCTTAGCCCCTCCACCCTTTGCAATTACAAAATCATATTGCACATAAGTAGGTGGCTCACGGTTCCACACCTTTCGAATGATCTGTATTCCCGTATCATAAGAGCCTCCTTGGGAGGAGTGGTCCTTTCCACCAGGTTCAAAATCGACCTGCTCTTGGGCCCATCTCATCGGCCAATCGACTCGCCATAAGAGCTTAATCCCGCCCTCTTTAGCCATGTCCAAAGTGTCATCTTTTTTACAAACTTTGCAGCGATATAAAAATACGGTGTCACTCTCGCGTTTGAGTAACTCTGTGGTATCTTTTGAACATGTTTTACAGAAAATACTAAGACAGGTCCAGTTTTCAGGAAGAGGTTCTGTTCGGGATTGGTTTAAGATGGCAATAATCTCTTTTTCTTTAGCGAGAGCAGATTTAATTCCTTCGATATAGGTTCCATTTCGATAGGGAACATTTTGATAAATATAATCGGGTTGAATTCCCATTTGGGAAATTTCTGCCTCAAAGCGTTTTTCAAAATGGGCAGCATAAGAGGGATGGATTCCAAAAGGGTCTGGTACCTGCGAGATAGGTTTTCTTAGGTGTTTTTCTAAAAGTTCTCGATTGGGTAAATTGACAGGTACTTTTCTGAAAGCATCATAGTCATCCCAACTATATAAAAAACGGGTCGCTTTATTTCGATCTAAAAGTGCTCGAACTACAAAATCAACGGTAATAGCCTCTCTGAAATTACCAATATGAACCACCCCGCTGGGAGAGATTCCAGAGGCGCAAACAAACCTATCTTTTTTAGGGTGTTTTTGAATGAGATCTTCAGCGACATGGTCAGCCCAATGGATATTTGGAATCTCTTCAGGTACTGATAATTTGGGGGGGCGATCCGACATAGACTATTTCTATATCATTTCTTGTATTTCTTCGCTATTTCATTGAAGATAAATTTGAGTACAAGCTTATGAAATGGTTAATTCTATTTATTCTTACAGTTATTGTAGCGGTCCTTTACGTGCGGTACGCACCAACGACCAGTCTTGAGAAAAGTAACCCTAGTTCAGCGGTAGAGACGGAGACAAACCATAATAGTCCCACGGAAGATTCCCCAATTCCTCTAGGGGAGGCGCTAAAGGATGGGCCTCCCATCCGTTTAAATAGTGCGGCCCCCCCACCGATGGAACCGCCTCTCCAAGCACCACCCTTTAATCCTAATCAGTATCAAAACAACCTTCCTCAGGACCTCAATAATCCTTCGCTTAACTCCATTCCACCTCCTCCACAATTTTCACCTGAAAATGATCCGTTCTTTAATAGCGTTCCACAAATAGATAATCCCTCGCCTTTTGAGCCGATGCAGCCCCCGGACTTTAATAACTCCTTTGAAGATTCTAATCCTGGATATATTCCTCCTCCTCCTCCAATCGAAGAGGGAGATTATTAAAATATCTTCTCTCTAATAGAGATTATGAACTGATCTTTTAATTAGAAATATACTTTCATTACAGTAATTTCCAGCTTCCCAAACTGTGGGTTCGGAGCATTAACTCTATACCCAACCTCTTATTAAGTAACTCGCCACTCTCTGTCTTTTCAGTTACTCTTTTTTTATGTCCGTTATTCGATCTATCGCTTGGCGTTTTATGATGAAGGGAACTGAGAAAGGTCATTTCAGCGCCATGACCTTTTTTTCCTGGTTGGCCATTGGCGTGGGAGTGGCTGCAATGAGCGGGCTGCTTTCTGTAATGTATGGATTTGAGAACTCCCTCAAGACAAAGGTATTAAATGCCTATCCGCATATTATTGTGAAACCCTTACAGGGAAGTGGAGCCCTTAAAGATGATCCCAAGTTTTTAAATACACTTCGTTCGCTGGCCGATATCACACGAGTTGTTCCATATATTGAAACGGAAATGATTTTACAAAGCCACGTGAGAACTTTGGGCGGTGTGATTTGGGGATTGAAAACGGAGGACTTCGATCGAGTTAAAAAAGGATTGGTGGAAGGGGAGTTGCCTTCTGTTAACGCCGCATTACCTGAAGTTGTTATGGGAAAGGAATTAGCACATCGACTCAATATCTCTTCTGGAGATAAAGTTAAAATCATTTCTCCTACTGCTAAAGTAGGATTTATGGCAGCAGTGCCTAAGACTGAAACCTTTAAAGTGTCTGGCCTTTATGCTTCAGGTCACTATGAATTTGATGAGCAATATTTATACATGCCAATGGAGGACGCTCAAGATATTTTGGGCTGGAATGAGGCAGTTTCTGGTTACCACATCTGGACCTCCACTTTAGATCAGGCGGATGAGGTGCAAAAAACACTCACATTAATTTTACCTCCTAATTTGAAAGCAGAAAGTTGGTCTGTTTTTAATGCGGCTCTTTTTCAGTCGTTGAAATTAGAACAGTATTGCATGAGTACTATTTTAAGTTTTGCCATTTTAATTGCTGTAATGAATATCGTAATCACTTTAATGATGCACGTGACTCATAAGAGAAAAAATATTGGGGTGCTAAGAGCATTGGGTGCCTCTAAGGCTCAAATTAGACAGGTGTTTGTTTGGCAGGGAACCTGGATGGGCTTGGTAGGATTAGTACTAGGAGCCGTTTTAACCACTATTTTTGTATTGTACATTCGATACTTTTCGCAATACCAACTTCCCGACATCTACTATGACCGAACGATTCCACTCGATCTTCGCCCTGCATCTTTTTTGATGATTTTTGGTGGCGCTATTTTACTTATTTATTTAGCCACGCTTTTTCCTTCTCTAAAAGCGGCTCGCTTAGATCCTATTGAAGCAATTCGAGAATGATCTAGTTTTTTTAAAATTTTTTCTTGAAGGCGAAACATTTTTATTGCCTCGCGCTTAGTTTTTTCGTGATCAAACCCAAAAAGATGAAGCACTCCGTGAACCGTTAATCTAGAAAGTTCCGCTGAAATTGAAACCCTATATTCTTGAGCCTGCTTTTTTGCGATATCCCAGCAAATAAGCACATCTCCTAGGTCTGTTTGTGGAAAAGAAAACTTACTTAAAGGGGTTTCCATTCTGGAAAAAGATAATACATCGGTGGGTTTATTTTTATTTCGATACTGTACATTTAATTTTTGAATAGTCTTAGGGCCTACGATGGCGATAGAAATAGTGCATTTGGAATCTGGTGGCAGATTTTTTTTGAAAATCCCAATCGGAATATTTTGAAGAGTTAACAAAGCAGAACTTTTTAAAATGTTCTTTAACGCTGGAGAAAACCGGGCTCTGCAGTGAAGAGTAATAGAAACTCTAGATTGCACACTCACTTTTTTTCGCTCTGTTTTAAGGTTGCAGCATTAATAGTAATTGAAGGCACGGTATTATTAACGGGTTCATTTTTTTTATTCAGAGCTCTGTTTTGTCCAGGATATTCAATCCGATGGTGATGCAGGGAAACCAGAGTTTTAGTGAAATGAAGTTCAATAACCTGAAGATCTCTAAAGGTAAGATCACAGTCGGAAAACTGTTCTTCAAGAAACCGCTTGGTAATAATATGATGGACCATGGTTTGAATCTTTATAGGAGTAGGGTCGGAGATACTTCGGATCGCAGCTTCACAAGCATCAGCTAGCATCACAATACCGGCCTCTCTAGTTTGCGGTTTTGGACCAGGATAGCGAAAATGGCACTCATCAACCGACTCTAAAGACGCATCTACCGTTTCCTTGGCTTTATTAAAAAAGAAGGAGGTTAGGGTCGTCCCATGATGTTGCTCGATAATATCGATGACCTTATTTCCGAGTCGATAGTCTTTTCCCATTCGCACACCATTTTTCACATGTGAAAAAAGTATTTTAGCCGACATGCTAGGTTGCAAATGATCGTGCGGATTGTTTCCAGGAATTTGATTTTCAATGAAGTACAAGGGCTTATTCATTTTACCAATGTCATGGTAGTAAGCAGAAACTCTAGCGAGTAGCCCATTGGCATGAATAGAATCGGCTGCTATTTCCGCAAGGCTTCCTACAATCACAGAGTGGTGATAGGTACCCGGAGCTTTCATCATGAGTGAATGTAATAATGGATGATGAAAATTGGCTAATTCAAGAAGCTTCAGACTTGTGGTGTAGCCAAAAAAAGACTCAAAGAATGGAATCATAAAACTAGCCAGAACAGTCGCTAAAATACCTGATAAAAAAGCAAAGAATGCACTTGCGAAAACCGAGACCCAAAGAGTTTCCTTAAAGCCTAGATACTGAATAATTCCTAATGCTAAAATAATGATGGCAGAAAGAAAACCACTCCAGGAGCCACATTTAAAAAGATCGGCTCGGCTTCTACATTCTCCTACGGCGTGAATAGCGGTAGCAGAAATCACAAAGGTGAAAACAGTAAAAGGAAAACCCTGCTCTAAGACTAGAGCTCCCACCGCAGTTACTAAAAGAGTAAAAGCATATGAGGCTGTTCTTCCCATCATTAGATGCAACATAATGGCACCCGTAGAAACGGGTAAAATAAAATCGGTGAGTTGGAAAAAACCATAAGATGAAAAAATAAATTGTAACCAAGGGGAACCATATTTCATGAGAAGAATTAGGGAGGTGCTAATAACCAAGAAAATGATAGCGTCTTTCAGAGAAAGATCCCAAAACTTTTTGTAACCCAAATGCAGTGAAAATAAAATAAAAAGAAATATAAATAAGACAGTAAATGAGAGTAAAAATCTTTTCAGATGCGAGACGGGAGAGGTGAGCTCCTTTACAGATTGGATCAGCTGCAGATGCGAGTCTGTGAGCTTTTCTCCTCTGTGGATAAGAATCTGTCCTTTTGTTATATGGATGATAGGTTGCTTTGATGCCTTTGAATATTCCTCAATTCTTTTGTCGGTTTCAGACTGGTTGAGTATCAGGTTGGAGGGAATTAAGTAATCTATGATTTCGACTGCCGCGCGCGCATTAAATAATTTTTTTTCTTTTATAATTGAGGGATAACGGCTTAAAACTTCTCGAGCTTGATCTAGGCTCCAGACTCTGGAGAGATCTGTGATTAAACTTTCGCTCAGCCCCTGATTATATTTTCTTACAGTAATTCCCGTGGCGTAGTAAGAGAAAAAAACATCTACATTGGAAATTAATCTGGTTTTTAGAAAATCGGTTAATTTAAAAAAGGTGTCCTCAGTTTTTGAGTTGAATCTATTTTCATGGAGATAAAGGAGATCCCTAGGACGAAGAGTTTGCCCTGAGTATTGTGTTACTTTTTTGGCTAGTTGGTCCAGAAATATCGGGTTTTTCATATTTCGTTTGGAATCGAAATAGAATTCTTTTCTAATAGTTTTAAAGGCATATCTCCATTTTCCAAGCCATGTAGGAATAGTCTTTTCATCATAGTCAAAAATAGGAGGGACTCGTTGGCTAAGACTCTCCTTTTGTTGAGAGTCTCTTTCGGGAGGTTCGATATCGGAGGTGAGTGGAGAGATCACATCTACATTAGCAATGTCTCCGATTGCAGAGTAAAGAAAAGGAATTGGGGCTTGATGAATCCCATAGATAATCACGGTCGTAATCAGAGTGAAAAGCAGGGTATAAGATACTCTCGCTACCTGTTGTCGATATTTGATAGCAGATTCACTAGAAAACTCAGAGAGCGCCTTTCCTTCAAACGCTTTTGCGAACAAACCAAAGTTGTTTGCTATCTGTTCCATAAGCAACTTAAATTTTCTTGAGAATTTAGACAGAGACTTCTCCTTAAATTAAAAACACTTATACAGAATTCGTATCGGTTACTTTTGAGTAAATACAGACTGGATTAATTAATGCGAAGCATAACCCTGAAAATAATCCAGTACTTGAAATGTAATGGGCTAGGACGGTATGGGAAATATCTTGGGCAGGATCGAAGGAATAAAAAAAAACCCAACCCGAAGAAATCTTCGAAATTGGGTTTTTTAAAAAATATTTAATATAGTTAAATATTACTTTGCAGCTGGAGCGGCTTCCATTGCTGGAGCAGTTTCCATTGCTGGAGCAGTTTCAGTTTTCATTTCAACTTTTTTAGCTTTTTTGGCTTTTTTGCTGATCTTTTTTTCAACTTTTGCAGTTTCTGTAGTTACTTCAGTAACTGGTGCTACTGGAGCTGCAGTGTTGGCTTCTGGATTGACTACAGGAGCTGTTGTTTCGTTAGCAAAAGAAACGCTAGCAACTAAGGTTAAAAGGCTGATTCCACAGATTAAAGATTTCATTATAGTAACTCCTTGATGATTAGAAATGGGTGAGATTTTAGAAAACGCTAAAATCGTCCGTTTCTTGTTATTTTTCTTCGTAGGTTTTAAACCCCTGCTTAAATAATGGCAACAAGAGACTCTTGATTAAAAATTCAACATTATCTATAGAGTTCAGGTCGGATCAGGTTAGTTCCACACCCAGGTTGTTTTGACGAATGACCTCATAAAGTACAATTGCTGCACTTTGAGCTAAATTTAGGCTGCGAACTATCGAAGTTCTCATGGGAATTTTATAAAACTGGGTGGTAAATTCTTCATGAATAGAGGGGGGAAGTCCTTTGGTTTCACTCCCAAAAACCAAATAGGAGGGTAGGGAGTAGTGGGCCTCGGTATAAATCTGAGATGCAAATTTACTGTATAATGTTAAATGTTTAGGCTGTTCTGAGTTCATAAAATCTTCCCAAGAATTATGGGTTTTAAGATCTACAAAGGGCCAGTAATCGAGGCCAGCTCGTTTCACCGCGGCATCATCAATTTGAAAACCTAAGGGGTGAATCAAATGAAGGATGGCCCCGGTACAGGCGCACATTCTGGCAATGGAACCTGTATTTTGAGGGATCACAGGTTGATAGAGCACAATATTAAGTTTGTTTTGTTGCATTTTTTTATTCTTCTACTTGAGGTCTGAGCATTCTGCTACTAGAATCGCCGCCATGCAGCGGCAGCTTTATACTCAACCCATAAATACAAAATCTCTCCACATCAAAACCTTTGGTTGTCAGATGAATGTGTATGACTCCAATCGCATGCAGTCTATCCTAACTGCTAAAGGATTTCGGGCTGAACCGGAGTTGAGAAATGCAGATGTTATTTTAATCAACACCTGTAGCATTCGAGATAAGTCTGAGCATAAACTTTTAAGTCTGCTTGGAGAACTCAAAGGATTAAAGGAAAAGGATCCTAAAAAGGTAATCGCAGTTTCAGGGTGTATGGGGCAGCGAATGGGGCGAGCTTTATTACAACGAGTGCCTCATTTGGATTTAGTTCTGGGTCCCGATGCCATTGATCGCGTAGGAGAACTTTTAGACGGTGTGATCCATGGTGGCCAGCGCTTAGTAGAGGCAAAATTTGATAATGAGGGCCGAAGTTATTCTCAGCCCTGTAATGTTCATCGAGCCAAACCAGCGGAGCTTTTAACTATTGTCAAAGGGTGCGACCATTTTTGCACCTATTGTATTGTTCCGTTTGTTCGCGGAAGAGAAAAAAGTCGTAGCATTGAAGAGATAGTTCAAGATGTAAAAAACTTTGTCGCGCAAGGAACCACAGACATCACCTTTTTAGGACAAAATATTAACACCTATGGCAAAGGCACTGGGCAAAAACTTTCCGAGCTTATTGAGGCCGCCAATCAAGTTAAGGGTTTAGAAAGAATTAGATATCTCACTTCACACCCTAGAGATTTAGGTGAAGATCTTATTAATCAGTTTGGCACCATAGAAAAGCTTTGTCCTCAACTCCACTTGCCTTTTCAATCTGGGAGTGACCGTATTTTAAAAGCAATGTCTCGCCTTTATAATCAAGAACTTTACCTGAAGAAAATTGAACTACTAAGAAAAGCTTCACCACACATGGCTATCTCTACCGACGTCATCGTAGGGTTTCCAGGAGAGACTGACGAAGACTTTGAAGCTACTTTAAAGGTTTTAGATGAAGTAAAGTTTTCTGGAGCCTTTCTCTTTAAATACTCACCACGACCTGGAACCAAGGCTGCTGAGTTTGGAGCGGAGGTTCCTGAAAATATCAAGGATGAAAGATTGGCGAGATCTCAAAAAATACTTAATCATCATATTGAAGTAGAAAATAAAAATTATCTTAATACAGTAATTCCCGTATTGATTGAGTCGATGGATAAGAAAAAACAATACTTTTCTGGTAGAAACCCTCAAAATAAATTGGTTCATGTGATGAATATAGGTGACGCCTCAATAGGGAAAATCATTGATGTTGAAATCACCGATACCAACGTGAGTTGTTTGAAAGGATTTTATGTCGGAGCTCCCAAAAACGAAATTAACTATAGAAGAATTGAAAACCACATTTCCTCATCGCTATCACCCACCCCAAATTGATCCCTCCGTTTTTATAGCTCCTGGAAGTCATGTGATGGGTGACGTTACTATTGGCAAGGAGAGCAGTGTTTGGTTTAATTGTGTTCTTCGTGGAGATGTAAATTTTATTCGGATTGGTGAGAAAACTAACATTCAAGATCTCACTTTAATTCATGAGTCCTACAGGAAACATCCTACTATTATTGGAAATTCAGTTACGGTAGGTCATTCAGTAGTTTTGCATGCATGTACGATTGGCGATTTTTGTCTTTTAGGAATGGGAAGTATTATTTTAGATGGAGCTGAACTGGGTGATTATGTTCTGATAGGTGCAGGGAGCCTTGTTACTCAAGGAACTAAAATACCTTCAAGAAGTAAGGTGATGGGTAGCCCTGCAAAGGTGGTAGGCCTCTTAACTGATGAAGAGATTACATTCCTAGAGTTTAGCGCGGCTCACTATGTTCGGTTGCGCCAAACGTATCTATCTTCCAGCGAAGTTTCTTCAGTTTAAACGTAATTACTATTAAACAGCAGAAGACAAAACAAACTGGAGCAAGAATTCCAAGTGTAGTCACCGTACCCACAAAGTAGATCACAATCCCCATGAGTATTGGAATTAAGAGTTGTTTAAATCTAAGGCGCAAAAGTTTTTGAATTGAAATTTTATTTTGCATTGCTGGAAAAAGATTAAAAAGACTAAAAGGGGAAAAGATAAGGCCGGCTAGTACGCCATCAAAAAGGGCCGCGCGAATAAGGGGATCGGGATAGGTTTGAATCAGTTGTGAGACTAAAATGAAAAATGGAGAGGATAATCCGCCAGTTAGAAATCCAAGTAGAAATCCTGAAAGCAGAGTAAAAGGTAAAATAGATGTCGGATGTTTTTGGGGGTCACAAATTGAAATTACTAAATCGATCACTCCCACTTCGGAACAAAAGGCCGCAACAGATGAGGATATTAGTAATGCTATAAGTGAAGGCTTCCATCTTGAATAAATAGCGTTCCAATGGTCCCATTTAAATCTTAAAAACTCTACTAGCAGAAAAGCAAGCCCCCATCGGGTGAGTGTGGGAATGGCTCTTAGATCGGCAATCATAAAGGCTAGAGATTCGATCACGATTACTGCAATGAAATATCGCCAGAAATTTTTTATCTCCCAGATTAATATTTGATTGTTGTGTCCTAAGGGTACCAGGGAGAGAAAAAAACAAAAGAAAATGGAGAAAGAAAAATATCTTGGAGTGAGAAAAGTAGTGAATACTGAATAAATATTAGAAAGGTCTAAGCCAAAAATATAAAGACTTAAGGCTAGGATAAGAAGCTGTGAATTAAGAAAAAGGGTGAGCTTTTTAATCTCATTGCCCACTGAAAAAATAATGGGGCTTACGAGAGTATAGAGAATCGGATTCCATATCCCTAAAAGGTTGTTAAAAAAAGAATTCACTAAAATTTCTATGCGATTAGATGCAGTTTTTCCTCTTTTTCGTTCGTGTAATGGGAGTAATGCAATCCATAAGGAAAAAAGAAAAAGACCAGGAAAAAGTCTGTCGGTGGCTAGGATATTAATAGGAATTTTGGGGAGATTTTTTAGTAGCTCAATAAGATTAAGACCACTTAAGAAAAAAAGGTGAAGAACTAGGCAAGTAATCGCACCCCAGAGATGGGCGCTAAAGGGCAACATTAAGATAAAGGCTAGAAGCGGTAAAAAACATAAGGGTAGGGGGAATTGGGTAGCGTAACTTTTAGTGATCAGCGGCCTTAGAGAGGTGGAGTTAAAGATTTCAAAGCCCAAGTTCCATTGGGCTCTTAGATTTAATTGAGAGGAATGGGCAGATTGAGCCCTTAAGACACAAGAGGGTAGTAGTGGAGAGCGACTAACTGAGGGCTGTGGATTTAATTTCCCTATAAACCAACGTTCTAGTGGAGTGTTTTCATTAGAAATCAGTTCTCGGCAGTTATCCGAGACTATTTTAGTCAACTCTACAGTTTTAGAGAGTTCTGAGTTTAGCCTTTCAGTGGCGACTTCACGTTGGGAAAAGGGAAGTAGTACTAAAAAAAGAGCTGCTGTAATGGTGGCTATGAGCCACTTGATAAGTAGTTGAAATTGAAACATGAGTTTTTGTAGAAAGGATTAGTTTATCCCTGAATGAGTTTATAATGAAGCAATAAACGGAAAGAGAGCGGGGATTATCCTGCCCCGTGCCAAAAATCTTTGAAACGAGGCAGGTAGAATAAAGTCTATTCCTCTACGATTCCGTAGTAGGTCAGTCCGAGATGATTAATGAGCTCCTCTCCACCCATAAATCTTAGCGTATTATGAAGTTTCAAAAGCTGAACCTGTAGATCGTGCTCCGGTTTTAAACCAGGAGCTGCAAGTGGACTCTTAAAGTAAAAGGATAACCACTCTTGAATGCCGTAGAGATCCGATCTTTGAGCTAAATCCATAAAGAGGGCTAAGTCTAGAACCAGAGGAGCCGCTAAAATACTATCTCGACATAGGAAGTTAACCTTGATCTGCATGGGGTAACCCAACCAGCCAAAAATATCGATATTATCCCAACCCTCTTTGTTGTCTCCACGAGGAGGATAGTAGTTGATTTGAACTTGATGATGAACATTCCCGTAAAGACTGGGGTAAGCCTCTGGCTCTAAAATTTGGTCCAGTACAGAAAGCTTAGAAACCTCTTTTGACTTAAAAGAACCAGGATCGACTAAAACTTCACCGTCTCGGTTTCCTAAAATATTAGTGGAGTACCAGCCGGCAAGTCCTAAAAGTCGGCTTTTAAGGCCGGGGGCCAAAATGGTTTTCATTAAGGTTTGGCCAGTTTTATAATCACTACCGCAGATAGGCACTCGAAGCTCTCTAGCTAAATCTCTAAGAGCTGGAACTTCAACACTGCGATTCGGAGAGCCATTTGCGTAAGGCACTCTCTCCATCAAAGCCGCATAAGCATAAATTTGGCTAGGTGAAATCATGGGGTCATTAGCTAATAAAGCAGCCTCAAAGGTCGATAGGGTTTCATGGCAAGGAGCATTTTCGGTATAAACTTCGGTACTAGCGCACCAGATCATCACAAGACGATCACAATTGTTCTCTTTTTTAAATCTACGAATGTCCTCTCGTAGTTGCTCAGCTAAATCTTTTTTGGTTTTGCCTGTCTTTTTGTTTTTACCGTCGATTAGAGTAATGTAGTTTTTATCAAACACTGCACTCATAGGTTTGATTTTAGATAAAGGTTCTTTTAACTGATTTAGAAGATTTTGCTCTAATACCTTTGCTTTTGAAGCCGCTTCATAAACGTTGTCTTCAAAAATATCCCAGCCTCCAAAACAAAGCGACTCTAAAGAAGCTATTGAAATAAAATCTTTAATTAGAGAGGAACGGTTCTCATTTCGCTTACCTAATCGAAGTTGTCCCATTTGAGTGAGTGAACCTACGGGCTCTGCTAATCCACGTTTTATCGCTTCAACTCCCGCGATAAAAGTGGTGGCCACGGCTCCCATTCCGGGAAGAAGAATTCCTAATTTTCCAGTAGCTGGGATCACTTTTACATTTGTTTTTGTCATATAGATTCCTTAAATTTAGCTGCCGTCATGGGTGTAGCAAGTTTTTATCCAATTTAAAAGGGTTGAATTCTTTAGGGATATCAGAAAAATAAGAAGATTTCACCCGGTAACAAAGATCACCTTATCTCTGTTATAGTGACATCTATTTGTTACAATGAAGCACCATGTGGCTTGAAATATTTAAAAACAATAAAATTACAGTGACTTACAATCCAGAGCCTCAGCCTGCTAAAACGATAGCTAAAAAGAGTCTTGAGACTACTTTAGTGGAAAGCCCGTTGAATGAAACCGGGTCTGTTAGGGATCACGATTCTTCTCCACTAGAGCCCCATACTCGAGGGGTCTTTCAGAGTCGTGATCACACTAGTATTTATTATGAGGTTTATGGTCAGGGAAAACCCCTTTTGCTTTGTTATGGGCTTGTATGCCGAAGAGAACACTGGCGGTATCAATTGGCCTGCTTTGCCAAAAAATACCAAGTGATTCTGTTCGATTACCGGGGCCACCAGTTTTCAAGTCAACCTACTAATGATCAACATCTCACCTTAGATTGGTGTGCTTATGATATTGAGGATCTTCTTACCTATTTAAAGGTTGAAGAGGTAGTGGGAATAGGCCACAGCATGGGCGTAGGGGTATTAACTCGAGCAGTAGCCCTAGATAAATCAAAGTTTAAAGCGATAATCTTTATTTGTGGAACGGTAAAAAATCCATTTGAGAGAATGTTTCATTCTAATCGAATGAATCGAGTTCATCAGGTTTCCAGTGTTTTTTTTGATATCATGCCAGGAGTTGTTTCTTCTTTGTGGCACAAATTAACAGAAAACAATATCTTTAACTTTATTCTAGCCTCTCGATTAGGGTTTAATGCCGATCGCTCAAAAGATAGTGATGTAAACAGTTATCTTGAAGGGGTTCACCAAATTCCTTTTTCCGTTTTTCATGCCCTCATTGATGATTACACAAGATTTGATGGGCAAAGTTATTTAAAGCAAATTGAGTGTCCTGCTCTTATTATTACGGGGGAAAAGGACATGATCACACCTAAAGAGGTGCAAGATGAGATTGCAAGTTCGTTAAAAAACTCAGAAATGCACTTAATTCCAGAAGGAAGTCATAATTCACATACCGACTTTCCTAATGAAGTGAATATTGCGATCGATAATTTTTTAGAGAAAATTGGGTACCAATGAAAAAACTTTTACCTGCTTTGTTATTCGCTCTCTCTTTGCCTTTATTTATTTCCTGCACTTCGATGCCACCCGTAGTTTCTTTGACCTCTGGTCAGACTCAAGAGCTCTTGAATTTATTTTGGAAACAACAGGAGAGAAAAAAGGTAGAGGTTCAAACGATTCAAGCAAAAATTCGATTAGATATCGTAGAAAAAAAGAGATCTTTATCTGGCGTAGGAACGGTATTTTCAAGCCCCGATGGATTAAGACTTGAATTAAGAGATCCCTTAGGGAGGCTCCAGTATGCAGTAGTACTTCAGGGAAATAAAAAGTTTACCGCCTATTACCCATCACAAAATACTACTTATAGCGATTCCACTCATGGGGCTAATTACCTAAAAGAATTTTTAAATCTTGGAATGAATTTTTATGAATTAAAAAACTTGTGGCTGGGAGTCGTACCCATAACTCGCTCTAATTCGCAGTTAGAAAGTGTGAAACCAGGTGAGAAATTTGGCCAGCATTGGTTGCATTTAAAAAAAGCCGATTTGCACTTAGCTATTTTGGTCGATGTTAATAATGGCGATGTATTGAAGGTGCTTTCGCAAAGCCCCTCTTTTACGGTTGAATTTGAGTTTTCTGAGTTTGCTAGTTGTTGCCAAGAGCATGTAACCTCATATGACTCACCTCGACTCGGTAGAAATGTATTTCTTAAAAATCGAAATCAAGAGAGTGAAATAGAACTTGATTGGGTAACTATTTTGACTGCTAAAAAGAGGGATCAAAGTGTCTTTGAGCTAGACCTTCCAGCCAATGTGAAGAAGGTGATTTTGAACTAATAGAGCGCTAAGTATTTTTTTAGCATTACCTAAGTAAGGCTCTGAAAACCTCTGAGAGTTCCTTAGGGCAAAGAGGTCGGTGTAAACAGTCGGTAAGGCCGACTTCGTAAAAGGATTTAAGATGAAATAGAGCCTCTTCTGTTTCCGCGTCTTGGTGGATTAGGGTGACAGGAATCTGTAATTCCTGATTAATAAATTGAATAGTTTCTCGTGGATCTGCCCAATTAAGATCCGATTCTATTAAGATTAAGTCCCAACGTTTCCAAGAAAGAATTTGCACCTGTAGTGATTGGCTTGAAGAGACCCCTTCCACTGAAATACCGTAAAAAGATTGCAAGAGCGCTAAAGACTCCAATTGATTAGATAGATAAAGAACCTGTTTATTTTTCGTCAAGGTCGCTTGTCGAAATTCAGGTAAAAAGACCACATTATCGTAGGACACCCATTTCTCCTTCAAACAAAGATCTATCTTAATGCGAACTATTTTGAAAAAGCAAAGAACTAATTAAGAGGACACCTCTTTATTATGCGCTGCGATTCTGCCTGGCATAGTTTCATTATGTTCTTTATAAGATAAAAACTTAAAAATACTCAAATAATTCCTGCATATTCCGATAAAGCAGTTGGAGAGGAGAATTATGGAAAAAATTCTAGTCATCGAAGATAACAAGGATTACCAATTTCTCATTCAGACTTCTCTAGGAAAAGAATATCGGGTTATTGTAGCTGATAACGGCAACAGTGGTGTGGAAATGGCTAAATCACAGCGCCCCGATTTAATTCTTCTAGATATTAGTTTGGGAGAGGTAGATGGCTTTGAGGTTTGCCATCGTTTAAGAGCACAAAAAGAAACTGAGAAAGTACCTATCATTTTCTTATCATCTAGAAGTGACACTAGTGCCAAGAAAATGGGGTTTGATCTTGGGGCTGACGATTATGTTCAGAAGCCATTTGAAGCTGAAGAATTAATCGCTCGTATTAAAGCTCGTATCAAACAAAGTAAAGTGAACCGCGAAAATCTACCTGCTTTCGAACATGAGGGTTTAAAAGTAGATTTTGTGGGACATCGAGTATTTTTGATTGA
Source organism: Bdellovibrionales bacterium (assembly GCA_009692515.1). Taxonomy (GTDB): domain Bacteria; phylum Bdellovibrionota; class FAC87; order UBA2466; family UBA2466; genus UBA2466. The sequence goes on from SHZA01000014.1 coordinate 40,641, forward strand.
TAAAGAGGTGAGCTTTTCAGCTTTGGAATTTAAACTTCTAGCTTACTTTATTCGTCATCCTGACCATGTGTTAGCCAGAGATAAAATACTTAATAGTGTTTGGGGCGAAACCTTTGTCAGTGATCGAGTCGTTGATTCTCACATTCGAACGATTCGGAAAAAACTAGGGCCTTTTAAAAGCCATATTGAATCCATTTACGGCGAGGGGTATCGGTTTAATCCGAGCCCCCTTTCCCAAGACAATAGTATCGATGATGATTTAGATCTTTTAGATTGTGAAGAAGACGCCACCAAAACAGCCGCTTAATTTCTATTTTTTAGATCCTTTTTAGTTTTCCCACTTTAAACTTGATATCATTTACTTATGCACCGTAGGCCCCTCTTATTAATTTTATCAGCTCTCTTGCTTCTATATTTTCCTATCGAGCGGGGCTATCAATTTTATCTTCATAAAAATATTTCTTTTCTGAATGCGATTATTTTTGGTTTAATTCCTATCTTCTTAATAGCGGGATTGGTCAAAGTTACCCGCGTGGGTTGGTATACTTTAATTGCTATGATTGCTTTATGGGGTATTCAGGATCTAAATGTCTATTATATGAGTCATGGCAAAACCTGGAGCTTTTTTTTACATTTAGCAATTTATACTTTTAGTCTAAGTTATTTTATTAATCCAAGAGTCAAACATCTTTATTTCGATCCTAAGCTTCGTTGGTGGCGGACAAAACCACGTTACGAAACCCACCTATCCTTAATCGTAAAACAACATAATTATTGGGATTATCCCCTCATGAGAAATCTTTCCGAAGGTGGTTGTTTTTTAGAAACCAAAAATGTCTATTCTCTGAGTGGAAAAATTGATTTAAGCATTCCCCTGCCTGTTCCCTTGCAGGTTTCGGTGATTCAGCTTGAGGGAGAGGTACGATGGGTTTCAACCTCTGAAAGTAAACCTGGAATGGGCATTCAATTTAAGAATATTTCAAATAAAAACCAGGCGGCACTTAAGGATTTTGTCAGACGAGAATTATAGTTATCTTTTAATCCTGCTTGAAAAGTCCCCCACCCCTAAGGCACAATCATCCCCTTATGGCTTATGCGTCAACAATACCTTTGTCTGTGAAAAAAATTGCCCGATGTCGTCAAATTGCGAAATCGATCGGCTCTGAAGTTGCCTCATTAGTTAAAGTAAATTCTACGGTGGGTACTGAGCGAGCGGTGATGCGATTATTAGGTTTTAATGACGCTACTAATGATCAAGATCTTCTTTTCCCTGTCGCTAATTTCATCTGCGATCAGATGAAGGCTGAAGACCGACTGCATGAGGGGGCTCTATATTGGATTGCTAATGCTTTAATTACGACGGGAACAGACATTGCGGGATTACAAGCGAGGGTGGTAAGGCGAGAAATCAATGTGGGAACACTAGCTTCTCAAGATAGTAAAAAGGTAAAAGCCTTAGCCAATCAATTGGCCAAAGCGGCGTACCAAAATTTAATGAGATATCGAAAAGACCGAGTTCAAATTGCTAAGAAATTAAAGGATCCTGTTAAGGACAAACGACCTTTGAAATATGTAATTGTAGCTACGGGAAATATTTTTGAAGATGTCATTCAAGCTAGAAGTGCAGTGATGGATGGAGCCGATGTGATTGCGGTGATTCGAAGTACTGCGCAATCGCTTATTGATTATGTACCTCAAGGGACTACGACAGAAGGTTTTGGTGGCACCTACGCTACACAAGCTAATTTTCGTGTGATGAGACAGGCCCTGGATGAGGTAGGTAAACAGGTTAATCGTTACATTCGACTGACCAATTATTGTTCCGGGCTCTGCATGTCAGAGATTGCAGTGTTAGCGGCCATGGAGGGATTAGATTGTCTTTTGAATGATGCCATGTACGGAATTTTATTTCGCGATATTAATATGCGTAGAACCTTTATTGATCAGCATTTTTCTAGACTGATTTGTTCGAAAAGTGGGATTTGGATTATGACAGGCGAAGATAATTATATGAAAACTACCGACGCCTCTGAAAGTGGCGATCAGGTTTTAGCATCTCAGTTTATCAATGAAGTCGCAGCGCTCAATGCAGGAATGCCCAAAGGTCAGATGTCCATTGGACATGCCATGGAAATGGATCCTAATTATGAGGGGGTCATTTTGATGGAGATTGCTCGGGCTCAAATGACCCGCCAGATATTTCCTGAAGCCCCTTTAAAGTACATGTGTAACACCAAATATAAATCGGGTGATATTTTTACAAGTCATGCGATAGATACTATTTTTAATTTAATAGGATCAATGACTAATCAAGGCGTGGTTCTTCTGGGAATGTTAACAGAGGCCATTCATACCCCTTTTTTACAGGATCGTAGTGTGAGTATTAGAAATGCTAATTACGTATTAAAAGGCTCTTTGGGGCTTGCCAATGAATTTGGTTATCGTTCCGATGGTTTTATTGCAGGGTTTGCTCAAAAAGTTTTAGATGATGCGGTTAAGTTACTAGAGAGAATTGATCGCATGGGTATTTATGCAGCTATTGAGAAACGCACCTTTGCAGATGTGAGTCGTACTATGGATGGAGGTAAGGGAGCTAACGGTGTATTTGAAGTTGAACGTGGTCGTTATTTAAATCCTTTTTTTGAACTCTTGGGGAGCCAAATTTAATGAAGGAGATCGATTTTAATTCATTAAAACCGTACGGGGACACTACCGATGACGGAGCGCTTCAGATGAGTTTTACTTTGCCGATAGAGCCCTCCGCAAAAGCACGCGAGGCCGCAACTCAACTAGTTCGAGGGTGGGGATTTTTTGATGTCAAAATTGCCCACATGTCAAAAATTGGAGTGAACTACTGTCTTTTTGTAGTGATGGCCAGAACCGATAAGGGGGTTGATTACGCAAGAATTGAGGTCCCTGATCTCGGGGGTGAAAAACGAACCTATAAGGAGATCGATCGCCTAATTTTAGCAAATGTAAAAAGGCCGATTAGAATTGTAGGTGCTTGTACCGGTTTTGATGCCCACACTGTGGGACTCGATGCTATTTTAAATATGAAGGGTTTTGACGGCGATATCGGACTAGAAAGATATCGGGGGTTTCGAGTGGTAAATATGGGCAGTCAAGTCCCCACTGAAGAGTTAATTGATAGGGCTGTGAAGGAAAAAGCAGATGCTATTTTACTATCAAAGGTCGTTTCTCAAAAAGATATTCATGTAGCTGACATGAGAGACCTGATCATGCGCCTTAGTAAACGCGGTCTTGAGGGTAAATTTATTATTGTCGCGGGAGGCCCTAGAGTCACCCATAAGATGGCTTTAGAATTAGGTTATGATGCAGGATTTACTATTGGTGCTAGGCCCAGTGATGTGGCAAACTTTGTTTATGAGAAGATGATAGAGCGTATTGATAAAGCGGAATTCAAAACTGGAAAGAAAAAAAGTGGTAAATAAATTTAAAATTATTGGCCGTGAAATTGAATTGAATCAACTAAAAAAAGTTATTGCGTTGCATCGCAATATTTTAATTGAAGGCCCAGTGGGAGTAGGAAAAACTTTTCTGGTTCGACAGGTTTTGCAAGAAATGAAAAAAGGTTTTGAAAGAGTTGATGGGGACACTCGCTATACAGAACAAAAACTCACAGGGTGGTTTGATCCCCCAGTGGTTCTAAAAAAAGGATATACAAAAGAGTCCTTTCTTGACGGGCCCCTAGTCAGTGCTATGAAAAATGGCAAAATTCTATTTATCAATGAATTAAATCGAATGCCTGAAGCGGTTCAAAATATTCTTTTGCCAGCGATGGATGAGAGAAAAATATCGATGCCAAAATTAGGTAATCTAGAGGCTAAAGATGGATTTTGTGTTATTGCAACTCAAAACCCGAAAGAGTTCACCGCTACTCATGCTTTATCGGAAGCTTTATTGGATCGTTTTGAAATGATTCGATTAGGATACCAATCAAAAGAGGAGGAACTTGCCATTTTAAGGCAGGAGGTTTCCTCGAAGATGAAAAATGGCATTCTAGAACGCATGGTAGATTTGATTAGAGCGACGAGAAATCACATAGGGATTAAAAGGGGTGCTAGTATTCGCGCTGCGATTGCAATAGCGAAATTAATGGAAGGTGGAATCGATTTTGAGTCTGCCGCTCTAATGGCACTTCCTAGTCGATTAGAATTAGTATCTAGTGACGAGGATCCTAGAGATGTTATTTTAAGTCTTCTTTCTCTTAATGAATTTCCTTCTCTCATCGAAAAAAAAAAGAATTAAAACCCGATAAGAGATGGGAAGAGCCTGCTTTAAAAGGGGTTCCCATTTTTTTCCCAATCGAACTTGTTGAACAACAACAGTTTCAGGAAATTCAAAGTGGAGTAGGGGATGCCAAAGCTAATCTGATGCGGCAGTTATATTTTCAACGAAGTGGGGATTATAAAAGCAATGAAAAAACAGATCGAAAACTAGTCTCATTAGTTCTAGAGCACGCCAAAAAAGTAATTGCTCATCCCTCCAGACCTCAGATCTTAAAACTGGATGTTTTCTCTAGAGTCCCTTTGGGTGAAATAGCTCTTGATGAAACGCTGGAAGAAAACCCTATTTTAAGTGAAGTGACTCCTGAGACTCTTCAGGTTGAGGTGACAGAGCAGCGGCCTTTTAGTTGTGTCGCAATGCTAGATGCAAGTTCTTCGATGTCGGGGGATAAACATCTCCTAGCTAGTATTGCAGTCGCCGTTTTATTGCTCCAAATTAACTCTTCAGATGCCGGTGTTATTGTTTTTTCTTCGAAAGCCAAGGCCATAAAAAAGCTGGCGGTGGAGGAATCTCTAGAAACCACAGTCCTTAAATTCTTAAAATCGCAACCTCGTGGGTTTACCAATATTGCTCTCGGACTCGAAGAGGGATTAAAGCAATTTCATCAATCGGGTGCGGGAAGAAAGAAGATCGGCTTAATTGCAACGGACGGACGGTCTACCGAGGGAAAAGACCCTGTTAACGTGGCAAAAAAGTATGATTTTTTGGTCGTTCTCCATCTTCATGGACCAGGAAGTCACTTAGAGGCATCTAAAATGATGGCGAGCCATGGAAACGGCATCTGTTTAGAGGTGGAAACATTTCAGGAGCTTCCGAAGAAACTTTACGAGGCTGTTCGGTTATTGGCTCGTCGATAAACTTTGGGTTGCTTATTAGCGCTTGGCCGAGGACAGGTTTAAGGTCATAGAAGCGTTAATAGAGGGGGCGGGATGTTTGAGCCTGTTGCGTTATAGCATTGGGAGACCCCTCACCATTTTTTAATTTCTAAAGAGGGCAAAGTTAGAATAAGCTGCTGTTATGGATTACGAAAAACCTTGGAACCGATCTTCAAACTTACAATTTCCAATAGCAATCCGAAACCTAGTTTATCAAACCTTTAGATTTCGCCCACTGAAAAAATTGGGGCATACCTATTATCAAGTGACAGCAAAAAAGATTGGAAAGGTTCTACAAAATATCGCCAGTTCCTCAAACGTTTTTTTAACTGGAGCGGAGGAGAAGCTTTTTATTCCCGGTATTTCGGAACTTAATTTTTTGATTGTGAAGGATAAAGAAATTAGGGAGGGGGAAATTTGGGATCTCAGGACCGATTATTTTGAAATCAAGAGAAAATTTCCAATGATGGGGGATCTTAATGTAACCTGTTCTTCCGATTTGAAACAATTAGAGATCTCCGCCTCGGCAACCTCAAATTGGTTTTCCGATAGAAAAAAACTGAGTCATGACAATTGGAAATCTAGTAAACCCAAAGAAAGTATTCCTACTCAGCTATCAAGCCAATTAGCTCTTAGTGTTCATTGTTTTAGTAAGGCTCAAAAGTATCTTATTAGTTCTCGTCGTAAAAGTTCCGCTTTTTACCGCATCAAGTTTCTTAAATATATTGGTAGAACTTTATTTCTATGCTCTGGAGAGAACCTAGAATCTCTGGATTTGCAAACTCCAGCTGTTTTAATGGCACATGCCTATTATCAGATCCAGCAATTAGCTGAACTTGCTGATAAAGAACAAAGGGCAAATAAGGTAGATTTTAAATTGAATTTCAGAGAAAAAAAGGGGGCTAGGTTTGGTGCTGAGATTTTAAATAGAAGTTGGATTTACAAATTAAGAAAAACAGAGCCATCTTTTTCTATGTTAAGAGCCAGTTCCTGTCCTTTGGTATTAATCCCACAATCTAATTTGACCTTGGTGAGTGCGGTAAATATTTTCAGTCACTTTGTAGCTTTATTTTCTTCGTTTGATGAAGAGCCTAAAGAGGTTCCCCTTATTGTGTCACCAACCACTTTTGATCTGCTGGCCTCTGGCTGGCACTGGGGAAATACTTTTTCTCACTTGAATTGGGCCTACCCTGCGCAGGTAGAAGATACCGATTGGCTGAAACACTGTCGATTTGCAACTTATTATCGCTTAAAGGAAAGCCTTTTATTAGGAAGAAATTTAATCATAGGTAATCTAATCTCACAGTCTCCTGAAAACATTCATAGAACCCTAAAAGATTTCACGAGGTTATCATTAATAGCAAAAGCGAAAGAAAATCTATCAGATTTAGACCTTATTAATAAATTGGAACAGCAGTATCCAAATACGACGCAACTTTTTGAATTGTTAATTAAAAAACAACAGCCCATTAATCTTCAATCTCTTGTTCAGGGAACGTTAAATATTCTCAAGGAAGGACAATCGACTCTATATTCTTAACTGAAAATAGTTATCTTAATATGAAAATGGTTTTAATCAGAGACTGGATAAAAAGTTTAAAATATAAACCCACCTACTTCTTTTCGATTCCCATTCTATTGAAGGGAATTCAATTCAGATTGCTGGCTAGTCTTGGAGGTGATCTTATTGATTATCGCTTACCATGGGGGAATAAAATTAATATTTCCTTGAAAGAGGCTATAGGGCGAGCGGTAGCTTTTTCTGGGGTTTATGAACTTGGAATGATGGAAATAATTGAGAGACTTCTTAAACCAGGTAACTGTGTGGTCGATGTGGGTGCCAATATTGGGTATGTCACTAGTTTAATGGCGCGAAAAGTGGGACCTAAGGGAAAGGTTCTAGCCTTTGAACCAGAACCTATAGTGGCTCAGAAATTAAAAAATAATGTAGCACTTTGGAACAAATCCAAAAATGCAGAGGTTCAAATTATTATAGGTGCCTTATCCAAATGTTCTGGAACTCAAGAATTTTTTCAACGTGGGTTAATGGTGGACTCAAATGGAAATACTAATAGTGGTTTGGGAACCCTTGAAAAGTTAGATAACATTAATAATAAAAATTCAATTTCAGTGAAGCTCTATACCTTAGACACATTTTTTTCTGAAGCCTCCTCACAAATTGATCTAATGAAGGTGGACGTAGAAGGGCATGAACTTTCTGTGTTTGAAGGCTCTGAAAAACTTTTTTCTGAACACAGAGTTAAATATGTGGTGTTTGAAGAACATCGTGGAAATAATGCGCCCACCATTCAGTGGTTACAAAAGCACGGATATTTTGTTTGGGGAATTCAAAAAAAGTTTACGTCGGTCGAGCTTATTCCTGTAGCGAAACCCTTCCGAATAAGTAATTGGGAACCTACCAATTACTTTGCTTCTATTGAAGCGAATGTAGCGGAGCAATTCTCTGCTGGTTCTTGGAGAGTATTACGTTTCTTTAGGGCTCACTAGGTAGATAGGAAAAAATGGATCCAGTGACTAAAACGCGCCTAAAAAAAAGCATTATCTCTCACCGCGAGAGGTGCGCTACCTTTCCATCGTTAAAGGAACTAGAAGAGTATGGGTTTACAAAAAAGCAGGTTGAGTTTGGGGTAAAGGATAAAATAATCGAACAGCTTTATGCCACGCTAACTAGCGGAGCCATCATTAAGGTGTTTAAAGTAAAAATAGACTAATTAAGTTTCTAACAAAAGGGGACCCTAGTTAGACCAAAGGGGGCTCTCCCACCGTTTGATTTCTTAATGCCCTAAGCGAAGAGTAAAGTTTTGGGCATTTAATTTGCATTATTAAGCTAA
>SHZA01000015.1 GCA_009692515.1 Bdellovibrionales bacterium
ATTCATATCGTAAGGCTACTATGGGATCTAGAGCGGCCGCTTTTTTTGCAGGCCAGAGACCAAAGAAAATTCCAGTGAAGGCGGAAAAAATAGTAGCGACTAGAACTGAAGAGATTGAAATAGAGGTTGTCCAATTGGCCAATAGAGTAAGTATGAGTGTAATGGTACATCCCAATATAATTCCCAAAATGCCACCGAGTAGACTTACGACCATGGCCTCTACTAAAAACTGAATTAGAATGTCTTTACGTTTTGCGCCTAGTGCCTTTCTTAATCCAATCTCTCGGGTTCTTTCTGTCACAGAAACTAACATAATATTCATAATCCCAATCCCACCTACTAAAAGCGAAATTGCAGCGATCGAAGCTAATAACCAGCCCATGGTTCGACTGCTTTCTGTCAGTGCCGATTGAATGTCCTGCATATTTCTAATCTGGAAGGCATCGGTTTGTGAAGGAGGAATGCGATGACGTTTTTCAATAAGAGATTTGATCTGTTCCTCTGCGGTTTCCATCTCTGAAAGCTGATTAATCTCTATATTAATCTGCTCGACATAATTTTTTCCTAAAAGACGATACATCGCAGTGAAAAGCGGAATGATAATAATATCGTCTTGATCTCTCCACCCATTATTTCCCTTCTCTGGCAAAATCCCTATGATCTGAAATGGAACTTTATTAATTTTTATATACTCACCAATGGGGTCTGCGTCCTTAAACAGCTCTGCCGCAACGGTCATTCCAATAACTGCAATTCGAGTTCTTTTTCTGTTTTCTACGTCGTCAAAAAACCGACCAATGACAGGAATCGAAGCCTTCATATTGGGATAGTTTTCTGTGGTTCCTAAAATTTGAGTGTTCCAATTTTTATCACGGTAAACCACCTGTCCCTTGCCGCTTATCTCAGCGGCTGTAGCTTTAACGGAAGGAATACTTTTTTTAATAACCTCACTATCCTCTGCGGTTAGTTTAGCCACAGCTCCCGAGCCTAAATAAACGCCTCCCATGCGATAGGAACCGGTTCTTAGTGTTAATAAGTTAGAGCCCAGTGAAGAGAGTTGAGTTTCTATAGATCTCTGCGCGCCTCGCCCAAGCGCTAACATCGCAATGACGGCTGCGACTCCAATTAAAATTCCCAGCATAGAAAGAAAGGTTCTTATCTTGTTTGCGACTAAAGCTTTAAGTCCCTCTTTTAAGTGAACCACGAGATCAAAAAGCTGAAAAGAGTCAGGATTCTTTGGCGTGAAGGTGGAAGGAGGCAATATTATTTTAGTTGAGACGGGGCATTCGATTCTGTCTTTCACTTTTTCATCAGATAAAATTTTTCCATCTCGCATTCTTATGATTCTTTTTGCAAATCTTGCAATCTCCTCTTCATGGGTGACTAGAATAATAGTGATTCCCTTATGATTGAGCTGGCACAAAAGCTCCATGATCTCTTTTTCGTTTTTGGAATCTAAATTACCTGTGGGCTCATCGGCTAAAACTATTTTTGGATTATTTACTAAAGCCCGCGCAATAGCCACTCGCTGTTGTTGCCCTCCGGATAGTTCATTGGGTTTATGCTTTTTTCTATCGCCGAGACCTACCATCTCCAGAAAGAGACCCGATTTTATTTTATCTACTGTTTTGGAAAGGTAGATTTGTGGCAGTGAGACATTATCTTCGGCTGAAGTTCTTGCCAATAGATGAAACTGTTGAAAAATAAATCCAATAGTCTGTCTCCGAATTTGCGCTAATTCATCTTCAGAACGACTCGCAACCTGCTCTCCAAATAGTGAGTAGGCCCCTGAAGTGGGAGTGTCTAAGAGTCCTAGTAAATTCATGAGGGTTGATTTTCCAGAGCCACTGGGGCCCATGATGGCAATAAAACTTCCTGCTTCAATATCTAACGAGACGTCAGAGAGGGCCTGAAGAGAAACGTCTCCCATTTGATAGGTTTTTGAAAGCTTAGATATTGTAATCATACCAAGATACCTAGTGACCTTTGCTGCCTTTTTTGCCGCCACCAAAGGGTGATAGTGGACTTGTCGGGGCTGAATCTGATTTTTTAGACAGGGTGGTGAGTCTTGGCATTAAAACGGTGTCTCCCTCTTTTAATCCCGTTAAGATCTCTATTTTTTTTCCGTCATTAACTCCCACTTCAACAGAAAGGAAGGTGGGTTCCTTATTTTGATCTGCACTTGCCAAAAGCACCTTGAATTTCCCATTTTCTTTTTGAACTGCCGAAGAGGGTAATAGTAACGTCTCCTCTTTTTCACTCGTCGTAAAAACAACATTTGCTGTCATTCCACTTTTCATGAAATCGGGAATCGTTTCGGGAATGATATCTACTTCATAGGTGGTCACATTGTTCGTTGTTTTTGAGTCGAAAGCGATCTGAGTTACCAGCCCTTTCATGGGCTGTTCTGCATAAGCATCTAAAGTGACCTCTACCAGTTGTTGTAATTTTACCTGCGAGATATCGGTCTCATCTACTTGAGCTTTGATAGCCAACCGGTCCGACATGACTAATAAAGCATCTTGAATGGTAATAGTTTGGCCGGGCTCTACATTTCGCTGAATGATTTGGCCTGTAATCGGCGCCATTAGAGGGGTCGCTTTATAGGCCTCTTGCCAGTAAGCTACCTCCTCTTTTCCCTTAGACTTTGCAGTGTCTAAAAGTGCAGCTCGCTCAGAAGAACTCATCCAGGCTAAGATTTTCCCTCGTAAAACCAATTGTCCCTCTTTGACTAAAATGGTTTCGATTCGTCCTGCAATGGGGGCCTTAACTTCTAATCGATTCAGGGGCTGCACCACACCCGTACTTAATATTGTGTTTTTGATCGGCCCTTTGAATACCTTCACCTCTTGATAGGTCAGTTCTGTTTTTGTTTTTGATGAGTAACTTATAATAGCGGTCGTTCCAGCTATCAGAACCACGCTAATAAAAAAAATAATTTTTTTACTTACTTTCATGGGAAGGCACTCTTTCCTTGCGACTGTTCTAAAGCTGCTTCAGCAAAAACGACGTCGCGTCGACTCTGAAGTTCAATTTTTTGGCGATTGATTAGATCGGTTTCGATGAGATCCCAATCTTCAAAGGTCATTAATCCTGCTTGATATCGTCCTCTAGAAATAATAGCCCTGACTTCACTGGCCTCTAAAAATTCTTTGGCTACCTTTTGCAATCCTATAGCATCCATAAAAGCCGCGTGCATTTGTTGTATTTTAGCAAGAATCAGATTGTCGGTATTATTTTTAGTGAAATCGGCTTTACGAGCCTCTGCACTTGCACTTTGGTAATTAAAAATATTTTGGCCACCAGGAAAAAAGGGAAAGGCTATGGCCACGCCCACCGACCAGCGAGGGGCATCGGGTGGAAAAATCGAACCCGTTTTTGAGTAGGAACCTGTCAGTGAGAGCTCTGGATAAAAATCGGATTGGGCTATGCGTGATTGGGCTTCTGCAACCTGCCATTGGGCCTCTGCCTGCTGATGCTCGGGTGTTTGCGCTACTAATGATTTAAATGGAATTGTAGCTTCCATCGGTGTCCATGATAATTTTCCTGAAACTTCAAAATCAAGTTCGCTAGTTTTTCCAAGAACTCGCGCTAAATTTAATCTAGCCACCTCCGCTGCCCTATGAATCTGTAAAACTTCAAAAAGAGCCTGCTCTAGTGAGGCCTTACTAAAAAGAGACGAGCCTTTATTTTCACGTCCCCCTTCGTAGCGAAGAGTAACCATTCTCATATTATCTCGACGGCGCTTGGAGATAGAATCTGCAAGTAGCGATTGCTCTTGATTGTAGATAAGGGCTGCAAAAGTTATTTTGAGTTCGCTACTCAATTTAGCTTTAATGGCCTCTTGAGTGGCTTTAGCTAAATGAACTTCATGGGAGGCACGAGTTACCTTATAAAAATCTTTAAATCCAGAAAAAATAGATTCGGTGGCCTGAACTCCAATAGAAAATTGATCGCGATGAGTGGCACTACCATTGGATGCGATTCCAGAATTATCATGATTCACACTTGCTGTCGCTGCAAGCTGTGGAAAAAAACCACTAAAGGAGGATCTTTTTTTAGCGGCACTTACTGCGATCCCCTCTTCGCCAGCGCTTAACTCTGGATTATTTTGTATCAGATCTTTGACGCAGGTTTCCCAAGTTAAGGTTGATTTGGCATTAGCCGAAGAAAAGCTAAAAATCAGTATCAGTGAAAACCAAGCCAGTTCAGGTAAAATCTTCGACCTCATTGAGTAACACCCCAGAGAATTTAAATAGCGCTTCAGGAGTTTCTAATCAGAAAAAAAAGGAAGGAGACAATCTATTTCTACTATCCATATTATCTTTTGCCTACCCCTCCTATTATAAGATAAAAAATAGAACCACTCCAACTCTTCTTTGCTAGCCTGTGGAAGGTAAAAACTGAATTAGGAATCACGCGTCGAAGTCACCGTAATAATTATTATGCGACTTCGACAGATCGTTTTAATAGGGTAGTAGTTGTGAAATGGGGCTCTTCGCAGTTAAAATACAGCTAACGAACCAAATTTCAAAAAAAAATATTTTTTCAACAAGGGAGTCACATGCGTTACTTCATGATTATTTTGTCTTTACTGGTGGTAGTAAGTAGTCAAGCTACAGCGGGGTTAATTATTCATGCTGCGGAAATAGGAATTGGAAAGTTCCATCGGCAAGATAATATTGTTCATCCCTACGAGAGTGGAAATGCGTGGCTTCCTTATGTGTTACCCACTAACGCTGAAACTAAAACTCCTATTGTAATGGAGAATGCAGACCATTCTATCACCGTCTTTTTCTCAACTTTAGAGGAGCTGCTGACTAAAGTTGCACAGATCAGTCAGACTCGAGGTGAACAGATCGCTGTTTTAAATTTTAATGCTCATGGGTTACCTGGAGGAATGTGGTTTCCGATGAATGAAAGCTTTAAAAATAGTGTGGAGTGCTGGCAGTGGAATGCGGCAGCCACCGGATCCGATAAGGCCAATCATGATCAGTATTACACACCGGTAGCAAAACAGGACATTATGAGTATTCGAGAATATGCTCAAACTGGAGGGGGCGTGCCTTGCGTGACCGGATATAATCAGTGGAAATCTATTTTGGCTAAAGTGCCACAATTAAAACCCACGCTAGCTAAAGATTTAAAACTAAATATTCTTTCATGTGTCGTAGGACTAGGTCCTGTCGGGGATAAATTCATGACAGGATTAGGGGCTCTATTAGGGGGAACCGATCAAGTACAATTACGTTCCTCTCTTTATTTTGGTTTGGGAGATTGGTCTATGCCTGAAGGAATGGGTTTTTGGGATTACCAAACTGACGAACAATTAGAGCATGATAATTCTATTTATGGAGTTAATCGTAAAGACAGAGAGATCATGCAAAAGGGAAAGGTAAGGGTTACGGCTCTTGTTAAAGGAACTTGGCTATCGACGGTATTAGAAGATCAAGACTTCATGTCGCTTGGTGCAGATAGTTTAGAAGTTTCTAATGCCACTTGGGGCAGAGAATTAGTGTCTCGCTCTGCTATCAAACCTAATACTATTCGAATTCCAGGAACTTCAGTTTATGAATCGGTAAAATAGGTTTTAATTAGTTTATGATATTTTATAAAAAGGGCGGTCTCCTAGAGGAGGTCGCCTTTTTTAATGCCCATTGATTTTTATTTTCCAATGGGTCAGGGTTCCAGTGTCGGCCAAATAACCATCGATCACCTTTAGGGTCCAGTTACCATTAGCCATTTCATCTAAAAAGGCATTGGTATTTAAATGAAGGGCCGTGAAATTAGCCCCTTTAATATAACTATTGATATTCAGTAGGATACTTTTAGTTCCAGAGGGTGAGGTGAGCTCGACCCCTAGTTCAGTTATAAAGTTATGAGTGACAGACAACTCTATTTCTACTGCCTCTATTTTTAAATTATCTGTCACATTAATGGATGAAGAAACCCCGGTGGCAATATTATCTGGAATAGCTAACGCAATAGTACCACTAGAAAATTTCCAGGTGCCGTCATTGTTTAAAGTTTCATTTAGAGTGCCTAATAATGTTAGGTCATAAGTTTTTGCCATAGCGACCGCTGCATCTACATTCACACCGCCAAAGCCATACCAATTATGAAAAAATATTCCAGCAGTATTTTGTATCCATCCTTGTTGATAGGTGTGATCTGTAAGAGAATTTGCCCCACCTCCAGGGTGAGAGGTATTTCCAGCATTGGCATCTACTTTTTTTGCGGTTTTGGCCAAAATATATTTGACGTCTCGCCAGGTGAGCAAAGGTTGAGTCTGTAATATTAAAGCAATGGCCCCAGAGGTGTTGGGAGCGGCTGAGGAGGTTCCATTCATCGTGCTTGTATAATTGCAGTTAGAGTTAAGAGAGCTAGTTCCCGATTCAAAAGTATTAGCGGTATTAGTAGTTCGAGAAAGCCCTTCGCTACACCCAATGGCGTCGGTGGAAATGATAGCTGGACTTGTGGTTCCAAATTGCCCTCCAGGTGCACTTACCCAAAGATTAGATCCTGGAGAGGAATAGCTTGTTCTATTACCTGTAGCCGTTAGCGCTCCCACCACAACCGTTTGATAGATTGCATTTTGCCCGTCCATATTAGAGTTTCCTAAGTAGTTTGAACTGCCAGATCCATTGCAGTCGCTTAAACTTCCTAAGTAGTCGTTTCCTGCCGCCTTCACATAAAGAGCTCCTTTGCCACCTCGCAAAGTGGTGGTCCCAAATCGCAATTGAGTTTCAAGTGAAGCATTAATAGGTTTGGACTGACACTGAGAGTATCCATAACTATAATTGAAGATATCAAAATCGCCGTTCGCTTGGTCTACAAACTTGTCAGTGCTTTGATCACTGCCTATAAAAAGAAATCCGGCTAATGAAGATTCTGGCGCGACTCCGCGACTCCCTTTACCGTTCCATCCTGTAGCACCAATAATTCCAGCGACTGCAGTTCCATGAGCGTTTGAGGGATCGGTGAAGCTAGGGGTCGGATCTCCTATCCAAGGGGAGGCAAGTGTATAATTTTTTGAGGCCCCTGAAATTATTCTATCTGTGAGATCCTCATGAGCTATTTGAGTTCCATTATCTGAAACAGCAATTTTAATTCCGAGGCCGGTAGTCCCCTCTGAAATGGTTCCGGCAAGATTAAGATCCTCTCCTGAGGTTCCTCCTGCAGCGGCAAAAGAGGTTTGTCCTGTATTTTTTAAATGCCAAGCCTCACTTTTAATAGGGTCGCCTGTAATTACTACAGAAAAACTTCCGATAGTTTCTGTAGTGGAAGCCTTCGTGGCGCAAATTGAAATATTTGAAAGGGTATCTATGGCATCAGGATTCCCACTAAGAGTGCCGGTGGAACTATTCAGCGTGGCCCAAGAGGGTTTATTAATTGCGGTAAAGGTAATTCCCGAGGTGAGAAGCGTGGGGGTAAAGGTCCAGATCCTATCTTGAAGTCCTGTCGCAGCCGGAGTTCCAGAGGCCAAGGTCTTAGGGGTTGAAATGATGATGGCTTTACTACCTGAAAGAGACCCTGCAGCACCTATTGTGGGTAAAGTAAGGGAGGCTGCATTTCCTTCATTATCTATAATCGTACCTCCATTTAAACTTAAGGCACTAGTGCTGGAGTAATCCAGGTCAAAGTTGCCATCTCCTGCACGTACGGTATAGAGAAAAGTTAAAATTTTAGTTCCGCTACCAGAACTATAATTCACAATAGCATCGGAGCAGCCTGTGGTTAAGGTGAGCTGAGGCGTTCCGACTAGAACTATAATTTCACTAAAGGAAATCTCAATAGAGATCACCTGTCCCGTACTATAGGAACCATTCGTTGTGGATGAAGTGACTCCAGTAACGGTAGTAGTAAAAGCGCTACTTTGTTCATCAGAGTTTTTCGAAGAACAGGTAGGTAAAGAGAAAAAAAGTATCAGCCAAAAAATATTTTTGCAAAGTAGTTTAAAACGAAAGTGGGTCATTGGACTTTCGCTAAATTTTCTATTATCTCAAGCTCGGCCGATTTTACACGAAGGTCTTTTTTTATCTCTTTAACCTGTAAAAGGGGATCCTCCTGGGTAATAACCTTTAAAAATACAGTATGGATCTGAGGGGCTAGACTCCCGATCTCCCATTTAGAATCCTTCACAAAATTTTCTATATTAGTACTTGGAACTAACGTAATCACTATCGTTCCTGTAACAACTCCGAGCCTCCCTGTATGAAAATTTTCAGCTACCTTCAAGGGCTGAAGTTGCAGTCCTTGAAGCCTGTTTAAAAGCTCCTTAGAATTGTGATTTAGAATTACAAAAGGATTCAGATTTCTAACGATTTCAGAGGATTTGAATACCACCCCTTTACTCTCCGTTGCTATAAGATCGGTTCTTATTTGATAGGTTTGACCTGAAAAGATAAAGATCTTTTCATTGGATATCGCTCTTAATCTATTTTTACCTTCAAGTTTTTGATTATTATTCTTAGATTTAGTAAAGATAGGTTTCAATTGATCGGTGTCTTCAATCGATATGGCTTGGTGGGCATAAATAAAAAACGCCCCCAGAAGGGTTAATTTTTTTAAGGAGATCAGCTCAGGTCCTTTTGAGAAATAAAGGGGGATTAATCTTATTAGTTTAACACTAAAGTGGCATCGATTCCCATGAACGATTAAAATTAAAGATGTGCAAACGCATTATCTAATCGCGTTGAGTAAAGAAGGGGCCAGATATGATATCTAGTGGTTAATTAGTTTGGCTATCTAGCGTACTGCTTTAATTGATTTACAATTACACTAATAAATAAATGGTCAATGCAGTTATAAAATCCTTGCTCGCTAACCGGTGTGCTTTGACAGTAAAAGTTGTACCCAGGGCCATTTACAGACATATAGCGATTTGCATGGGCTACCGTGCCTTGATACGGGGTCAAAAAGCTAATCCAATTAGGATTAAAAGAAACAGAATATCGCTGTCCTCCATTGGGATTATTAAAAACGAAGGTCATTTCTAGTCCTATATTTTCTTCATTGTAATAGGCCAAAAGCGCTAATCGTTGATTGACCACAGCCTTCAGTGCTGGAACTTGGGGACGGGGAAGACGAGTGTCCCATGGGTTCATCTCTAAAAGACCCACGGAGCCTAACCTAGTCCAAGTTTCATTAATCGTCTGGTAAGCCAGTTGAGATAACGTTTCGACCGAGGCCGGAGTTTTGATTGGGTAAAAACTAGCGCCTACAGTTAATAAGATAATAATAGATCGTTTCATAATTTTTCCTTTTGAGATCGTTTCACCGTCCTCTTATTCCACTCAGTAATCTATTGCGTCAATATTTAATATCATAAAATATGTCCAACCCGAGACATAGGTTACATTTTATACTGGACAGATAGGTAAAACTATGGACCGGATGGGGATTGAACCCACGACCTCCGCATTGCGAACGCGGCGCTCTCCCAACTGAGCTACCAGCCCGAAGGTGCAAAGTTATCGTGTAAAACCATTGAAATCAATAGAGCTCTTTTCTAATTGTGAACGATGAAAAGTTTTTTAAGGTCTTTAGCAAAGAGAAATAGAGCAGAAATTGAGCGGGTGAGAAGGCAGAGATAAAAAAAGGGCCTGGCTTTTTAGCCAGGCCCTTAAATGGTATCAAATTAAGCTTTGCAGGAGGCTGCAAGTGCCGAATTTTTTGAGATCTGTTCCTTTACATTTTTATACATCTGAACAGCAGAGGTCCCAGTCCCAATAATTTCAGAATATTTACTTTGAGTCATTCGACCAAAAGCTGCGGAATCTTTACAGCCCAAAGATTCTGCAAATCCTGCTAAATATTCACCCTCGCCTTTTGCCATTTCTAAGGAAAGGTTTTCCTGATTAGCCATGGCAAAGGTCACTCCAGCCTCTTCATTTTTAGTAAAGCTGTGTTTATCGCAACCGATAGTTCCAGAGGTCATCCCAAAAGTAGGGGGAACAACGGAATTGGTGGTTCCACGTGTGGTGGTGGCTACAAAACTTTTTTTCTGGGTGATTTGCCATCCTAAACCACAACTATCTGTTCCCGCATCATTTAAAGTATTTCCCCCTTTAGCGGCAGGCGAAATAGCTGGAGCGATCACTAAAATACAAACGAATAAAGCTGTTAAACGATTCATTAAATATCCTTTCGAAAAGTAAATAAAATTACAACTTAATAATAATTAAATTGGTTTTTTTTGTAAAGGTTTAATCGAATCGATCTATTTCGCCCAGTATTAAAAATAGTAGTGAATAATAAAACGACTCTCAGCAAATGAAATACTATCTTTTTGATTAAGAATCACCTGCCCAAGAAGTCTGAGATCCCACGACCGACTTAAAAAAAGTGACTGATTTAATTGAAACTCTAAAAAATATTTTGGCCTGTCACGTTGCCAAGCATCAAAAACTGCATTCGAAACTATTTGTATTTTATATTTTTCTACGGGATTAGATAAAAACCCGAGTTGTAATTTAGGTAATAAGCGATATCCCAGGGGCAAGGCGCTTCCCATCTCTGCTTGGGCCATAGCTAAAGTATAAATGATTGAATGTGGAGTTCCCAAATCAAGGGTGCCTCCAGCGCCGACATCAAAGTGAAATAATTGGCAGTGATTACAAGCGAGATCTTTCGGCGATAGCACTTCGATGTGGAAGGTAAAGGAGGGATGTTTTTCTAGGACTGTGAGCGGGGATAGAGAGGTCAATGATAATCCATGAATATTTTCTACTCGAAGCGATTCACTTTTTGAGTAGTAGCGCAATGTGATTCCTGGAAAATCTAGATGTGAAAAAGGTGTGTATCCCAAGTCACTATTGAGTAAATCATGAAAGGCAAATTTAAAATTTAATTCTCTAAAAGCTTCGGTTTTGAACTCCCCAAACTTACGCTCTTCTAAACCCAGACTCACTCCTAATCGAAAGGTATGATGGGCCGCTTCAGGACGTGAACTTTCGCTAATGAAGTGCTCTTCTGAATCGGGAGCACTCACACCTAACGTGCTTCTTTGTAAAAGTACGGCACGTAGGAGCTCTTTTTCCTTCACATTTAATTCATTATCTTTTTTCTTTTTTACATAAAAAAGATATTGGATGAGGCTATCAAGAGTTTTAGAATCTAAAACGTCATTTGGAGTTAGGGTGTAAGCTAATAAACTTTGAAAAGTATTTCGCTGCTCTAAATTAAGTAGTTGATAGAGGCGAAACATCTTTTTTTGTAGTGAAGGACGAAATTTAACCGCCTTGATAGCTCCTGGGACGGTGGCAATTTTTTTAACCGTTTCTCCTGGAATCACATAAATAGGAAAGTCTAGAAGGTTCCATTCGGGTTTTGCCACCTCAAGAAAAGCTAATAGTTGATAGGCGCAATTTTCATCTAGAAAGTAATAGTCAAAATAGGTGTTGGTTTCGACCTCCCAAACATTTCTAAGTAATCGATACGTTTCCTCTCGATTTAAATTGAGTTCATATTCCCAAATATCTCGGCTTTCATTGTTCACATATTCATTAACCTTTGCATAGTAAGGTAGCAGCGAAAATTGCCCTCTATACCCGCCGGTCAAACCTAAAAAGACGAAGGCCAGTGGGTTTTCATCATCGGCCACCTGGGCTGCATAGCTAATTCCCCAATCTAAAAGATCCTGTTTTTTTTGATCTTTTGATTTGGAGTTTATCTTAAGAAAGGTATGACCAAACATTGAGCCTGGATTGTGAGGGTAGGCACTCGAAAAAACTAAAGTCACAGACTCGGGATTGAATTTGGCTAGGTACTCATCTAGTTTAGGACACGACACATCTATCGTCGAAAATTTTAAATGTAATTTCAGAAATTTATAGCGTTCAGGAAAGGCACATTGGGGATGCTGTTTTAGATTCCCAACTACAATGTTCTTAGAAAATGCAGCGATCGTTTCGGTCATTTCGGAGGTGGGGTCAGTTTTTCCGGTTTTAGAAAAGAAAAAGTTTTCACCTGTGACTCGACTCCGATAACCACCCCAAAAACTTTTTTCATAATGAAGAAGACGAAGCCACTCTTTAGTTTGGCTAAGAGCCCTGCATTCAGGGTTTTCAGAATTTAAAATAGCTGCTAGGCAGTTAAGATTTAAAAAGATCAGAGCTAAAATAATTGATGGTTTAATCATTGATGAAAAATAGTAATGATTAAGACCAGTCATGGCAAAAAATACAAGTCATAATTTTTCGAATTTAAGACCCTATCAAAAAAATAGGCTCTATTCAGAGAACAATACGAATAGTGCGGGCCGCTCTTTTTATGGCGGGAGGGATCATTCCTAGCTTTTTGCTCAGAAACATCACCTGGGATATGCCTTCTCACCTAGTGTTTCTGGAAGCTACTCTGTTTTTCCCTGGTAAATTAATGAAAAGTTTTAAGGGGCCTTCTTGCCTTAATTCTAGTGGCAGGGTGTGTGGCACATAACTATTCTGTCGGTACCCATTACCAGGGTTTAATTCTGCTAGTAATGTTACATGAAATAATTGAAGGGGAATCTATTACCAATGCAAAGGTGGTTCGACTAGGAATGGGTGGCATAGTGGCCTTAGGGGCCGCCGCCTATTATCTGGGCCCATTTTAAATTCTTGGCTAATAGAGCGTGGCCTCTGGATGTTTTTATAAAATAAGAATATTTATTTCTAAACTATTGCTATCTACCTGTAATTTTATCTCTTTTTTACCAGTTTGTGATTCCTTTAAAATTGTTAAAAGCGATTCAAAGTTAGTATTTTTTTTGTTGAGATAATAAATTCCTGCGTGAGTATTAAATAGCACCTGATAGCTCTCCTTTTTTTCTTTAAGAGTTTTTACACTATCTTTTATTTCTACAAACAGGATTTTTGTCATGGTTTTTTCCTGGGCCCTCGCCCATCTAATAGGATTACTAAGCATTAATAAACCTAATACGAAAATAGTAGCCAAATTTCTTTTTTTCATGGTTTTTGTTGGTTGCGTTGTTTTTGTAATATTAAATAACTTTGAAGAGTCTGGTGGGTATCATCTAAATCCTCAACACGATAGTTATCGAGGTCCTTCATTTTATCAGAGGGGTTGTAATTAAAGCGTGGGGTTTTATAAAGAGCCTCTGTTTTTCCTTCTGGATGATAGGTCTGCTTTGCCACCCACTCCTCAACACTTAAAGGGCCAGAAGCTATTGAGGGATCAATCACAGTCAGCATTATCTTATCCCCTTTTTTCACAGCAACTAAGGGCGCGACATGATACCACCACTCTACATAGCCTTTAGGGCTGTTTTTGGTTTCTACTTTTAAGTCCCCCTCTAAAAAAAGCTTTCCTGAGATAATGCCATTTTTTTGCATTAAAAGAGTCATTTCATGGGCTCTGGCGTAACAACCATCTTCCGGATAACAAAAAGGAATGTATTTTAGGGCTGCCATTTCCTTGAAAATATCTTCAGCTTGCTTTGAAGTTAGAATACTAATTTTAAAAGATTTTCCGGTTGGAGATAATAGGTCATGACTTTCAGGATCTACTACAACATTGTTGTCGGAGCTTTTTATTTTCTGAATTAGGGTCATGGGCTTTGTAGGGCAAGAGGTCTCCCCTTCGCTTACTGGCCTAGGTTTTTCAACCTGTTTTATAGGCAGCTGATGATCTGTTCCCAATAAAATGGAACTGACTCCTAAAAGTATTAAAATCAAATTTTTCATTCGAGCTCCTTTTTGTCTAATTCCACCCTGGGTTCTCTGTTTTGTCATAGCGTGTAGATCTTAGACATTTGAATCCTCCTTCCTTGGGCTAAGGACCAAGTGTTTTAGCTTAGTATGCAAGCCGTATGCTCAAGGTGGGCAGGTCTAAAATAGTTTATTCATGAGCCTAAAAGATCGGGCGCTCTAGTGTTTTTCAGTTTAAACCTGGAATAGAAAGTTTAAAAATGGGGATTAAGAATTAATAAAATTAATGCGAAAATAAGAGCTAGATTTGGCCTTGCTATTCTTGTAATTTCGAGCGTGTTGTTTGTAATGTCAAATAGGTCTGAAGAGTTTTTTGTGTGTGGGCTAAGTCTATAATTCGATAGTCAGTGAGCTCTTTCATTTTATCCGAGGGGGTGTAATTAAAACGTGGGGTTGTATAAAGAGCGGTTATTTTCCCCTTAGGATGAGAGGTCTGGATTGCCACCCACTCCTTAATAGTTAAAGGGCTATTAGCTACTGAGGGATCCATTGCATTCAGTACTAGCCACCCCCCTTCTCTAACGGCAACTAGGGGTACGACATGATACCTCCACTCTACATATCCTTTGGGGCTGTTTTTAGTTTCTACTTTTAAGGCGCCCTCTAAAAAAATTTTCCCTGCAATGATTCCCTTTTTTTCCATTACACGAGTCATCTCATGTGCTCTTGCATAACAACCATCTTCTGGATAACAAAAAGGAATGTATTTTTGTTCTGCTAGCTCCTTGAAAATATCTACACATTTTTTTGCGGGTAGAACACTAAGTTTAAAGGCATTTCCCCTGGGAGATAATAGTTCATGAGTTTTGAAGTTTTCTGTTATCCGATTTTGAGACCCGGAGAGAGAAGATAAATATTCTGGTCTTGCAATACCAGGAAGAGATTTTTCAAGCAGCTGAGGGGGAGTCTGATACTCTGCTCCAAACAAAATAGAACAGAGGCCTAAATATATTAAAACTAAATGTGTCATTGGTAATTTCTTTTGTCTAATTCAACCGTTCGGTCTGTACTTTGTCACGACGTGTAGATCTTAGACATTAGGCTCCTCTTTTCTTGGCCTCAAGACCAAGTGTTTTAGTTCAGTGTGCAAGGTGCATGCTCAAGGTAGGCAGCAGGATCTATTTTAAGGTTTCTAAAGGTACAGAGGTTCTAAAGCGGGTCATGGGGGATCGCCTAGTGATTTTCTTTTTCCTTTCTTTAGTGGGTAAGGGTGTTTAAAAATCTTCAATGCTTTAAGTCACGAATGAGGTCTATTAAGTTCGCTATATAAGCTGTTATTATAAAGAGGACCACTTGAGTCGATAATCCCAAACTAACCTCATGAAAATATTAATTACAGGCGGAGCAGGATTTGTAGGGTCTTCATTGGCTTTGCATTTCAAATCACGGTTTCCGAACAGCAAAGTGGTTGCGTTTGATAATTTGAAACGCCGGGGCTCTGAAATTAATCTGCCAAAGTTTCTTGAACAGGGAATAGAGTTTGTTCACGGTGATATCAGAAACCCGTCTGACTTTGATTGCCTAAAGGAAAACTGGGATGTGTTTTTTGAATGTTCCGCTGAGCCCAGTGTTTTAGCAGGTCTTAATTCCTCGCCCAAATATTTACTAGAAACCAATCTTGGCGGAACTGTGAACTGCTTAGAGTTTGCTCGGCGATCTTCCGGCCTTTTTATTTTTCTTTCCACTTCGAGAGTTTATTCGATTGCACCCCTCCAGGAATTAAATCTCAGTGAAGGAATCACTCGGTTTGAATTGGATAAGGGACAAAGTATTGCAGGTGTAAGTGCCAACGGAATTTCCGAAAAATTTCCCACCGATACCAGCCGTTCTCTTTATGGAACAACTAAACTGGCGTCAGAATATTTGGTTCAAGAATATGCAACTGCTTATGGATTAAAGGCGTTGATCAATCGTTGCGGCGTTATTGCAGGGCCCGGGCAGTTTGGAAAGATAGACCAAGGTGTTTATACTCTTTGGGTGGCTCGCCATTTTTTTAATAAAGGTTTGAAATATACAGGTTTTGGAGGTACGGGAAAACAGGTCAGAGATTTAATTCACATTGATGATCTAGTTTTGCTTTTGGAAAAACAGATAGCAAAACAAACCGGCCGAAATGCCGATACTTTTAATGTGGGAGGTGGTATTAAGTGTTCCACTTCACTCTTTGAACTCACAAAAACCTGCCAGGAGATCACAGGAAACTCCGTGACTATGGGCCGAGAAAAAGAGTCTAGTTCAGTGGATATTCCTTGGTATGTTTCCGACTGTTCTAAGGTGCAATCCACCTTTGATTGGGCACCCCAAAAAACGGTAATTCAATTAGTTTCTGACATCCAAGACTGGCTAAGAAAAAACAAACACGTGCTACAGAATTCATTTTCTTAATGGAAAGGTAGTTATGGCTATTGCAGTGATTACGGGGTCATCAGGTCTTATCGGTAGTGAAGCCGCTCAGTTTTTTCACCAAAAAGGTTTTGAGATCGTGGGAATTGATAATGATCTTCGCAGCTATTTTTTTGGTAAAGAGAGTTCCACCGCTTGGAATACCCAAAGACTTTCTCAAAAACTAAATCGATTCAGTTCCCATTCGATCGATATTAGAAATCAAGCAGGAATTTTTAAATTGTTTAAAAAATATGGTTCACAGATCGAATTAGTTATCCATGCGGCGGCTCAGCCCAGCCATGATTGGGCAGCCAGAGAGCCTTTTACCGATTTTACGGTCAATGCGAATGGAACTTTAGTGCTGCTGGAGGCCACTCGCCAGTTTTCTCCTGATGCCACCTTTATTTTTACCTCTACTAATAAAGTATATGGAGACACACCTAATGCGTTCCCCTTAGTTGAGACAAAACTTCGCTGGGAAATTGACGCTACTCACCCCTATTTTCAACATGGCATCGACGAATCTATGTCTATTGATAGTTCTAAACATAGTTTATTTGGCGCGAGTAAAGTAGCCGCAGATATTTTAGTTCAGGAATATGGTCGATATTTTGGAATGAAGACTGGTGTTTTTCGCGGGGGATGTTTAACAGGGCCTATGCACTCTGGTGCTGAACTCCATGGATTTCTCGCCTATTTAGTTCAGTGTGGAATCAATTCTAAGGCCTATAATATTTATGGTTATAAGGGCAAACAGGTGCGAGATAATATTCATTCTTATGATCTGGTAAATGCTTTTTGGCATTTCTCTAAAAGGCCTCGCATAGGAGCTGTATATAATATAGGAGGGAGTCGCCATAGTAATTGTTCTATTTTAGAGGCGATTGAAAAAATAGAAAATCTCACCGGCAATCCCTTTCGCTATCAAGTGATCAATCAGGCCCGCTCGGGAGATCATATTTGGTGGATTAGTGATATTAGAAAATTTCAAAATGATTTCCCAGAATGGGATTATCAATACAATATCGATTCAATTCTTAAAGAGATGGTAGAGGCGAGTGTATCCTCTAATAGAAAGGCCGCGTGAAACTTTCCGTTATTATTCCGGCCCACAATGAAGAGGGTTGTATTGAAAGCACAGTAAGGGCTGTTTCTAAGCAATTACTCGCAGATAATATTGGTCACGAAATTTTAGTGGTTGATGACAATTCTACAGATAATACCGCATTAATTTTAAATAAAATTGCACAAACAGTTCCCTATTTAAAGCCATTGAGAAATATACCTCCGCATGGATTTGGTTGTGCCGTTCGGTGTGGACTAAAATATTTTTCTGGAGATGCGGTGGCTATTTATATGGCAGATGCCTCTGATACTCCCCAAGATTTAAGTAAATTCTATTATGCGATGATTGAAAAAAAGGTGGATTGCGTATTTGGTTCCAGGTGGGAAAAGGGGTCTAGAGTTGTTGATTATCCTGTCTTTAAATTAATGTTAAATCGAGCGGTCAATCATCTTATTCAGTTATTATTTGGCATTCGTTACAACGATGTTACCAATGCCTTTAAACTTTATTCTCGTAGAACCATTCGGGGTGTAGAGCCTATTTTAAGTCCCCACTTTAATCTAACGGTTGAGCTTCCTTTGAAAGCTATAGTTCGTGGTTTTAGTTATACAGTGCTCCCTAATACCTGGATTAATAGAAAAACTGGTGAATCAAAATTAAAAATAAAGGAAATGGGATCAAGATACCTATTTATTATTCTTTATTGTTTTATTGAAAAATGGCTATCCAAAGGTGATTACACCGCTGATTTTGAGGCGGAAACCAAAGTCCTACCCACCCAAGATCATTAAGTTGTTTTCTTCATATTTTTTTATTAAAGGTCTCTATTTTGTTACCCGATAACCTGGGCATGAAACAAAATATTAAAAATTTATTGGTATGCCTTCTGGCAATAGGCACCCTTGGTTTTTCACAATCTGCAATTGCAGGCAGCGATAGCAAACCGGTTCTAAGAAAGGTTCAACCTGATGTGGAGGGATTTGATACTTTATTATCCACGCCACCGATCTTGGCACCTATCGCTCATGATCCGGTCGAGATGGTTTCTAAGTCTAGAGGCAATCAGGTTTCACGCAAATTGGCCAGCGGAAATAATATCGAAGATTTAGGTCATTATACCAAGTTAGAAAGACGATTTGGAGTCGATGTGGGAATGATGCAACCCTTCGGTGACTTTCAAAAAGATTTCGCGAGTGCGGCTATGGTAGGACTACATTTTACCTGGGAGGCCATTCCCCCTTTTGCTTTAAGAGTGAGTACCAATCGAGCCTCCTCCTATCATAAATCAGGAGCCGCCTTAGGAAAACTAACTGTGTCCCAAATTAATATTGGAACTCAAGCCTCCTTTCCTATGAATCGCTTCATTCCTTTTGTGAGTTTTGAAGGGTCCTTCAACTTTAATGACGTCTCCTTTGGTTCTACAAAATATGTCACTGCGGGGAGCGATACCTTTGTTTCCACCGTAGGACTTAATATCGGAATGGGAATCGATTTTATTGTGGGAAGAGAGATGAGCTTTGGGTTTGAAGGCACCTATCACTATCAAGTGCCTAAGAAAATCAATCTAAGTGACAGCACCATGTTTGATCTAGGAAGTAGCTATGCCAGCTTAGGATTCCGAGTTAACTTCTAGAAAACAGAGTAGGTACATTTTTTTCTCGTAATAAAGCCGGCCTAGAGCTGGTTTTATGCGTTGTGCCATCACCGATCTTACCTTCTTGAAATTCAATCCAGTTCCCCCTATCATGCCCTCCTAACTTCACCCTGTGAATTTCTACTGTGGAAAGAGAGTAACTTAAATGGGATTTCTGAAACAAAACACTCAACTTATCATCATGATCGCGGCTCTATTTGCGGTACGCTGGAGTGTGATCGAGCCTTACGTCGTTCCCACCGGTTCCATGGAACCCACCTTAAAAACGGGTGATCGGTTATATGCCCTAAAATGTGCTTACGATTTTCGCATTCCCATGACTAATCACATTTTATTTCGTACCGGCAAGGTAAAGCGTGGAGATGTTATTTTGTTTGAAGCCCCGCGAACGCCAGAAATTACCTATGTAAAAAGAGCGATTGGTCTTCCAGGAGATAAAATTAGCTTTCGAGAGGGTGTTCTTTACGTTAATGGCCAGGAGATTCAAAAAAATATATTTCCAACTAGACAGGTCATGTATGACATTGAGGAAAAGGAACAAAAAAATCTGTATTTGGAAAATCTAACTGGCAAAAAGCACTATGTTATTTTAGACAATAAATTTGATAGAGCTCCTTCGCGTTTTATGGATGAGATTCAGGTCCCCGAGGGGTATCTATTTGCTGTCGGGGACAATCGAGATCATAGTTATGACAGTCGGTATTGGGGTTTTGTTCCCATGGAAAACCTAAAAGGTCAGGCCATGTTTATTTGGTACTCCAGCTGGGATCCGAATGTAAAAGAAAGTATGACCTCCACTTCATTGTCAGTTCCCGAAAGAATTTTTTATTATGGGTACGAATTTTTTAAGTTTTTCCCAGATTATATCAAAGGAGAAGCTTGGATTCGTAACGAGCGAATAGGAACTTTTATTCGGTGAGAATCTATTTCAAAGGAAATAACTAGCGACATGTCAGCAGAATTTACACACTTGCATGTTCACTCCAACTACAGTTTGTTGGATAGCACTATCCGTATTGAAGAATTAGTTAAAACAGCCTCCGCCGATAAAATGGCTGCGGTCGCTTTAACCGATCATGGAAATATGTTTGGTGCTTTAGATTTTTATCTTTATGGTAAAAAGTATGGACTGAAACCTATCATCGGCTGTGAAGTATACATGGCTCCTGGTAATCGTTTTCTAAGGGGAAATAATACGAGTGGAGATGAAGAGGTGGCACCTTACTCTACTAGCCGTTCTGGCCTGGCTCACCTAATTCTACTGGTGCAAAATGAGGTCGGTTATCAAAACCTTTGTCGCCTAGTGAGTAGTGGTTATCTAGAGGGGTTTTATTACAAACCTCGAATCGATAAGGATATTTTAAAGGAATATTCAGAGGGCCTCATTGCCACTTCCAGTTGTCTTAAGGGCGAAGTGTCTAACCTATGCCTTATGGGTGATATGGATAGAGCACGAGATGCGGCCATTTTTTATCGAGACCTCTTTAAGGGAAATTTTTATCTAGAACTACAGCAAAATGGCGTGCCCCAACAGATGCTAGTCAATCAACGATTTCAAGAACTTTCTAAGGATCTTGGAATCCCCTTAATTGCGACAGCCGATTGTCATTATCTAAAAAAAGAGGACGCTTTTGCTCAGGAGGTTTTACTCGCTATTCAAACAGGCAAAGTCATGGAGAATACTTCAGACCATCATATTCTCAGTGACGAGTTTTATTTCAAACCGCAAGCCGTAATGAAGGAAGAGTTTTCTTATTGTCCCGAAGCTATTACCAATACGATGGAGATAGCTAATAAATGCAATTTTGAATTTAAATTTGACGACGAGCAAGGGAAGAAGATCTATCACTTTCCGAAGTTTGAACCTCCCGCAGGGAAAACTCCGAGTGAGTTTCTCGTTGATTCCGCGCATGCAGGATTAGAGAAAATTCTCATAGAAAAAGAGGAGTTTGAGAATAGGGTTCTTTCTCAAGCGGAAAGACAAAAATATTACGATAGACTAGAACGAGAAATTTCTGTGATCGACTCTATGGGTTTCACTGGATATTTTCTAATCGTTTCAGATTTCATTGGCCATGCTAAAGACAATGGCATTCCCGTGGGCCCAGGAAGGGGATCTGGAGCGGGTAGTTTAGTTGCCTATTGCCTGCGTATTACCGAACTTGATCCTTTAGAACACGGTCTTTTATTTGAGCGGTTTTTAAATCCAGAACGGGTATCTCTTCCCGATTTTGACGTCGATTTTTGCATGGATAAAAGAGAACAAATTATTAAGTATGTAGTAGATAAATATGGCAAAGATTGTGTAGCGCAGATTATTACCTACGGAAAACTTCAAGCGCGGGGTGTGATTCGTGATGTGGGTAAAGTTTTTGGAATGGCCGTAAGTGAATTTGATAAAATTGCAAAGTTAGTTCCTGAAACCGTCGGTATCAATTTAGAAAAAGCTTTTGAACAGGAACCTCGCTTGCGTGCCCTTACTGAAAGCGATCCTAAACTACACCATCTTTTTACTATCTGTCGATCTCTAGAAGGATTAGCGCGACACGCTTCCATTCATGCGGCTGGCTTAGTCATTTCTAATCGTCCTATGGTGGAGCACTGTCCGCTTTACCGAGGTAAAAATAATGAATTAGTGATTCAGTTTGACATGAAAAAAGCCGAAGAGATCGGGCTTATTAAGTTCGATTTTTTGGGCCTAAAAACACTTACGTTTTTAGAGTCTGCAGAACGCTTAGTGAAAAGTCGGCACCCCGATAAAAATTTTAAGCTTTCACGAATTGATTTAGCCGATAAGAAAATGAATGAGCTTCTTGCTAAGGGAGATACTTACGGTATTTTTCAGCTTGAGAGCTCGGGCATGCAGGATCTTCTTAAAAAAGCCCGCCCCGATTGTTTTGCCGATATTGTAGCTATCATTTCTCTTTATCGTCCAGGTCCTATGGTTATGCTCGACGACTTTATTGGAAGAAAGCATGGGACCATACCCATTCAATATCAATTCGAAGAGCTTCGTCCTATTCTTCAAGAGACCTATGGAATCATGGTTTACCAAGAGCAGGTTCAGCAGATCGCCATGACCCTTGCCAGTTATACTGCAGGAGGGGCCGATCTTCTTCGTCGTGCCATGGGAAAAAAGAAGCCAGAAGAGATGGCGGTGCAAAAGGAGATTTTTTTAGCGGGCACTACAAAAAATAATCATAACTCTGTAAATGCTGAAAAATTATTTGATCTCATGGCGAATTTCGCAGGTTATGGCTTTAATAAATCCCATGCCGCAGCCTATTCAGTTATTACCTGTCAAACCGCTTTTCTAAAAACGCATTATCCCGTCGAATTTTTTGCAAGTCTTCTTTCTACTGAGCGGGAAAATACCGATAAGATTACTAAGTATATTGCCGATGCGAAACGACACCACATTGACGTATTACGGCCTGACATCAACGAAAGTGACACCGATTTTACTGTGCTCTCTCCGACTCAAATACGATTTGGACTAGGAGCGATTAAGGGCGTGGGACAGATTGCTATCGATTCTGTAATCGAAGCCAGAAAAAAGGATGGCCCTTTCAAAGATCTTTTTGATCTTTGCGATCGCTGTCTTACTCGCACCGTTAACAAGCGAGTTTTAGAGGCCTTTGTAAAGGCTGGAGCTTTAGATGGTTTTAAGGTTCATCGGGCCTCGCTTTTTAAAGCGATTGATGAAGCTTTGGGGATGGGATCCTCTATGCAAAAAACCCGAGATGATAAGCAACCTTCATTCTCCGATCTTTTCGGAATTGAGGAAGATTCTACTTTTTCTACAAGAAAGATAGCCTATCCTGAAGAGATTCCATGGCCCAGACTTCATGAATTAAAATTGGAAAAAGAGACGATTGGATTTTACGTATCGGGCCATCCTTTAGATGACTTTTTAGAGGAGCTTGATCGCTACACCACCGCCTCTGTCGCCGCCTGTCTTTTTTATTCTGGTTCGAAAGAATCGTTTTTGGGAGTCGAGGTCGTTTCCTTAAAAGAGATCATCACAAAACGGGGCGATCGCATGGCCTTTGTCTTAATAGAAGATAAAACCGCGCAGATCGAAGCGGTTATTTTTTCAGATTTCTACTTGGAGAATGAGGCCCTATTAAAAAGTGGAGAACCTCTTTGGATAAAAGGGCAGATCGAGGTAGCCGAAGGAGGAGTGAAGCTAATTCTTTCTAAGAAAAATCATGCAAAAGTTTTACCTTTACGTCATGCCTATGAGGCTATGGCCAAGGAAATTCATCTCTATTTTCCATTACAGGAAAAACAGAACTTAGACTCTCAAACTTTAAAAACCCTTCACAACTATTTGCAGGCGGTTACCGATAAAAATGGAGCCCCACTGTTCTTGCATTTAGAGACCTCTAAATCGGCCGAAACCATTTTGAGAATGAAAGAGACTATCCCTCTGAACCGAGACACGGTAAACTTCATCAGGAATATTCTTCAAAAAGAAAGGATGCGAATTGAATTTAAGTAAATTTATTTTTATTTTTTTTATTGTGACTCAGATGGTGTGGGCCGAGGGTGTTCCATTTACAGTGTCATCGTCATCCTTAATTAAAAATCCAAACACTTCAGCTGAACAGGCACAGAACAGTGATCCTGAATCGACTCTTATTTCTGATTTAAAGTATTTGGCTGTTGCCAATTGGCTGGAAACCTATTTGGGGCAACGGTTTACGCAATTTGATAAATATATTACTCCAGATTTTGCTGAAAAATATATCTTCGATTATAAGTTAAATCGCCAAGCTCAACCTGCTGGCACCTTAGAATTGGTCGGACATTTAGATGGAGATTCACTTAAAAAATGGATTCGATTAATCGATTCCAGGTCTAGAGGATCTAATCAAATCAGACCTCTTTTTATCGTCTCATCTAGCTTGCCTGGACTCATCATTTTACCCAGTGAAACTGCCAGTAGATCAAAAGACTCTTTAATCATCCAGATCTTAAATCAAATGACGCAGGAAAAGTTGCGAAAATTGAACGCAGGAATCACCCCTTTAGACGGTCCCTGCTCACTAGAGGCTCCACCGAAAAATAACTCAGAGATTCAAACTTTGATTTCCATCGCTAATCGAGGTAACGAAACTTTAGTCGTCTGGGCAGCGCTTACAGCTTGTCCTGGATGTACTAGCACTCGGCTTGATCTTTTTCTTTATAACACCTACTCCCAGAATTTAACGTTTGTAGTAGGCGATGATTTAATACTTCCTGCTCGAGAACTTGGAAACCCTAATTCATTAAGAAGGGTTATGACACCAGTATTTTTGGCCTTTCAGACAGAACTGGAAAATGCCTTTTCTGAAGACACACTAAAAGAAATGCCCTTTAAATTAATAATCGATAATATCGACTCCTTTAGGTTGTTAAAATTAGCTGAAACAGGATTGAGTCGAGGCAATGGCTTTAGTGCACCTATTTTCAAAAAGGCTGCCGGAAAAACGGCGGAGTATGAAATTAAATCTGCACTTTCGATAGAGGAACTTACTCAGCGCATCGAGGCTAGTCCCTTAGTAGGGTTTAAAAATCAGGTCACACGCGTTGATGGATCTACCCTAGTTGTGAGATACTTTAAGTAGGGGCCTCATAATTTTAACCTTGCCAAAAAAAGTACTGCTATGCGCTATATAAAATTAACTTTTATTTTAGGTGTTTTATTTTTTCTTCCACAGTGTGCATCACTCAATCCCTTCGCCTCTTCGCCAATTCCGAAACCCGACGCCGAGCTCAAAACAACCGCAGAGGTAGTGGGGGAAAATGTTCAGCCTAGATATACCTGGGAAATTAATGATTCCTTAAAAAATTCTGTGAAAAAAAGAATTGTGATTCTTAACTTTCATAATCGTACGCAATATGGCGGAAGAGAATTAGGTGAGTTTGCAGCAATAGCTGTAAAAGATTCTATTTCTAAAATGCCAGACTTTGTAATTATCAATGAGGAGGAGCTCACTCCTGATCAAAGTTTTACGTTTCAGGATGGTAAGTACAATATGAAGGAGGTGTTTGAAAAGGCAAGAGCCAGAGGAGTTTCAGCGATAGTGACAGGTTCTATCGATGATCTTAGAATACAGGAACGTGGAGATGAAGTGGGGCTGTTTCAAACGCGCTATCATTCGGTTACAGCCAATGTGAAGTTTCAACTTTTCGATGCCACCAATGAAAAAATGCTTATCGCCAAAAATACATCGGCAGAGGTCATTGAAGAACACACCAGATTTTTGGGTAATCGATCTATTGAAAGTTATGATGCCAACCGAGGTGAAGGAGCTGTTTCTAAGGCCATTCAGAAAACACTTCCTTTGTTTTCTACCTTCGCAAAACGTATTTCTTGGGTAGGTAGAATTGCAAAAATAGATCTGAGTCGATTTTATATTAATGCAGGAGAGCCTACCGGAATTACTCGAGGCCAGCTTTTAAAGGTTTTTGGTCCTAGCCATGCCATTATCGATGATGACTCTCAGCAGTTTATTGGAATGGCCCCCGGACGTTTTAAGGGGATTTTGAAGGTAGTTGATTATTTTGGAGTGGATGGAGCTGTGGCTATCGTCCATGCAGGTGCCGGTTTTGAAGAAAAAGACCGTGTAGAAATTTACAGCCCTCCTCGACAATAACTTTTATTCTTAGTTACGTGACCTGTGAAAAGGTCACGCTGACGCTTAAGTTCAGCTTCCTGAAACCTGCTTAACATTTACAAATTCTGCTAATTGGATTTTTGTTCTTGAAGTGATCTGACAATTTTCGTAATCTTCGAAGGTATCTAACCAGGAGAGACTTATCAGAGCTTTAGTAAAATCAAAATTGGCAGGTAAAGAATTCTTAGGACACCCCGCAGGTCTTTATGTACTTTTTACGACCGAGATGTGGGAGCGATTTTCCTATTATGGAATGAGAGCTTTGCTAGTCATGTATATGACTAAATATCTTTTGTTCGATCCCTCTCGAGCCGCTGAGGTTTTAGGTTATAAAAGTCTTGAAGGAATATTAGTCGGATTATTTGGCCCCATGAATATTCAACAAATGAGTTCACAGATTTACGGGCTCTATACTGGGTTTGTTTATTTGACCCCTTTTTTCGGGGGGATTTTAGCCGATCGGTTGCTGGGGCAATATCGGACCGTTTATTTAGGCGGAGTTCTCATGGCGATTGGCCATTTTTTGATGGCCAGTGAGAAGATGTTTTTATTAGCTCTGCTGTTTTTAATTTTAGGCAATGGTTGTTTTAAACCGAATATCTCAACTCAAGTGGCAGGACTATATCCTGAAGGGGATCCCAGAAGAGATGGGGCGTTTACTATTTTTTATATGGGAATTAATTTAGGGGCATTTTTCTCTCCTTTAATTTGTGGAACTTTGGGCCAAACGGTAGGTTGGCATTGGGGATTTGGGGCTGCAGGGATTGGAATGATGATCGGTCTTTTTAGTTACTGGTTGGGAAGTGATTTAATTCCTAGAGATACTTTAACTGAAAAAGCAAGAGCCGAGGAATCTAGAAAGTTAACTAAAGGTGAATGGAATAGTATTTACGTACTTATTGTTCTTTGCTTTTTGAATATTATGTTCTGGGCTATTTACGAACAACAGGGAAATACACTGCAGTTATGGGCTGATGATAAAACGAACTGGAAAATGCTCGGTTGGGAAATTCCATCCAGTTGGTTTCAGTCTTTTAATCCGTTGATGATCTTTATTTTTGCTCCCATCCTTAACATTTTCTGGTCATGGCAGGCAAAGAGGGGAAAAGAGCCTTCGAGTGTGGTTAAAATGGGCATTGGTTGTCTTTTATGTGGCGGGGCTTACATCCTTATGATTTTGGCCGCCAAGGCGGTTCCTGGGGTGGATAGAGGCAGTGTTCTTTGGTTATTAGGGACGGTGTTTGTATTTACTATGGGTGAACTCTATCTTTCCCCTATTGGATTGAGCTTAGTGACTAAAGTAGCTCCCAAACCGATTATGAGCATGATGATGGGCGTATGGTTTTTATCTAGTTTCATAGGCAATTACATGACGGGATATCTCGGTACTTTTTATACTAAAATGCCAAAAGAGACCTTCTTTCTGATTTGTTGTGGTCTTGGTATTGGCACTGGATTGGTCTTCTTTATGATCAAAGGGAAGATCAATAAGGTTCTAGGAAAATTTGTCTAACTTTTGTTTCCCCCTAAACAAGGGGGAGACTCTAGCGATTCTGCCTGTTTTTTTTCAAACTCCTCTGGAGTGAAGGCATGGATCGATAGTGCATGAACTCCGCTGGCAAGCTCCTCTTTTAAACTTTCATAAATTTTTCGATGGCGTTGGACTAAAGATACGCCATGAAATAGTCGACTGACCACGATAACTTTAAAGTGAGTTTCAGACCCTTTAGGAACTGAATGTTGGTGGCTTTCATTGATGATCTCCAGTTTAAACGGCAGAAAATCTCGGCCTAGTTTAGTTTCTATAGCGTTTTTAACTTTCATGATTGTCACCCTCTTTCTAAAAGACTAGCCTTTCTATCAATGGAAAGCAGTGAATTAATGATAAAAAATAAACGGTCGTGCTATTTCATTTTATTTTTATTTCTTTCTACCTCAGCGATAGCTAAAAACCATTTAGTAGAATTAAAAACCGATTCTCCAGAAGAGGTTCGTAAGTGGCTGACTATCGAGGGTTTCGAAGTCGAGGGTTATAGTAAAAAACGCAAAGCACTTCAAGTCATCACAGAGTTTCCTTTTGTGATTGGAGAATTAGCAAAAAAATCTCCCGATATTGCCTCTCTCTTTATAATGGGAGATGTGACAGAGACAGAAAGTTATTTCAGCTTTGGAAATAAAAAAGGCTTGAAATGGAAAGCCGAAGAAAATTATCTGGGAGCCGAAGAGAGTGTGGCTCAATTACAAAAATTAGAGGCTGAGTTTCCAACTGTAGCTAAAATTTATAATCTAAATGAGTTTTTAGGCGTAAAGGCTACAGAGGAGGGAAGAAATATTTTTGCTCTTCACGTAAGTCTTCATCCAGAAAAAATTGAGGACAAACCCAAAATTTTATTTCTGGGACAACACCACGCTAGAGAACTCATGACTCAACATGCCGTTTTAGATGCGGCAGAAGCATTATTAAGGGATGCCAAGTCTGGAAAGTTAAAGGCACAATTATCGATCAACGAAATGTCCTTTTGGTTTGTTCCTGTTTTAAATCCCGATGGATTAGATTACGTGCTTAGTACCGATCGGATGTGGAGAAAGAATCGATCCCGAACTTTGGCAAATCTACGAGGTGTTGATCTTAATCGAAACTATTCAGTAAATTGGGGGGTGTGTGGAAATAATTCTAGCGAAGGTAATAGTGAAGTTTTTAAGGGCCTAAGACCCGACTCTGAACCTGAGGTTCAAGTGAATGAAAAATTAAATGAGAGGCTGCATTTTCAGTACAGCATTTCCTATCACAGCTTAGGGGATGAAGTTTTAAATCCTTATCTTTGTGGGGAGATGGCTGAGTCTACAGTTTATTTTAAGGTTCGCGATGAACTGTCCGACCTTCTTCAGTATGGACAACGGTCTCCTAGTTCGGGAGGGGAGGATCATGAGTATCATTATAATCAATTTGGAACCTTGGCCTTTCTTTTAGAAATTGGAGATGAGTTTCAACCCGATTTTTCAGAATATCGCCGAGCCATATGGCCCACAGTAAAAAAAGTATTACCTTATGTGGCAGAGCAGGCGAGAAAGCATTATTTGAAAATCAAGGTAATTGATGATGAAACTGGGGCCTCTATTTCTGGTGCCCAGTTAGCGATTCAAGAAATAGTATTTAAGGAAAATGAACAACGAATCACCGATGATTTTGGAAGTTATTGGTGGCGACTTCCAGAGGGACTAAATGGGCTCTCGGTCACAAAAGTTAATTATGAAACTCAATCTCTAGCGTTAAAGATAACTGGAAAGGTCGATTCTGTGGTGGTCAGACTAAAGAAAAAAAATATTTGATCTGAGGCATCTTTTCGAATGACCGGTATTTGAGGTACCTATCACACCTTTTACGGTTATTTTTTTTCAGTATCTGGAGTGAACTCTAAGCAGACAGAATTAATGCAATATCTTTTGTGGGTGGGTGCAGGCCCATCATCAAAGACGTGACCTAGGTGTGCTCCACAACGATTACAAATCACCTCTGTTCTTTTCGTGAAAAGAGTACGGTCAGCTTTCTCCAATACATTTTCCTTAACATAAGATTCCCAATAGCTAGGCCATCCGGTGCCAGATTCAAATTTAGTTTCAGAGGAGAAAAGGTCTAGGCCACAACATACACAATGGTAAATTCCCTTATCGTGATTGTTCCAATATTTTCCAGTGAAAGCCCGTTCGGTTCCTTTATTACGACAGATTTCAAATTGTTCTTTAGTGAGTTTTTCCTTCCAAAAACTAGGCGGTTTATTTTTCCAGTCTTCCATTTGTGATGCCTCCACAGAAAATAAAAAGGTGATAGAAAAAAAGAGTCAGAAAAATAGAGGCAGTAGGCGCAATACTAATTTTTTTTAGTGCGCGAAGCATTCCAATCGAATTCAAAAAGCGCGGAATAATAATCATGAACCTCTTCAGAATGCACTACCACAGCTGTCTCTCGATTATTCTCTAAAGAGTTTCTATTCCAGTTGATCGAGCTAATCAGTACTTTTTTTCCATCGGCTAGAGCGCCTTTATTGTGAATATATTTCACACCCATCGCTTCGACGTCAGCAATCCCGGCCTCCATCTCTAATCCCTCTTTTTTACCGACGGCCGCTAGCTGTTCAGCGGTGAGTATATTGTTAGTCTTTTTTCCCATCTCTTCCTGCGAACTGCGATGATTTCCAAACACCGTTTCATCATTTAATAAAACCCTAACCTCCACCCCTCGGCGAGCAGCATCAACAATAGCTTGAAATAAAGGGGAAACATTTCCGGTGTTTCCCCATCGATAACTAAAGGACATTAATTCTAAGTCTAATGAGGTCTTAGCCCCTTTAATAAAATTCAGTAGGCCAGTTAAACTTGTATTAGGGGAGGTTAATTGATTAATAGTAGAAACTTCAAAAGTTTTGGGTTTAGGTAGTTTTGAAGCACTAATAAAACTTTCTAAACTTGCCATCTCAGAAAAATCTAAATTCCATTGCCCCACAAAAGGAATCGGCCCTCTAAAGCGACTCTCAGAGGCTAGAAAAACATCACCAAAGGCCATGGAGGAATCACTTTTAAAAAGTTGTTGGAAAGAGGAGGCCATGCCTTTGTCATGAATAAGTGTTTCCCAGCCGCGAGTTCCCTTGGTTCCTACTACAGGATGGCCTGAGCTCGTATAGTTTTCCGAGCCGATTAGCAGGGCTTGACCATCAATAATAATATATTTAGCGTGATTAAAATGGAATCTTCGTTGTCTTAAACCTCGAGGTGTTTCGGCAGACATCACTAAAAATTTATGAGGAAGAGAGGAACGGTTCATGGCCGCTACCACCTTTTCTCGAATCGTAATACCCTCATCACTTATGCCACCGACGGGCTGACCCTCTTCGAGAATAGTGACTAAAACAGAGTTTTTAATTTGTTTGATAAGAGCGGCTGCAATTTCTTTTGAGTTTAGTTCATAGGCGTTCATGACGATAGTTTCTTCAGCGCTATTAATAGCGCTGAGAGCAAGACTTAAATTCGTATCTGGAGAATCTGCGACATCAATGGTAATCGCTCTTGCTATTTTATGCGTGAAAACTAAAAGAAAAAAGACGCTTAGAAATCGACACAGACCTTTGCCGTTACTCTGTTTCATTCTGCCCCCTTGATACACATACTGGAACATACTTTGCCCTATACATCAATCTTAGTTCCTTCCGATTTGGTTAGTTATATCGACGATATGCACTAGGTACGTAATGTTAAACATTATGCGTTATTGAAATAATTGAGGAAATTTTTATGTGCGGCGCATAAAGGAGTTATCATGAAAATAGTATGGATGATGAACTCAAATTTAGTTGGCAAATTAAACTGATATTTTTATTTTTTATAATCATGGGAGGGAATTTAATTTTTTGGGGAGCTCAGTTAAGTGATCTATTCCACGGTTGTAATGGGCTACGAGAATTTATAATTTCCCAAAGGTGGGTAGCCCCCCTAGTTTTTGTTATCGTAAGTACGTTAGCCATTATGGTCTTAGTTCCTAGAACATTGATTATGATTCTTGGGGGAATTTGTTTTGGAGCTCGATGGGGTTTATTATGGGTATTAATGGCGTCTATGGCAGCCACCTTTTTTTCCTTTGAGCTAGCTAGATCTTACGGACGCTCGATTATCGAAAAGGCCTTCAGCAAAAAAAAATGGTTTCTAAAACTTGAAGCGCGACATCCTGATTCAGAATTTTATTTAGTCATCATATCTCGAGTCACCCATGTGGTCCATTTTGGAGCGATTAGCTATGCTTCAGGATTACTAAACCTAAGGTGGCGGTCGGTAGGTTGGGGTACCTTTTGGGGTATTCTTCCTGGTACAGCTATTGTGGTTTATAGCGCTCAGACTTTAGGCTGTGGGCTCTGGGAAGGAAAAAGTAGTTTATCTACGGATACTATCTATCAGCTTGTTTTTGTATCGTTTTTATTGATTGTAGGGTCGATAGTACCTCTCTGGCTTCAAGCAAAAAAACAAAAGAAAGTTAGTTAGAAATAGGGTATGACTACTAGAGTCATGTTTAATAGAATCTTTAGTTTTATTTTAGTGGGGCTGCTTTCTAATTGCAATTATCGCGCAGAGAAATCGCTACAGGTTTTTAAAACAGGTCCCACCTTTGAAAGTATCAAGGAACAAATTTTTAAATCTAATTGTTGGAGTTGCCATTCCGGGCCTGAGGCAGAAATGGGGATTGATCTTTCTAATTATTCAAAATTGATGAGTACAGGTACGGGAGTTATTTTACCCGGAAATCCTTTAAACAGTACTTTGTATCTAAACGTTCAGTCGGGAAGGATGCCTCTTGGAGCGCCGAGGTTGAGTGATACGGAGATTAAAGTAATTTCAGACTGGATTAGTGAAGGGGCGAGAGAAAATTAGAAATAGCCGATAGTTAAAAGCAATAAAAAAAACCGTTCTCCTAGAGGGAACGGTTTTTTTTATTAAAACTGAAAAAACTAACTACCTATTATTTTTACGATGTTTCTTTTTGTGCCGACGAGCAGGTTCTCGCTTAGCACCCTGTTTCATCGCCTTAGATTTGCCCATCATGGGCCCATTAGATTCCATTCCAGTACCTGCCCCCAGGCCCATTCCAGAATCCATCGGCACTCCAGAATCTGCATCTTGTACTACATTTGTAGAAGCACCGGGAGTTCCTACATTAGTAGG
This sequence comes from Bdellovibrionales bacterium, assembly GCA_009692515.1. Taxonomy (GTDB): domain Bacteria; phylum Bdellovibrionota; class FAC87; order UBA2466; family UBA2466; genus UBA2466. The sequence goes on from SHZA01000015.1 coordinate 32,185, forward strand.
CATTGGTTCATTAGCAAACAGTGAAACATTCATCATGGCAACCATGAAGAATGATAGTACTTTAATCATCATCTCTAATCTCCTAATTGATTATTTTAAAATATATTTTGGCTGACTGTTATTAGTTTAAAACATGGGTATAGCTAAGTCTAGCGGGGTTTTTGGCAAGCAAGGTTATAGAAAATAGTACAGTGCATCTTTAACAAACTCGGTTAACGGTAAAATCTACAAGAGTGGAACATAGATAACGCAATGAACTACTTTTCAGAAACTGTAAGGGCTTCATACAATCTGTTTTAGCGAGCATTAAGAATTCATGAAGTTGTTTTTGATTGGAGTTGGTATGAAAACTTTTTTGCAATCGATTTATTGAAGTGGTAGAGACTTTTTTTTCAGTAAAGTCCTCTATTAAACAGTTTCTTAGAGTCGAATCATTTTGCAAAACTTTCCATGCAGCCCAGTTTAATTTTCCCTCTTTTAAATCTTGAGAGTGATTTTTGGTGTGTGTTCCTCGTATATCTAATAAATCATCTGTGAATTGATATAGCAGGCCATAAGCAATCGCAAAATCAATGGCATGAATCTTATCTGAACTATCTACAAGGGTAGGTCCCACACTCGCTGCCCATTTTAAAAGTGAGGCTGTTTTTAAGTCATAAATTAACCGATAATAATCTTCTGAATCGGCTACTTTGAATTGATTTTGGTATTGAAGGATCTCTCCCTGTGAAAGTTGTTTTAAGGCAAGACACATTCCTTGAAGAAGCAAAGGGTGCCCCTTTAGAGATAGTTGATGAATGGCATCACTCATCAAATAATCGCCACTCAAAACAGGAACGGTATTATCGAAAATCTGATTGGCTGAAGGACCAGCTCGGCGCATTTCCGCTTTATCAATCACATCGTCATGCAAAAGAGTGGCGGTATGAATCGCCTCTACTGCCCAGGAATAAAGCTCTAAATTTTTTGGCGGAATTTGATAGGGCTCGCTAAACCAGTAAACAAAATGACAACGTAGTCTTTTTCCTTTTCGATCCCAAATAGTTCCGCAGGCTTTTTCTACGGTTTCAACGATTGGCTTATCAATCGGGCCATGAAAGGTATCGAGCCACTCAAAATATTTTTGACCTTTATCAAAAGCACGTTCTAAAACCTCTTGGGGCGTCACGATAGCCCTCCAGAAAGTTTTAAAATTAAAGATAAAGAACCTAGCCACAAAAAAGAATCTAAAATAATTTTAGGTGAAGGTTTAAGCCTCTTTATTCTGAAAAGTAGAAATATCTCAAAACTAAATAAAGCAAATATTGAAATAGAATTAGAGGTTATTAGAAAAAGGATTGTGCTTAAAAAACACAAAGTCAATATCGAGAACATTTTTGAAATAAAAAAAGTTCTCTGTGCTCCATGACGAACGGCGAAAGAAGATTTTCCTGATAGAAAATCGGTTAGTACCTGAGGGGGCTGATGGGAAAATAAAACAGACACAGCTAAAAATCCAAAAGCCAAAGAGCCTAATAGAGTTATAGTGGTAATCTCTTTTTCAAATAGGTACCCCATACAGCCAAAAACACCAGGGCCGTAACATAGTCCTGTTACCCATTCTCCAAGCGCGGTGTAGGAAAGTGTCCACTGGCTAGCATTATAACTATATCCCAGTGCCACTAAGGGAAGGGCCACATACAAAAGTTTAAAAGATTGATGGTGAACTACGACTAGACAACCCAAAGAAATCCCTAAAATAAAACTTAATAATCCATGAAATTGTACGACCCGCAAATTTAAATGGTGAAAGTGAACCCAGGAGATTTCCTTTTCTGAATCGGCCCCTTTTTTCCAATCGATAAAATCATTGAGAACATTAACTCCGTGTTGAATTAGTACTACAGAGAAGGTGGTAATAGCTAAATCAAATCTGGAGTATTTATCAGGGAGAACTACCCACCAAAATAGGCCAGGCAACACAGAAATAAGATAGATGGCAGGGTGTAAAACCCGCCATCTTCTTGCGCTTGATAGGAGTTGAATACTACTAGCCATTTTAAGCGGCTTGTGGGTAATTTTCTAAAGTGGTTAGAGCTTTTTCAAACCACTGAGAATGCTGCTCTTCAGAATTAATCACACGTTGATAGACCTCGGCAGCCTCCTTTTGTCCAGCTTGAATCGCTTGATCTCGGAAAGCAGGATAGATCTCTCGGTATTCACGCTGCTCCACTTTAATAGCAACCTTGAGGGCTTTTTCAATGACCGTTTTAGGATCTTGAGCAATCAAAGCATCGCTATTTTTACGAATAGTTTCTAGAGCGTCGATAGCACGTTGAGTGTCCTCTCCACGAGCTGGAGTTCCCATGCCTTCGTATAACTTTCGTAACCATGTCGCATGCAGTTTTTCCTCTCCAGCAACCTTTAGAAAAAGCTCAGCAATTTGAGGATAGCCGGCCTTTTTTGCCCAGCGAGAAAATTCTGGATACATCACTTGGTTTTCGTATTCCTCTACATCAACAAAAGAGGTCGCTGTCGCACCTAAGGTTTTACCCGTAGTCGCTGCAGCAAAGCATTGATAGATGGTATCTTCAGTAATATCACATTTGTTCATATTGGCTCCTTATTGAGATTATTGAGGTTTCAATTAATTATGAAACTACTGAAATAATAAAATAATTGTTGGATTTGTCAATACTTGACGCTACAAAGATCAAATGAAGCCACCCTTTTCAGAAATCGCAGACAGGTACAATTTAATTAATGACTGCATGTCTTTAGGGTTACATCGCAGGTGGAAGCGTTGCTTAGTTGAAGCTTTGAGTACCAATGGGTTAAAGACAGACGGTAAGATTTTGGATGTAGCCTCTGGAACAGGTGATGTAGCGAGCCTGTTTTTAACTAAAACTCCGGCATCAAATATTTTTGCTATCGATCCTTGTAAAGAAATGATGAATGAAGGGAAGAGAAAATATCCTCGTTTGACACAATGGTACGAGGGAGAGGCAGAGGCCCTTCCTTTCCCTGAAAACTATTTTTCTATTTTAACCTGTACCTTTGGGATTAGAAATTTCAAAGATAGAAAGCTGGCGTTCAAAGAATTTTCTAGAACCTTGGTTTCTGGTGGAAAACTTGGCATTTTAGAAATTCATCCGATTCCGCACAAATGGCAGTTTATTCCTTTTCAATTGTTTTGGAAATATGGGGTGCCGTTTTGGGGCCGGCTTTTTAGTCGGGGAAGGGCCTATCACTATCTTAGAGATACGGCGGCACAGTTTATTTCTCCTGAAGTTATGATAGAAGAATTGCAGCCCTACTTTGATGTTCAGCAAAAAAAAGCTCTTATAGCAGGCGGATTGGTCACTTTACTTATAGCGAATAAACGATGAACCAAAAATTAAAAATGTCAGAGGAGGAAATTGCATTCTCTGAAATCATTGGAGACCTTGTAGAACAATGGGGGTTCATCCGCCATTTAGGAAGAATCTGGTCCCTTCTTTTTTTAAAACAGAAACCCTTAAGCCCCTCAGATATTCAAGCATTTTTGTCTCTGAGTGCAGGAAGTGTGAGTAGTAGTTTAAGTGAACTACAAACTTGGGGGGTTGTGAAAAGAATACGAATGGCTGGAGATAGGAACTTTTATTACGAGCCTGAACTCCATATTTGGAAGTCTGTTTCTAATGTTTTAAGAAATCGGGAAATTAGAATATTAGAAGAGGCTAATAGGGGATTAAGTGGATTAATAGAGAGGCTTCAGAGTCGGTCTAAAGAGGAGGGCGTTGATTTTCAAATTAAAAGGCTCAAACAGATTCGAGAGGCAATGGAAACCGCTTTTTTATTGTTTAGTGCCTTAGTTAATGGAGGACCTTTGTCCTTACCCAAAGTAGGTCGGCTTTTTGATAAATTTCGTTCTTTTTAAATTTCTCTTTTCATAGGGGAAGACTTTTCTTTTCTCTTAAGATTGTGGTAATTCTGGGCAATGGCAATCAAGAGTTTAGTGACCGGCGGTGCAGGATTTATTGGGTCTAATCTTGCGTTAACTTTAGAAAAATTAGGTCATGAAGTCGTTGTGGTTGATAATTTTCAGTTTGCTGACCAAACCAATTTAAAAGAATTTAAAGGGAAAGTTATCTCTTTAGATGTTTCCACGCCTTACTCTTTCTCCTCCTCTTTCGATATTATTTTTCACCAAGCAGCGATTACAGATCCAAGATATCCGAATGATGAAGAAACTTTTAATAAAAATATAGAGGGCTTTAAACAAATGATTTCCTTAGCCGATAGGTGTGAGGCCAAATTGGTTTATGCCTCGACTGCTGGGCTTTATGGTAATGGTCTTGTGCCAATGAAAGAGCAGCAAGAAAAACAGATTCTCACCATTTATGGTCGTTCTAAGTTGAAGATGGATGAAATGGCAGTCTCTCTATTTTCAAAAAGACACATCGTAGGACTAAGATATTTCAATGTATTTGGTCCTCGTGAAGCGCATAAAGGTCGGCCTGCTTCAATGATTTATCATCTTTATCAACAAATGAAGGATGGAAAACGCCCTAGAATTTTTAATTGGGGAGAACAGATTAGAGATTTTATTTATGTGAAGGATATTGTAACGGCAAATTTAAAGGCTGTAGATGCCCCTTCAGGCGTTTATAACGTAGCCACTGGAGTCGGTACCTCCTTTAATCAACTAGTAAAAACCTTGAATGAGGTGATGAATACAAAACTGGATCCTGAATATTTTGAAATGCCCTACGACGCTAAAACTTATCAAGCCAATACTCAGGGAGATCCTACGTTGGCAGAGCAAAAAATGGGATTTAAATCTGAATGGAAATTAAAAGAGGCCATTGAAGATTATCTTCAATGGCTTCAGAAAAAATAGTTGATTACTGTTTAGTTTTTAGCTGGCTCTCATTTGCGATCAGAAAAGCTTTAATGTCCTCTGTCATTCCGAGGAGTTTTTCCCATTGTTCTTTGTAAAGAGTGACTGGGAATCGACCTAAACCATAAACAGAAACTCCACCTTTTTCACTGACTCGAAGAGAAAGTGATTTGGCATTACTGCCCTTTAAAGCTGCATTTTCTGCTTTCAGTCTTTCAAGTTCTTTCATTATTTCATCATTACTCATGTGTATTTTCTCCGATTAAAAAGCTAAAAGGAATTTTTACTTGGGATTCTTCTAAACGGAAAGGAAAACTTTCAATTCGATATTTTTTGTGCAGCGTCATTTTGATTGAATAGTCACAAAGGTTGGCCGCTACTTTTTTAAAATTGAATAACCGGCAGTTAAAGCATTGCCCTCTTGCCAACATAAAATTTCAGATTTGTTTTCTAGCTCGGCAAAGGAAAGAGCCCAGTGACCTGTCTTTTCTGCAACGGTAGTGTATTTTCTAGTGCCATTTTTTAATGTGATGTAGATCTTTCCAGAGTTGAAGCCACTAGCTAGTCCCGACACGATGCGTAGGTCATGGTGCGAAGTATTGTTTTTTATTTCGCATTTAGGTGCGGCTAGACAGCGATGAGAAAAGAATAAAAAAATAAATGAAACAGAAACAGTGAAAAAATATTTCATTTAGAAGGTCCTTGGAATAATGTGATGCGTTGTGGAAGCGCGTGTCCTAGGATAGTAGGAGTCCCTATTTTAGCTAAATGGGGCAATGTCTGCAATAGACTGTGGTAAAATCACGGAATGCTTAAACAATACCTTCAATTAATATGCGTTCTGTCTCTATTATTGTGGGCTGTTTTTCAAAAGTCGGCTAAAGGGATTACCTCTGTGGGAATTGAGCCAATCATCGGCTATGAAAGATCACAGCTATTAGTTCCTACAGTACATACCCAAGACCGTTTGGTGTATGGGGCGAGAGCCACCTATGGTTTTTCCTTTTTTTCTGCAGAAGGGGAATATCTACGGGCCTATTCCACCGAGAGTTTTGTATCTCAAAATTTAATCACCAAAGATACAGCAGATAAATTAAAGGTAGGAATTCGTTCAGGCTTTAATATTTTAGGAATACTTACCCCTTATTTTCGAGCGGGTTGTCAGGCCACAAGAAATCGTCATGAAGAAAGTAATAGTGGAGTAAATACTTTAATTAATGATCCTGTGAAATACCATCCCTATGGAGGAGCTGGATTGCGCTTGGGATTAGGAAATAATTTAAAACTCACCGGAGATCTCAATACTGTATTTCACAGTTTTCCTGATATGAATCAAAATGAATACCAAGCTACAGTGGGATTTGTGGTGCAGTTTCCGTAACTAGAGGAATTTTAAAAAAGCATGGATTCTTTTAAAGGTAAAAATATTCTTATCACAGGAGCCTCTTCGGGAATAGGAGAGGGGTTAGTACATGAATTAGCCTTTCAGGGCGCTCATCTTATTCTTCTTGCAAGAAGAAAAGATCGGCTTGATTCTTTAGCTGCAAAACTAAAACAGAGATATCCAAACATTAAAATACATATCTGTGTGGCAGATGTGAGTTCGGATGAATCGATAAATTTAGCGGTCAGAGAGGCTATCGCACAGCAAGGAGAGCTTGATGTGGTGATCGCTAATGCTGGTTTTGGCGTTGCTGGAGAGGTTTTAGATCTCTCAATAGAGGATTATCGTCGTCAATTTGAAACTAATGTCTTTGGCGTTCTTAGAACTGTTCAGCAGACGGGGCCCTCTTTAAAAAAGACAAAAGGGAGATTGGCTATAGTGGGAAGTGTGAATGGGTATGTAGCGCTTCCGGGAATTTCAGCCTATGCGATGAGTAAGTTTAGTGTTCGCGCACTTTGCGACGCATTATATCATGAGCTTCGCCCCTTTAGTATTTCAGTCACCCATATAGCTCCGGGATTTGTAGTTTCAGAAATTCGACGAGTTAATAACCAGGGAAAGTTGAAATCTAAATCAAAAGATCCCATCCCAATGTGGCTGCAGATGCCAGTAGCCTTGGCCTCAAAAAAAATAGTGAGAGCTATTTTACTAAGAAAGCGAGAACGAGTTTTGACGGGACACGGTTGGTGGATTGTAAAGCTTTATCGGTTTTTTCCTGAGGCAGTATTTATCATGGTAAAATTTTTTAAGATCAAAGCTCGATTAGAACCCACCCAATAAATAATAGTTTATTAAAAAAGTAGTAGAAAACGTAATTGTCCTAGGGTATTTTCATCTTCTTACTTCGACTGGGGAAAAGGTCCTTAAGAGAGTAAGAATCGATTCAACTTAATTAAGGAGATACTATGAAAAACGTAATTATCGCTCTAGTCGTTGCTATTTTCGGTGCAACATCCATGATCTATGCAAATGAGACAGCTCCAGTAGTTGCTCCAGAAACCACTGCAGCTACTGCTGCTCCTGTTGCTGAAGCTCATCCTGCTGGAATGGAAGAACACAAAGGTCACAAAGGTCACAAAGGTCACAAAAAAGCAAAAAAAGCAAAAAAAGCGGCTGCTGAAGAGGCTCCAAAAGTAGAAGAAGCAGCTCCAGTTGCTAAGTAATCTTACGATCAGGTAATGTTTTTAAGGGGACCGATGTCGATAGACTCGGTCCTTTTTTTATAATATTTTTTTGAGGCATTATAATGGCTAAGTTTTTCTCTCTGTTATTTTTAGCAACGATCACGCTATCCGCCGAAGAAGTAGACCCTCAAAGATATAATATCAATCAGTTAGAATTGATGGCTAAAAATCATCGGTGGTCGGAGGTTATTTTATATGTCAAAGACATTCCAAAATCGGAACAAAATCTTCAGTGGAAAAATTTAGTAGAGAGAGCTTCATTCGGATATGTTTTAGGTCTTAAATCTCAAGGGTTCTCTGATGCTAGGCAAATAATGGAAGATCTCATTCAGGAATTTCCATTTTTAAGAAGCTACTCGAAGTTTGAGAAGCTTAAAGATGAAATTTATCTCACAGGATATGAAAAATGTTTCTCTAAAGCCTCAGATATTCCGCAATGTACTCAGACTGCATTAGTATTTATGAATGATAAGATAGTTTCACCGGATCTCCGACAGAAGCTAGCTTTTTTGATAAATTCAAAGTCTGAAAAATCACTGGAAAAATTATGTGCTATTTTAGATTCATTTAAAGAAAAAAATGGGTTTTTTATTAAGAGCTGCTTAGATAAAGGCGCCATTGAAAAAACTACTCCAGCTCAGTGAGACGAGCATGAAAAATATAATTCGAATATTAAAGGTGTTTTTAATTTGTGCGTTCTACTGTCGCAAAATCAAAATAACTCAACGTAAAAATCGACCAGATGCCATTCAAAAAATTACCCAACTCAAGAAGGATTGGGCAAAATTATCCCTGGAAAATCTAGGTGTTGAACTCACTATTTCAGGAGCTCCCGTAAGTGAAGAACCTATGTTGTTTGTGGGCAATCACTTAAGTTATCTAGATATTCCAGTTATTATGGCCTCGGCCCCTGTCTCTTTCGTAGCGAAAGAGGAGCTCGGGCGTTGGCCTATTATCGGGGATAGTTGTAGGGCTGTAGGAACGGTTTTTGTAAAAAGAGAATCATTAGACTCTCGTAAACAGGCGATCCTTAAGGTTGGGAATGCCTGTATCGATAACAAACAGAGTATGTGTCTATTTCCTTCTGGAACTACAAGTCTATCTGAGAATGTTCCCTGGAGACGAGGTGCTTTTGAAATTGCAAAGAGCCATGGGTTAAAAGTTCAACCCTTTCGAATCAACTATTATTCACTAGAAATTGCAGCTTTTATTGGGGCCGATGCTTTTATTCCGCATTTATGGAGGCTTCTTAATGCTTCGAAAATGCGAGCTGAAATTGAATTTCATGAACCCGTAGAAATAAACCTGCCCAAAGAAGACTGTCAGTTTTGGCAAAATTGGGCCAGAGAGATTCTTCATAAAAATTAAAGAATCAGGGAAAATCCAAAGGACCAAATTTGTGGTGATGTAAACTGTAAAATAACATTGGTAAAATCTGAGAGCCAATAATTAACGGCCATAGTGGGTTCGATATGAGATTTTTTTGTTGAGTAATTAATTTGTAAATGCAAAATAATTTGTTGTGAAATACTAAAATTTGAAGCTGCAATGAGTGTGAAGTCTCCACCACTGAATTGATTTGCCTTAGGGGTCAAAACATTTGATTCAATATTAAAGGTTTTGTCATAAACATAGCCTAACCCCAAACCCAATTGGGGTGTTTTATTTATACTATGAAGAATACCTCCATAAGATAACCCCTCTCTCAGATCTGTATAGAGGTAGCTAATATCAAACTCCCCAATTGAATTGCCTGTTAAATTATCATTTTTGTAGGTTAATCCGTATTGAGAATCATTGCTCTTAAATCCAAATCCCACAAAACCACCATCGGTAGATTTTTTCTCGCCTATGCTCCCAAAATAACCAAAACCAAATCCAAATGACCTTGAGGCTGTTGCTACTCCCGTATAAAAGTTCTGAGGTTCCTCACCTCGTGTAGGTGAATAGGCCAATTGTAAAGAGGTGAGTGATTCATTATTTGGAAGAGTGGACGCATTCACGCATGCCGCTGAAGGTAATCCAGGAAAGATAAAGCTAACGGGTCCTAAAAAATTTCCATTAACAGGAATTGGATTGGGTAGAATTCCAAAGGGTTTAGTAAAAGCGATTGAGTTGGTTAGCAAAAATAAAACAAGGAGAACTACCCTAAAGGAACCGGATAAAAAGTAATTATAGTTTCTTTTCACAAAATAATCATACTCGATCCTTGCTACTTTTAGAAAGTTCTTAGCAGAAATGGTATTATTTAACTGGAGATTTTATGACAGGGTATTCACCCAACAAACATTTTGATTTAAAGCATCCCTACTCGGGTTTCCAATTAAGGAAGAAGCTTTGCGTTAGTTTGTATTTTTTACTTTTGCTTTCTTTCGGTCTTATTTCCACAGCGATCGCTAATCCTGCGACGGAATCTATTAAAAACCCAAGAGTGGATGGAATGCATAGATCTACCATTCATCTCGATTACGCAGCGCCCCAATTTTTTGTAATGAGTATGACCCAAAGTGGATTAACAGCTGAAAAAAGCAGCCAAATCGATGACCTAAAAAAGAGGATGAGAGAGGGTACCTTTGAATTCAATGATAATCGTCAAGTGAGTGGTCTCTATCATGAAAGATCAGATACCTATTTTGTATCTGAAGGGCATCATAGATTAGCCGCTGCTTTGGAGATTGCAAAGGAGGATGGAGATTGGTCCTTCTTTAAAAAGTTAGTACAAAAGGGTTATTGGGATAAAACAGATACGGTTCCACAAAATAGATACCGTATCAAAATGAGAAGTTCATGGAGTAATTTTATGGGCTGTCGTCTCTTACTTTCACGGTTAGTTCCCACTAGAGGTAATCTATTTGTTCGATAGATCTAACTAAAAAATTATTTCACAAGCGATACTACTAATTGATTAAACCAAATTCAGAGAGTTTTCGATAGAAGGTTGCTCTAGGTAGTTTAAGGGCCGTCATAGCGGCATTTTTATCCCCTTGAAACTTTTTAATGGCCGAGTGAATAATATTTTTTTCAAACTCTTTCGTAAGAGCGTTGAAATCATCAGAACTAACGTCGGTTTTGTCCAATCTAATCGTTTCTTTTCCCAGAGAATTAAAGGTAGAAGGATCGTAAATTTCAATCTCCTTAATCATATTATCGGTACAAAAAATAAGAGAACGTTTAATCGTAGATTCTAATTGTCTGACATTTCCGGGCCAGTGATAATTAAGTAAAGTCTCTAAGGCGGCACTACTTAAAGTGGGCACCGTTGAATGTCTAGAGTATTTTCTAATGAAATAATGGGTCAGTAGCGGAATGTCCTCTTTTCGCTCTCTGAGTGGAGGAAGCCATAGCACCATATCACTTAAACGGTAGATTACATCCTCTCTAAATCGTCCACTAGACATCAGATCTGATAGGGGTTGATTGGTCGCTGAAATAGTTCTGAAGGAAACTTTTCTAACTCTAGACGATCCCACTCTTTCAATTTGTTTTTCCTGAAGAGTTCTTAACAGCTTCGCTTGAGTGTCTGGTGCTAAGTCTCCAATTTCGTCTAAAAAAATATCGCCACCATCGGCTAATTCAAATTTACCTGCTCTACTTTGTTTAGCATCGGTATAAGCGCCTTTTTCCACTCCAAATAATTCAGCTTCCATCAAATTTGAGGGAATAGCAGGCATGTTAACTACGACAAATGGGCGATTACTTTCCTCTTCCTGTTGATGAAGTAGTCTAGCCATGATCTCTTTCCCAGTTCCACTCTCTCCAAGTAGAATGACATTTAAATGGGGATGATTCTTTAAAAGACTTACCTTCTTTAAAAGTTCTAAAATAATAGGTGATCGACCAATAAAATCTATCGGCATTGGATTAATTAAGGGATTTAGTTTTTCTATTTTCTTTTTAAGTTCATGTTTTTCTAAAGTTCGATTAACTAAATATAGGAGGTCATCTTTTTTGAATGGTTTAGAAATAAAATCAGAAGCGCCATGACGTAAACATTCAATGGCCTTCTCTACCTTTTGTTCACCGCTACAAAAAATAATTTCTGTCTCCGGAAACTCTCCCTTCCACTTCTTAAGGAGATCTAGACCGTAAACTTCGGGTAGGTGCAGATCTAAAATAACTAAGGGGATAGTTTTTCGTTTGAGCACACTATAAGCGGCGTTCGAATTAGAGAAGGTTTCAACACTATAAAAAGGAGCTAAGGCAGACTCCATGGCCTGGAGCAGAATCAAATCATCATCGACCACTAAAATTTCATGTTTGATTGTCATTAATAGTGTTTTTTGTGAGCTGAAGCAATGGATCTAACAAATATAGCGCATTGAGTCAATTGGCTTTCTAAGCCATGAAAAAAAGAGCTGTAGGCTACTTAAAACTGGATATTATCAATATCTTATACACCATCATAATTGCCGCTATTGAGCCCTTAAGTTTCTCTCTTTCTTTTACGAAATCTAAGAGAGGGATAAGTCTGCCATTATGATGAGATTTTCAGCAAAATTCTTAATCTTAATATTACTATTTTGGGGTCCAGACGGCCGCACTACGGTTGACGATCGTCCCAAGGCACCGGTCAAAGTTTTATTAAATGAAAATCGATTAGATGAGGCCGAGGCTATATGTAGCCAGTACCAGGTGCTTTCTACTAGGGATAAAGAGGATATGTTTGAATGCGCATGGGTCTACCTACGAACGCTTAAAATACCCGCAGCTGAAAAAATTTTGGATGAGCAAAAATCAAATATGAAATCGGTGGACTATCAGCTTCTGCGTGGTTACTTGCTAGGCACTCAGAAAAAGTACGATGAGGCCAAGAAAATCTTTGAGACCGTTGCGTCTGAGAATAAGGGAAAAGCGATCGCTATCACAGCACAGGAACTAACGGCAGAGATATATGATATGCAGGACCGGTTACCCACTGCAGGTTTTATCTACAATATGGTTTTAAAAGAGGATTCTAATCGCGGTAGATCTGCTTGGGGTCTTGCTAGATTTTATCAGAGTCAAAATGATCTCCAGCGATCGCTAAAGTATCTAGAACTGACAACTAAGTTATGGCCTCGACATATTCCTAGTCGATTCCTAATGGCCAAAATTTATTTATCTATGGGACCCGAATATTTATCTGAAGGGTTTAATTGGCTAAAGGAAAGTTACCGTTTTAATAAGTCTAACCCTGAAGTGCTCGAAGAGATCGGTTCCTTTTTTGAGAGAAAAAATAAAATTCCTCAAGCCGTCAAGTATTGGCAAAAAGCCCTTATCGTAAAACCGGATCTCATATTGGCCGGTGAAAAGGTAAAAGAATATTTTAGTCAGACTATTCAAGAATTATTTGATTCGGAAAAGTACGAAGAGGTTATTGTAAAGCTATCCGAGAACAAAAGCTTAAGTGAATCGGTTGAAATGGTGCTCATACGCGGTCAAAGTTTTAGGAATGTGGGCCAACATGAAAAAGCAATTGCTGACTTACGATTGTACCTAAAAACCAACCCAAAAAGCTCAGTCGCCAATCGTGAAATAGGGATTGCTTATCTTAATATTAAATCTTGGAATCTAGCGGCAGAGGCCTTTTCAAAAGCTGTTATTAATGAACCTGCTAATGGACTTAACTTTGGTTGGTTTGCCTTCGCACTAGAGGAAAAAGGTGACTTGGTAAGAGCCAAAGAGTATTGGGAAAAGGCTCTCGAATTACTTGATGAGCCGATTGAAATAGAGAAGGCCAATAGAAAGATTGCCTCTATTGAAAAACGGATCAAAAAAAGATCAAATCAAGCAGATGAGATTGAGTGAATGGAATGGAATCTAATCGGGAAGCAGGAACGTTATGTCGGCCAATTGGTACGAAGTTACAATTACTATCACTACAGAAGTTAAAGAACTAATTACTAATCATCTTTTTGAAGTTGGAGCTGGCGGGGTTAATGAAAATGTAGCTAATCCAAATCTTCTACAGGCTTACTTCCCTGAGGAACAAAAAGACCAGGCTATAAAAGACATGCATACCTACTGGGTCACACTCCAGGAAAATTTTCCAAATTTGCCAAGTATTCAAATGACACTCATTCAAGTGGCCGAGGAGAATTGGGCAGAAACTTACAAACAATATTATTTAGCACAAAGGCTCACCGACCTTTTTTTTCTGCGACCCAAATGGGATACGACAACGCCCATACCCTCAGGAATGATTCCTATTTTTATGGAGCCTGGGCAGGCCTTTGGTACAGGACTTCATCCGAGTACTAAATTGTGTCTCAAAGCCTTACAATCTGAAATTTTACATAGCACCCGTAAAGACAAGTTAAGGTGTCTGGATGTCGGAACGGGTACGGGAATTTTGGCGTTGGCTGCCTATCATTTGGGTGTCAAACAAATCATAGGGATTGATAATGATTCGGTAGCGGTAGAAGTAGCAAAAGAAAATATGGAGTTAAATGAAGTCTCAGAAATTGAAATGTCAGACATGGATATTAGAACCTTGAAACCTAGTTTTGATTTTGTGATTTCAAATATCCTTTTAGAAACTCACCGTGAACTAGCAATCGAATATGCCAGATTGATACCTCTTGGCGGCAGTCTCCTATTAAGTGGATTATTGGGCTATCAAAAAAGGGAGTTATGCGAATTTATTATTCCCGCTGGCTTCATATTATTGGAAAGCCGAAATTTTCAAGAGTGGGCCTCCTTTTTATTTTTAAGGCGAGATAAGTGATGAAATGGATGGGTTTCATTCTCTTTTCATCGATACCCTTCGCCTTAGGTAGTCTTCCTAACCTAGGAATCGTAGAAATACGAGATTGCACCGGTCAATTTACAAACGAAATAAATAAATATCAGGAAAGTTTATCCCGATTTGCATGGAAATATGACCCCATCATGACTCAGTACCTACATACCCAGGAGAGTTTAAAAGAGACCATTTCCTGGGCAAATCGCAAAGATAGTAATCATGATTTGTCCCCTGTGGACTATCATTTACTTGGAAATGGGTTTGAGACCTGTAAAACGGCTAAGACAGCCTTCATAGCGCGAGCAAAATCTATCTTTCTGTTATTTTATTTAATTCCCACCTCTTTGTTTTTATTGCTCACCTATCTTATTATTATGATTCCCATGGCTTTTCATAAATTGGATTTTTTATTAGGTGTATCGGCACACAGGAATCGAACTAATAAAAGTGGAATCGCAGATAAAATGGTTTGGTTTTTTATATTTTTCATCTCCTTAAGTTCATCGAATTGCCTCGCTGGTACTCTGAATGTTTATACCTATGACGCCTTGACTGGAAAATCTAGTTTGGGTGAAGTGATTAAAAAGGCCTTTGAAGCAAAGACGGGCGCTACTTTAAAGTGGGTCTCTTTTGCTACCGGTGGCGAAGCCTTGAACCAAATTATAATTGAAGGAAAAAAAACAAGCGCCGATATCCTTCTTGGAATTGACAGTAGTTTTGCAAATCGAGCTGTCGAAACTGGCCTGTTTTGTGAAATCTCGAGGCACCTGTTTCTCCCTTTGGAGACCGGCATTAAATTAGATGAGTCCTCATTGTTTCTGCCCTTCGATTATGGGTACCTGGCTTTTATGTTCGATAGCAAGAGGGTACAAAAAAAACCAAGCGATTTTGGCGATATGTCACTAGCACAGTTTCTTAATCTAAGAGAATTGAATAAGAGAATTGTTATTGAGGATCCGAGAACATCAAGTATTGGTTTCAGTTTCTTAAGGTGGACCGAGCAGAACTTTAAAAAAGAGGAATCCCTAAAAATGGCTTGGAAAATGTTTTTTCCAAAACTTATTACGCTGGCACCAGGTTGGACGTCAGCCTATGGGATGTTTCTTAAAGGTGAGGCAGATTGGGTGCTCTCCTATACTACTAGTCGAGCCTATCATCTTGAAAAAGAGAAAAAAGATCAATTTCAGTTTCTAGTTTTTAGTGAGGGACATATTCGTCAAATCGAAGGAGCAGGAGTGCTGAAAGGTTCTAGTAATAAAGCATTAATAAACTCGTTTTTAGAAATTTTAATCAGCGACCAGGTGCAATCACAAATAGCAACCACTCAGTGGATGTACCCAGCTAAAAAAGGAATCGAATTACCTAAAAG
>SHZA01000063.1 GCA_009692515.1 Bdellovibrionales bacterium
CCGGCGTACTAAAAATCCCATAGGAATTATTAGCTACACAGCTATTTCCTATCCCTCAAGAATTCTAGGGTAGCGTAATGATTTATCTTTCCCTACAAACCCCTACCCTTGGTTAGGGCGGGCTTACCCTTTATTCGGGGCCAGGTATTGGAGGTCATTCAAAAATAGGAGTTAGGTTCTGCCCATTAACCTGAAGAGTATGATTATCTCTCCCCTTTCGAGAAATATTGAGTAAGCCTCCTTTTGGACCTCTAACCTGCGCCTCCACACTTCCCTCTTTGCTTCTATCGAATACAAAGGAAATAACCTTCGTATCGCTCGCACCCCATAAAACTCGATAAGGAACCTTCTTTTGAAGATCACCATAGAAGGAGGAAAGAAAGACCATCTCCCCCTCTAACGTTTTATACAGTCCTCCCCAGATCTTATCCTTTAAAACTGGGCTCTGATAATCTCCATTACTTGCCACAATAATAATTCGTTCTAATTTTTTATCCATCACCAAAGTACAATTACCAAACCACGCACCTTGAGTCACAGGGTTGACTAAAAAGGTGAGAGCACTCGGTTCTATTTGAAGCAGTCTGCCAAACTGTTGCTTCATCAAATCCACATCCTCCTGCTCTACTAAATAGGAACCATCCTCCTTTTTTTGACCCAACGATTCTAAAGTTTTTCGATAATAGGATATAAAATCTTTCAGCGTTGTTATTTCAGGAACTGCTCGGACTGTCTTAGGCACCGGCTTTACTTTAGTTTTAGTCTTGCGTGTCGCTTTTTCAGAATCCTCGAATTCAGGTTGAGTGTTATCCATTTTCCTGTTTTTAGAATTATCCATTTCAGATCTTCTGCTAGGAGAGGAACCGCAATTAAGTAAAAATGCGCATAATGCCAAGGCTAAAAGTTTAATTAATTTATCCATAGTTGCATTGTACCAAACACAACTGAAATATGAAAAAACTCACACAGGAATTTTCTAAAGGGTCTTCATTTAAATACCGATGCGCGTTAGAGGAGGTAATTTCCCTGACTATGAATTCTAATCGTTCTAAATCTGGCCGAAAAGAGATCTTAAACCAAAAAGAGATCACTCCTGCGTCCCCTTTATATGTAGTGGATGCTGTCGCCAAGATTCAACCACCCCATCTCAAGGTGAGATTTACCTTAAAACAGCGATTACTACTCACCACCCTTTTCGCCATTGGACTTCTTTTCTGCTCCACCTGTTATCCTAGCGGCCCCGACATTTTAAATGTGACGGCCACACCTCACTCATTAGGGAAAAGATGGGAGATGACAAAATCGGCTCAATTAAGATCGCTTGCGATGCTCACCTCCTTTTTAAACTCTGGGAGGGGGATAATAAATCGGAGGCTATTAAACTACTACACCAATGGATTGCAAATAAAGGGCCCCAAGGCTTAGCGATGGCACTAGATTTCATTGAGATGACCCACACCACAAGAGTAGGTACGTTCACTGTAACCCCAGATGATCTTGGTATTGCTAGACAGGAAATTAATAGTAACGAATCACGATTAGCAGCAAAAAAACTACCCCCTTTCAATGTCCGTAGCTGCATGAGAATCCTTAAAACGCTGTCAAAAGACTCAATCTAAACAGACCCCTCCAGTAACATCCCTGCCGATTCACTCTCCAGT
This sequence comes from Bdellovibrionales bacterium, assembly GCA_009692515.1. GTDB lineage: Bacteria > Bdellovibrionota > FAC87 > UBA2466 > UBA2466 > UBA2466. Next base: position 1,662 of record SHZA01000063.1, read on the forward strand.
CGGCCTATAAAAAAGAAACTCTTGCCTCTCATAATTTTATTAGTTAGACCCACTAGGCAGCGAATAGCTTTTTTTCTCGTATAAGCCGAAAATGGGTTCGGCGTTTCTACTAGACACCGTAATGTCTGACTATGAGGTTTAAGAATGCGATCCTTATCACTATCAATCCTATTACTATTAACTTCGTTTCATTTTGCTGTTGCAGATAGTAAAAAGAATAACCTCTTTCCAGAAAGTCCTAATGAGAGGGTCACTCCTGGCGACATCTGTGATATTGCAACCGCCTTTCGATATCCCGAAAGAATTGCCTACTGTGAAAGAGATGTTTCTAAACAAGAGAAGGCTGAAATCTTCACCACTTACGATGTGGAATTAGGCTTTCACACCCGCGAACTCAATCGTGCCGATTTTAAAATTGACCATTACATTCCTCTTTGCATGGGTGGAAGTAACAAAGAGGATAATCTATGGCCCCAATACAAACAAATTTACCAACTCACAGATCCTATTGAACCTCTTCTATGCCAGCTGATGGCAGGGGGAAAACTTCTTCAAATGAAAGCGATTGAGATCATTCGCCACGTAAAAAGAAATCCGGTTGAGGCGCCCAAATATATAAGAGATCTAGAAAATCAACTTCGAAATTAGGGGTTGAGGTACTCACCACACCTTTTTTTAATTTTTAAAAGGGACATTAACCTCTGTCCCCTGAAATATAGAGAGCCTTTAACGGGTCTGACTAGCTAAGGTTCTTACTGCGATTGCACTTTCGCAAGAAATAGACCCTTCCGTTTCCGATATATTACAACTATAGAGATATCTATTCACCCAAAGATGGGTGAGTTTTTTCCCCTTTTGAAACCAAAGATAACTTTTCTTTCCGGAGTGATATTTTGGAATCATAGTATCTTCGGCGGAGTCTATCTTGGATGTACAATTAAAATTAACCTCCGAATTAGAAAGTGAGATGAAGCGACAATTATCGGTAACGTCGGTAAATGAAACCGACACCTGATCTCCAGAAATCAAAAAAATATTATTCAAAGAATAGGGGCGTAGTTCACCGCTAACAGAGGCACCCATAGCCTTTAAGATAAAGGATTCCTTAGAGGGAATGGTAGCATTTTTTAAAGAGCAACTCACGGCAAACAAACTAAACAGGATAAAAAAGCGTCGCGATTTCAAGACTCCACTCCTTGTCATCGATGGCCGTAAAACAGTAATCACACCCTTAAAAATCAAATTAGCCAGTCCTAGCAAAGATATCATAAAAACGACCTTCAAATAACGGCTCAATAATGTCGTTTTCCACATAATTGATTGTTTGTTTTTAGGAGTTTTCATAAGCGTGTATACTTGTTAAATATTTTATCGAAGGTGACTAAAAATGAAACACTCTCAGGATTATATTGAACTAGAAACTAAGGTTGGGGCCCTTAATTATCATCCCCTCCCTGTCGTCTTAAGCCGAGGTGAAGGGGCCTTTCTTTGGGACCTAGAGGGCAATAAATATCTCGATTTTCTTTCCGCCTATTCTGCCGTTAATCAAGGTCACTGCCATCCGAAAATAATTCAGGCCCTCATCGAACAGGCAAAGCGATTAACCCTCACCTCTCGAGCCTTTCATAACGACCAATTAGGTCCCTATGAAAAATTTGTCACCGATTACTTTGGGTATGATCGCCTACTGCCAATGAATACAGGAGTAGAGGCTGGCGAGACAGCGATTAAACTTTGCCGTAAATGGGGTTATCAAAAAAAACAGATCCCTGAAAACAGAGCAAAAATTATCTTTGCCAGCGGAAATTTTTGGGGGCGGACTATCGCTGCAGTTTCCTCATCTAGCGATCCCCTAACCTACAAAGAATTTGGTCCCTTCACACCAGGATTTGAAATCATTCCTTACAATGATCTAGTGGCCTTAGAAAAGGCATGCCACGATCCTTCGGTGGCGGGATTTATGGTGGAACCTATTCAAGGAGAGGCTGGCGTTATTATTCCAGACACAGGTTATTTAAAAGGGGTGAGAGACATTTGTTCACGCCATCGAGTACTTTTTATTGCCGATGAAATTCAAACGGGACTGGGCCGGACAGGTAAATTATTGGCCTGTGATCATGAACAGGTAAAACCTGATCTTCTCATTCTTGGAAAGGCACTGTCTGGCGGTGTGTTACCTGTATCTGCGGTTCTGGGTAGTGATGAAGTGATGCTTTGTTTAAAACCTGGAGAACATGGTTCTACCTTTGGTGGAAATCCGCTTGCCTGTGCCGTTGCTAAAATCGCGCTTGAGGTTCTGAGAGATGAAAAACTAACAGAAAAAGCAGAGGTGCTTGGATTATTATTTAGAGACACTCTGCTTCCGTTAACTCAATTATCCTGGGTTAAGGAAATTCGTGGAAAAGGATTACTGAATGCCGTTGAGATCGATCCCAATTACAAACATACCGCTCTTGAAATTTGTTTAGCCTTGGCAAAAAAAGGATTACTGGCAAAACCAACTCACGGACATATCATTCGCTTTGCCCCACCCTTGGTGATTGATAAGGCAGATCTTCTTTGGGGCTGTGATCAGATTATGACTACTTTTAACGAACATTAAAAGGAAACGGGGAGGTGGAGCGAATCTCTTCATGATGAATTAATCCCCCTCGATGAGCCGTCACAAGAACAGTGCCAAGAGCTAATAGCGCCAGTATCCCTACAGTTAACCACACAGGCGTTATCATTTTTTTACCCTTGGCTAAGAACCACAGTATCCCTCCACTTACTGCAGCCAATACGGCCACGGCTAATGCCGCTAGCTCTGCGGCCTCTTCATGATAATGAATATATAATTCGGTGTCTGGCATTACTTTATCTCCAAGCACATTAAGAAATCCCTGTTCTGCCCTCTCGCCCGTAAAATAGGCGCCCAAAATAAAAATCCCCGACAATACAAATAATCCCAGGCCCATTTTGATCAAGGCCTCTTTTTTTAGTAAAACTCCAAATAAGAATAGTCCCGCCCCTACCGGGACTAAAACAATAGGAAAATGATTTAACGTAATATGCAAAAGGGGATAGTTCATGGGCTCTCCGTATTTTTTTCTGATCTGCTATCAGAGTAATGAATTGTTTGTAGTCTTTCAAATAACTTTTTTTGTAATAATCTATACTTAAGAGCAGGCTTAACTTGGTCTTGGCTTTGCAGTCACTAAGGGATAGACCTACTAGTGGGTTGCTGATGACTCTAAGTGAACGTCTAATATGAAAACAATTTTAGCTCTTTTTTGTCTTCTTTTTTTATCAAAAGAGACCTTTGCATGTAGAAAACTTCTACAAAGCTTAGGACGTGTAGAGGTTTTAAGTCACCTCGTTCAACACAATAAACCTTGGACCACCCTAGAGGCCAATTCTGAACAACGCCAGCCCTACTACATTGGAGCCACACCCAAGGAATTTGTCTTAGAAGGAAAACTTGCCGATCAACCCCATCTGCCATGGGAGTCTAAACAACGGGTTGAGGACCAGAGCAGTATACTTTTAAAACAATTAGGTCTTTCGGAGGCTCAATTTGAAATTTGGCCCTATCTTAATGACCAAGGAGATCCCAATTGGGTTTTTGCACGCTACCGAAAAAGCGAATCCTCTCCCTGGAGCTGGTTGGACTCCTCCGACTGGAAACAAAGATCCAGTAACAAGGTAATGGCCCCTGAATTGCCCATTGTAATGAATCCTCATAATGCAGCCGATGCGACCTCTCTTTTTAGCGATTTTTTAACTTTTAACAGTCTCTACCAAAAGCCGCTGTATCAAGAGGCTGTTTGGACCTCACAAAGAGGAAAAGATTTTCTTGCAGGATGGATTTCACCCGCGCAAAAAGAGGGTTTAAAAATGCATATTGCTGAAGATTCAAGCCTTCGAGCTAGAATCCTTCCGCAACCTGCTCGATTTAATACTGACCCGATTACCTTCATAGTGGGCGCCTCTAAAGACAACAAACTTCAATGGGGAGAGCAAAAAATAAACTGGCAAAAAGAAAAAGTCTCTGCTTCCAAAACACCGATAGAGATTAAACAACCTTTATTTTCACCCGACTTTTTAAGTAAATTCAAAACGGATGTGCGAATTTTATCTGGGGAAGAGGAGGCCTTATTTCCGATTAGCAAAAAGAAAATGATATTTTCAAAAAAAAGCTCGGCCCAAACCGATAATCACCTAGGTGAAATGGTCGATTATTTAACAGAAAGATATCAGGTCTTAGGGCTCGAAACGAGAAAACAATCCTTTGTCTGGCGAGGCATTCCTCAATCAAACCTAATTGCTGTGATTCCTGGAAAAGATAGAACCCTGGCACCGCTCCTCTTTGCTGATCACTTTGATACTGCCATTTCAGAGGACCACTTTACGAAAACTGGAGAGAGAATTAGTAATCCTGGGGCCGATGACAATGGGACTGCAACGGCCAGCCTATTAAGGGCTGCTGAAGAATTACGAAATAAAAAGCCACAACGAGATATTTGGCTTCTCCATTTAACAGGAGAGGAATATCCTGCAGACGATCTAGGAATTCGTCATTTCATGAAGGAACTTTTAAAAGAAAAAAAAGATATTGCTGGAATGGTTCTCATCGACATGATCGGAATCAGAGATCCTAAAGATCCCATTTTTCAAATTAATAGTGGCAGTACGGCCCAGTCCTTAGCCCTTGCTAATATTGGCATGCAGGCGGCTAAAAAGACTCCTAGCCCTTTCCTCCCTGCTTTTAGAGGTCGATTTGACGACGAGAGCTACCTCTACAATACCGATGGATATATTTTGGACAACTTAGGATTTCCAGTGGTTTTTTTTAATGAACATTTAAATCGACATACGATGGGAACCCACAATCAGCACTATCACCAAACCACCGACCTATCGGAAAATATAGACTTCGATTATGCGACTCACATTTCAAAAATTGCTATTACTACTTTGTGGAATGGGGCCTTAAAGTAATACCCTCTCAATTCTTCAAAGAATGGTTTCGTTTTCTATTTTTTAAATAATCTGACAATACATTTTTTAGTTGAGAGACCGGCCGGACCTCTGGAATTATAAAGGGATCGGTTAACGGCCTACTCGCAATCTCCTTTACCTGGGTAACGACACCTCCACCTGTGTGAGCTATCTCACCTGAAATATCGGTAGTGGTATCGGCCGCAAAACTGGACCCTACCCCGGCTATAGCTAAAGGGGCCGCGACGGCTAGGGGCATTTCAGGACTTGAATAGGGGGTCTCTTCAATGACTAGAATGGGGTTCTGCTTTTTTAGGGGTTCATATTTATTTTCAAAAAACGCCGTTTGAACCTTATTAAAAGCGCGACTTAATACCGCCAATACTGCGTCAGATTTTAGGGGGTTATGGTTATCCAGTAGCTCGCTCGCAGATATAAAAGATTTAGGATAATCGGAATCAAACAGAAACACCCCTACGCTTTGAGGTGACAAAACCACAAAAGCAAAAAGATCGCTTTTCAACTCCCGGTGTACCGCCAAAATATCCTCAGCTCGACGACTAGGCAGGAACCCTTCAAAATTAGAAACTGAAAAAAGTTTCGTACTAACAAACTGCTGGTTCAACCATTCCTGTAATTGAGAACTGCTGGGATCTAAAACTGAATTCTTTGCCACCACGGTGGAAATCACCTTTAGATCTCTTTTTTCTGTGTTAAATGTGATAGCCCTACTAGCAGATTGGAAAAAAAATAAACTTAATCCCACGATCCCTAATGCTATTTGATTATATTTAGGGTTGCTCATTTTTTCTCTTTGTCGCAGAACTCAGTTTTTTACAACTGTAATTTAAAAATTAACTCGCAAATTTAATCCCACTCCTGCAGAGAGACCCCCAGCCACTACGATGCCGTTATAAGATCCCTCCTGTAAGGTATAACTAGGATGGTAAGATAGCGTCCCATAGGGACTCATAGAAATATAACTTCCAAAGGGAAAATCGATTCCGCCAATAGCGCTTAGGACACCTACACTCCCCTTACTTTCTTGGCCTAATAACTTAAGTTTAACCTTACTAATTCCCGCCATCCCTCCGCCATAAAATCCAAAAGGAATTTTAATCAACATTCCAGCTCCGACGCTCATAGAGGAGGTGGCTAATCCCGAACTATAGGTTTTATCCCCATATCCCCCACTCACAATAAAAGTAATAGCGCCTAAATAGCCCTGCACTAAATGAAGTCCCAAAACAGCGCCAATACCTGTGATAGCATCCGATTCGGTCACACCTTTTGCTACGGGAACTCCGATCGAAAGTGTAGGACCTATAAAACCGGTCTTATAGTAGCGAGAATCTTTTTTCTCCTCGTCTCTAATTATATTGTCCTGAGAAACGGAGGTCACTTGACGATCAGGCTTAGCTACCTCCTCTATAGTATCAAGATAAATATCATTGGATACTTTTTGAGCCGCTACATTTACGGAAGGTGTGATCACTGGATAGGCCGCAAATACCGACGGCAAGGTGGCTAATTTCACCATTCGACCCACCTTTAGATCTTGGGTTTGCTTACAAAAAGTAAGATCGGCAATCACCACCACATGTTCGGTAAACTCAGCTAGATTGGGATTTGTTTTCGGTGTCTCTGAAACCTGGAGAGTGCAAACTCTGGATTGAAGAATGCTTTTAGAATTACTGGGAATCACAAATAAATAGTCACCCGTTTCAATTTGTGTTCCTTTTTTAAATTCAATACCCGCGGCCTTTTCTACGATATCTAACTCCGCAATTTTTCCTATGGCTTCACCCTCTGCAATCGCCATTAAGGATCGACCCAAAAGATAACAACACAACGCACCTAGTTTTAATATGGCACCGTAACCCTCTGTTTTCACTAACTACCCCATTTCCTCATTTTAGGCTGATATCAAGTCTTATCGGGAAATCACCTGAATATATTAATTTTGAATTATTCTAACTCACTTAAACCTTGCAGGCTATTATTGATACCGCGTAACAATAGCCTCTACAATGGCGTTTTTTTTAGGCCCTAGGACCGTAATCTACAAAAGAAAATTTCTGAGCCATTTCGCCTTTTTTCGTCTGTGACGGGACTATTCTTAGAGAACACACTTCAGACACAGGCTCGAATCTATTCTTCCTAGCGGCAACCCTTTTGCAGTCTAATAACCCTGAGGTTACCGACGCAATGAAATGGCTCTCCTTACTATTTTTACTTTCTTTCATTTTTACCTCGGCCTATGCCTCTCCGCGATTTACTAAGTGTGGATCCCTCCTACGCGCCATCACTGCTCCCCTAGAGGAAAGTAGTGTTGAATTAGAACTTAGGAACTCCAACACCATTTTATCTTTACTTACCACCACCACCGGAACCTTAGCCCCGCTTCTTCCCAAAAAAATAACAGATTCATTTACCGGACTGGACCTCCCCTCCAATCTCCAATCACAGTTCCAGGGATGGAGTTATGATAGATTGGCCGCTGAACCCTGGGATAATTTAACCCCATTTCAAAAAAGAGTTTTTCTACAATGGGTGTCCTCCCTAAAGCCCACCCCGTTTTTTAAGGACAGAACTGTCCCAGGAATAAAACTTAAAGATTCGGCTCAAGTTCATTTTAGCACCCCGACCCAATTTTTAGAGGTTTCCTATCCAGCGGGAGATCATGAAATAGACATCTCTAAGATCTTTCGAAAGGTGGAATATGCAAGCCCTTCGCAAGACCCCAATTTTTTAGAGCTTCATTTTCGCACCCGAAAATCGGCAGGAGAGGTTAGCAATAGTGCCGCAACATTTCTCTCCGGGCTCAAGGAACCCAAAATCCATCAACATGTTCACATCGTAAGTCCCCTCCCAATTGAAAAATTACAAAAAGATGGGATGGTAAGATCTGCGATGATAGTGGATCTGTACCGACGAGCTAACTTAATTTCAGAGATGCTAACTATAGTTGAAGAAAGAGGTCATGGCCTCACCAGTAACCGAAGTGCAAACATTGTTTTCTGGGATACACTAAGTCCTAGGCAATTAAATATCGTATTTCAACATCTAGAAAAGACCCGAGTATTAGGGCAGGCATCCCCATTGGGCTCTCAGGCTAAAATGGCCTATGTCGGTTTTCGAGGAGGCGATACCTATGATGATCCTAGTCTCTTTGGATTTGAGGTTCGGGGAATTAGTAAATCGGCCGACACCCAAATTATAAAAAATTTCTTAAATACTTTACAATGGGCCATGAAACAGGAGGACTACGGAGTGCCAAAACAGCAAATGGAGGAATGGATTAGTAAACAACCCCACTCTTTTTATCTAGACATGGGAAAAACTTGGTATCAACAACCCTGGGAGATCCTAAAGGCTAATGGATTTGGCCATCGATATGAAGAGATAGATTCCTATTTAAGAAAGCATTTT
>SHZA01000064.1 GCA_009692515.1 Bdellovibrionales bacterium
AGATGAAATCAACGGTCGGGATTTAAAGCCGTATGAGTTTGTTAGCATCATGATTGACGGGATCGAGTTTGGAGATCGATGTGTTATTGCGGTGATGGGCCTAATAAAATCAATAAATGGAAATCAAGAGAGAATGGGTAACAAAATTATATTAGGAATCAGAGAAGGTGACACAGAAAACTCTGAAGTTGTAAAAGACCTTTTTCAGTCTCTGATTGAGCGAGGGCTGGATAGGGGATTTCCGTATCTTTTCGTTATCGACGGTTCTAAGGCATTTAAAAAAGGGATTCGATTCTGTGGAATCTGGCACGTGCCTTAAACATTAAGCCGAGCGATCTAGTACGGGATGCCGAGAAAATATTTTCCTCACAAAAGGCGAAGGATTAGACAAATGATGGTTCTATTACTTCGGGTCTACCTGAATACTTCCCATGTCATCGCTGACGATCAGGCATGCCTGCCATACGCCCGACTTGGTTTGAAACGTGATCGGGAGTGAGTATAGATGGAATGGGTGCTTGATATGAACGTAGGGAACACTCTGTTCATTTCCCCAGATTTGGTCTTGGATAGAATCACTAATTTCCTTTGTATTCGAAAGGGTTAATTTCTTGAAGTCAATTGGCCTTGCAGAAGCACTAAACGCATCCGGCCTCCCTAACTTATTGGCGAAAAGATCCCGTATCGCGTTCTCTTCGGAAGTACCGTCATCGCAAAGGACGTACTTTTTCCCCAGAGCCTCTTTAAGATCCGTACTCACTTTACCGACTGCGGGGTTCGGATTCTCAATAATACTTCCATCCGGAAGCTGGATCTTTCCATCTTCGCGTTCGACAGATTGGGCTGATATTTTTTTCCCATTTGGAAACACAATCTCTCCACCAGAAGTAGAGAAGTTGTGAGCTTTAAATACTGATACTTCATCAGTCGCTTCACTGAGAATCGCACAGACGATCCAATGGCCAGTACGCTTAAAACTAATCGGTGTGGAGAAGATACGAAAGGGGCGCTTAATCAAGGAGTGAGGTAGTTCAATTCTCGATTCATATCCTTTCTGAAGGGTAGTGGAAATTTTATCGTACTCCGAAATCTTGGAACCGCCGAAATCGATTGTGATTGCGTTGGCACCAATTAATGAGTGCCGCATCAGTTTATTGGAAATCAAATCCCGCCAGGCATTCTCTGCTGTAAATCCATCGTCACAAATAACATGTCTTTTCCCTAATGCAGCATTATCCGCTTCAGCTCGGCTTATCGCGGTAGCGTGGTTTTCAGCATATCCAGCAACAGATAACAAAGCCAATGAAGCAACACTCACAATAAAACGGTAGCGCAAGAAAATACGTGTCTGGGTTAATGAAACAGAGCGTTAACGGCTCCTTCAATACGATTTCTTTTTCCTTCTACTAACTGTTCAATATGGGGGGCATTCATCGGATCTTTTTGCCATCCCATTTCCAAACGTAGAGCTGTAAAAGCTACAATGCATTTTAAAGTTCTTTCTCCCAAACCTTCCATAATTTTTGTTCTTCGCTTAAATTCCTTATGAACTCTTTCTACCGCATTAGAAGTTCTTAAAGATCTCCACAAACTTTTTTCAAAACGATAATGTACTAAAAGTGAATCTAAATCCTTCTCTAAACACCGGATAGCTCGCTCTGCATCCGTTTCCATCGTGTCTTTCAAGTTTTTAAATGCCACACGAGCATCATTTTCACTTTCTGCATACATCACTTTGTGGGCAAGTTTTTTAAAAGGAGATTCTAATCTCTTAGGACATTTTGCAATTGCATTACCCAATGCGTGTTTCCAACATCTTTGGGTAACAGAATTAGGGAATGTCTTTGAAAAAAGATTTTCAAGTCCTGGTAACCCATCCATTACTCCGATTCGAATATTTCCAGAATTTAACCCTCTTTTTATTAGTGAATTAAAGGTGGCTTCCCAACACTTAACGTTGTCCTTCGTCCCCGGCTCAATAGCAAGAATACTTCTATGATTATCGTCGTCAACACCCACAACAACCAAAGAGGGTTCTTTCTCACTACTCCCTCTTCTTACAACACTAAAATTGGTCCCATCAATATAAAGAGCCCAATAATTTTTCACAAGAGGTCTTTCCAACCACAGAAGTGCTTTATCTGAAATTAAATCCAAAGAATCTGAAACTGTGGTAGCAGAAACCTCTACTCCAAGAATACGACTCGATATCATAGCCATTGTACGAGTAGAAATTCCGCTAAGATGAAGTACTGCAAGATCCTCTTTGAGTCTTAAATCAATTTGTTCATTCTTTGGAATGATAACGCTTTCAAATTTATTCTTACGATCTAAGGGATAACGAATCTGTATCGCTCCCACTCCTTTAAGCACATACTCTCTTTCCCTAAAACCATTCCTTTTATTCCCTTCAGAACTTCCAATAAAAAATGTCATCTCAGTTTTAAGAAGTCGGTTAAAAGCCTCACTCACTGCTTCTTTTACTTCAGTGGAAAAATTATCAAGTGCTCGCCTTCGATTAAAACGAAACTCCTCTAAAACGAAACTCCTCAATTGCTTTTGCAGCCTCTGAAATACTGATTTCTACTTTTATGATCCTCATTTGCGTTTCCATGTCTTATCCTTTTCTCACGTAAATCGCATGACACGATTTGTTGACGCGAGTGCTAAGACACGTAAAATCGTACGCTACCCAATAAAACCACGCATACTAAGCTCCTCTTTCAAAATCGTACGGCTCCTCATTACTTATCAGAAACCAAGTGGCAAGATTATCTGTCACACGATACACGGGCATCAAGCCGGCGTTTGTAACTACTGATGCAAAGCCATACCAAAGAGCTTCACCTCAGGATAAGAGTTAGTAGGATGAAAACGTCCTTTACATGTTTCTTCCAAAGGAGGTGAGGAGCACAGCCTGGGAAAGAGAATTTTCCGCATGTTTCCAGCGGCACATAAAAGTTGACCGCCTCTTGCCGTCGTTTGTCACCTTTGGGCTCTACGAACACCTTTGGTATTCTCATTTGCAAGAAAGCATCTCTCAGAATGGGTACCTTGGTAGCACGGGGACGGATGGAGTTCTCACTCTATGCCTCCTGTAACCGCGCAGGGGGTCCCAGACGATCGATAAAGGACTCGCAGGCATCTAACTGGGGACAAGCGATGTTGATCCCTAGCCATTAGCTGCCTTCACCTCATTCACTCTAAACTCTGCAAGGACACTCTGAAAAACTACTCCTCCTCTATCCGGTCAACTACCGGCGTCGCTGAAGGCATTAATAGGGTCATCAAAGGGCTCAAATGGCAGGCCTACGGGTACAAAGACATGGAGTGTTTTAAACTCAAAATCCTCCAAAAGTGTGGCTACCTAAACTACCGATATTGCTTGATCGCCAACTTTTAATGGAAAGAGCGAAAACTAAATCCAAGGATCATACAGCCGGATGAACGATCTTCATCTTTGACTTAATCCGAATTTTTAGCCTCTTCCTTCTGTAAGTTATTGGAATTGATGTGGCGCAACTCCACGTTTTTTGGAGAGCCGTCGGTAAATTGGAAATTCGTTTCGTCGCCTGTCTAATGTTTTTACATAATATCAATACAGACAAGGCTGAATTCAATGGCATCCTCCTTGAATACAATAATGGCATGGACCACAGCTCTTCACATTTTGTACAAATGCCGGAATTTCGAAGGTGTTACTGTCCCCCCCCCGCGAATTCAAAATAAAAATTTTTCGCATACTTTTGTTCCTCTTAGGGAGTGCTGCAGTGTCAATTTCTTCGCCTTGTTTTGCAGATGATAGAGCGGCCCAACTCTACGCAGCTAGTGGGACGGCTGCAAAGCAAGCATTAGAGGCCAAAGTAAAAAAGGAAGAGTTTATCAAAAAGGAGAAAGAAGCGGAAAAAGACAATGATATGGAAAATGCAGGAGCGTATAAGTATTTTGCAGAACAAGAATATCTTCAGGAGCTTGCAGCAAACAAAGCTGCTATAGAAAACATGGCTAACGCAAAAGCTCTTCAAACTCCTGCCGAAACGAAGCAGTTAACCAAATTCGAATCTGGATTGAAACAGCTAGATCCCAACGCAACTCATTTAGAAAAGTGGCAAGGCGCCAGCCAAGCCATAATAAAAGACGTGGAGGCAGTCAACAATGGTCGGGCTGCGGCTGGCCCGGACTTTCCCACTAATGATTTGGCAGGTATTAAGCGGGTCGCCGACGAACCCGGTAAGTGGGAGTTCAATAGTGATGGTAAGTATAAGGATGCGAATTGGCGCACTGATAATCCAAACTATGTTTCTGATCGGACCCTGCCAGGCCTTGAGGCTAACAAGGCAGCGTGGAGCAGCCTAGAAGCCCAACCTAAAGGGGGAAGTCAGGGGTACCAGGACTTTCAGGGCGGTGTAACAAGAGAAGGGACTCTACGATCGGACGGCACGGTGCGAGTAGGAGATGTGCCCCATTTTAGCAACGGGGTGGCCCAAGACGGCGGATTTAATATTCTTGCGGACGGAAAGCTTCTAAGGTCCAACCTTGGTACGGACGGCAAGGTCTTTCAGGCGACGGGGCTTGGCAGGACTACAAGCTCTGACGGTGAAATTATTAATTTGGGAACATACACTTCGGGAGGGAAAACATATGAGCAAATGTCTAATGGCACTTACGTACCCGCTTTCCCATCGGATATCGTCAGTCAAACTCAACTTATGGCCCCTTTAAAAACGAATCAGATTTCCGATATGCCTGCCAGTAGTATGAACTGGAATCAACTTGAAAAAGCACATTCAGCACTTCCGTCTGGTCCACCATTAGTTGAAAGTTGGACTGAAAGAGATACTGAAATTTACCATGAATTTTTAAGAAGACAATATAGTCCACAGCCAACTCTTGAAAAACAAATGGCCGCTGAGGTTAGAGATCAGTTAACGGAAAAGTTTCCATTTAAACGAATAGGATATCGTTAAAGGTTCAGTAACAGCCCCCTCTTTCAAGATACCTAATAGTGAGACTTGTATGGAGTAATGACTCCGTGAGTACGTTTGCCACTTTGGAGCTAATGTTACAAGAGATTGGAGGGGTTCCAAGTCGTATGACGACTGACAACCCGAAATGTTTTGCACTTCAAGCCTCCAAATATGATCCCTTGCTAAACCCCGCGTTTCAACGTTTTGCGGCCCACTATGATTTTAAAATAGAGTGCCTCCCTCCGGCAGATCCAGAGAAGAAAGGGAAGATGGAACGAATGGTGCCATTTGCACGGCGCCTGTTTGAAGCCTATCCAAAGGATTTTGTTTCACTTGAAAATGCTCAGGGATACATGGATCGTAAAATAGGAATTGCAAATCAACGTCGGCACGGAACAACAACGCTGAAGCCGCTTACCGTATTTATAAAAAGGAGAAAGTCACTCTCAAACCGCTTCCTGCTCTTTCTTACGAAAAAGAGGAGGTTGGCTACCCCATAGTTCACCGAAATGGCTTTGTGCGTCTCGCAAATAAATATTACGCTGTTTCAGACGATAATATTGAGCAGGATGCCGTGATACATCGCTCTTCACTCATCATGAAAATCTCCATTAAAGACTTGGATAAAAATTATTCATGACAATCAACCAACTAAACACAAAGAAATTGACAGCATTTACTGGATTAAAAATTAAGCATTCTTAATCATCGCCATACGAAATTCGTCTTTAGATACAGAGACTCCCAAATAATTGAGACAAAAGTCTCACACGTAATCCATATTTTAATTTGTAAATCAGCTACTTGACTAAAATTTTATCTCATGGGAATAAGCAAGATCTGATATCGGGAGGATGCGTCATGAAGAATTTAATTACCGGCACTTGGAGCCTTGAGCGCTTCGACATCGAAGAGCCATCTAAGAATATCCGGCCATGGGGAAAGAACACCAAGGGCCTTCTCATTTACACCTCTGACGGCCACATGAGCGTTAGCATTAATAGGGATGTTGAGAACAAGTCCGGCCAAGATGCGAAAGATATTTTCGATTCAATACTTTTTTATTCAGGCACCTACGTTGCCGATAGCGATGTCATCCGCCACAAAGTGACCAATGCCTCAAATCCATCTCGAATTGGCAAAGAAATGATTCGGTACGCGGCGCTTGATGGCGATCGACTGACATTAAAATCTCCCGTCGAGTCATTCGGTCAGGCAACAGTAGTTTGGCGGAAGATCAAATGAAAAACGCGCCATCATCAAAATTTGTATTTAGTTTTTTACTCTCGTGGGCGCTTTTTGGAAATGTGGCAACTACAGCAGCGTCGGTAAAAATAAAAGTTCCGGTCACGTTCGTTGAAGCTCTTGCACCCAAAGACACAACATCTTCAGAGCGGTTTCAAAAAGAATACGAATCCGCAGTCGCCATTGGAAAGACCCACTCCAAAAATCAATTGGCAAAATGTGGATATGAAATTTCCGAGAAACTCGTTTTCTATGACGCCAGCGATAGCATTCAAGCATTAGAACAAGCAAAAAAATCTGCGGGTGAAGGCTCATGGCTACTTGTTGGCCCCCGACGCAGCAACCACTACCTGCTGTTTGTAAAAGGCGCTCCTGATACGCCATCAGTTAGCCTAATGGCATCTGCAAAAGAGGTATCTACTCTTGGTTCGCTGCACCTCTCGATGGCTCCGCTCAACGGAGAAATGGCGGGCGTGGCGGTTGAAAAAGTTAAATCTCTCATGGGCAAAAATAAAGCAAGCTACCTATCTGTTGTTAGCGAAGACTGCGTTACGTGTGTAGACTTTGCGGCCGAGTTCGATAAGTCTGCAACCAAAGGCGGAGTAAAGAAACTCGCCGAAATAAAGGTGGTTGGTGAATCTCCCGATTTAGAACCCGTCAAAAAATTGATTAAGCAACATTCGCCAAAGTTTGTGCTATTGCCGAATTACTCAAAAGTTTCGGCGGCGGTTATTCACGCGGTACTTCCCATAGCGCCAGAAACGGTCTTCGTCGGTGGCGACGGGTGGGGCGATACAAAATTTGGATTCGTACAAAATAACGAAAATCTTGATGCAGCAAAAGGGTTCACCGTTAGGGGATTTCCGCCGGTAGCAATTGGTCTTACTCAATTTGATTTAGGAAAAAATATTTTAAAGGATAAAATCGCTCCGGATCTTGCGAGTGGATCAGCGCTCGCCATCGTTCGCATCTTTGACGGCCTAGCAAAGTTTCTTTGTGAGGCAAAGCCATCTGATTCTAAATCGTTTCAAGCATCATTTAAATCCAAGGGAAAAAAGCAATTCTCTGCCCCCTGGGGTGTGAGTATTTATTCGTTGAAGTCGGGCAACATTGTTTATTCGGAAACACGGAGATAGGCGTTTGAATACAGTTGGAGGCAATAGACCGCTGAAAGAGTACATGGCGATTTCCTGGATTATTTCGGGAGGCCTCGCTGTGCTTACCTGTGCCATTGCCTTCTTCGTCATGGGATGGCTCGACTATAGAAATATCCAAGATCGCTTGGTGGATGAGTTAGCGGAAAAGTCGATAACTGTTTCAAGGCGTCTTTCGGGAGAACTTCTGCTCGGAGATAGTGGAGCATCGGCAAATGTAGCCGCAAATCTCAAGACCGAACTGGGATTAAGCAAAGTAGAACTCAAAAAGGGCCTTCCTTGCTCTGCCGAGAGTTCCTTTATCGAGAGTTCCTTTGCTGAATATTGTTCTCAGCGAATTGACGGCGAACTGGCGGTGCTACGGGCAATTCCCCATGTTCAGCAAAATATTTATGTAATAATCACCAAGCCGGTGCCGTCATTTCTTACGACTCAACGCTTTTCTCTATTTTTCTGGAGCGTGGTGCCCATTGCCTTGGTGTTGGCATTCGCGCTGGCTTTGCAAAAATACTTTATTGGAAAATATTTATTAAAACCAATTGCCTCGCTTGTTGATACGAGTACCGGAGCGCAATTGCCTCAGGAATATTGGCCTAAAGAAATTAAAGATATTTCCCAAAAACTCTCCAGCTCATTCGAGGCAAGAGAACAGGCTGTTTATGGTCAAATCGCTCGCGGAGTCATCCACGATATTCGGACGCTTCTCCATTCGGTCTTGAGCGCAACAAGTCTGGTGAAAGAGCAGCAAAACGATCCCACTAAACGCCAAGCTCGACTTGAAACACTCCTCAGAGCCAGCGAAACAAATTTACCTAAAATTGGCGAGATTATTGATCTGACATTAGATGGCAGCCGAGAGATCTCCGTCTCTCCCAAACTGTGCAACCTTACTTCCACAGTTAAGAGCGCTATAAAAACAAATGAAGCGCTTGGAGTCGCAAAAAATATTGAGGTCCAAATGATCGACTTTCCAGAAAACCTGATGCTAGCTCATGATCCCGTACAACTTGAACGTGTTTTCACAAATCTCATAAAAAATGGGATCGAGTCCTGCCTTGAAAATGATCCAATCGATCCTCATGGTGCCGTTATTATTTCGGCCAACGTCAATAGAGCTGCGAAAAAAATTTCAATAGCGATTGATGATTCGGGTAGAGGGATTCCAAAGGAGCCGGACAAAGTTTTTCGCCTATTAAAAAGCACGAAGGTACATGGATCTGGTCTGGGGTTAACCGTCTCACGGAAAATTGTGCAAGCGCACGGCGGCGAATTGATACCCGCACATTCTCCGATTTTAAGTGGCGCGCGGTTTGAGGTTTCATTGCCATTATCTGATATGGGGGAAAACGTATGAGTGGAAATAAGCCACGCATTTTAGCAATCGACGATGACCTAATCTGGTTGGAGCAGGTGCCGTTGATCCTTGAAGATGAATGTGAAGTTTCGACCGCAAGTTCAATTGATCAGGGATTAGCGGCAATTCAGGTCAATTTTTTTGACATCATTCTGCTCGATCTTAATTTTGATGGTGATAGCCGGAGTGGACTCGATCTCTTTAGGAAAATTCAATCCGTTGATTCGGGTGCAGACGTTATCGTGATAAGTGGCGAGACAAAACCCGATCGACTGATCGAAATCCTCAACGCTGGTATTACGCAATTCCTAACCAAACCCGCATCCCCTGACAGCGTTCGGAACGCCGTAAGAGAGGTATTAAATCGGCGGGATTCCCGGCTTCGAGCGCTCAATCAGGCTGCCAGATCGTCCGCCAATAGTAAGAGGGTCCAACTCATTGGCAGCTCCAAATTGATGCAGAATTTGCGCGCCGACATTCAAGAGGCTGTTGAAAGTGGTGCTAGGGACATTATGTTGCTTGGCGAAACCGGTACCGGCAAGGAGGTGGTAGCAAAAATGATTGCTCAAATAGCAGATCCATCTCGTCGCTTTGTCCCCATTCATTGTGGAGCTATCAGCGATGGTATTGCAGAGTCTGAACTATTTGGTCATGTCAAAGGCGCGTTTACCGGCGCAGATAAGGATCGTGCTAGCGCATTTGAAGCCGTTGGCGGTGGCTTTGTGTTTTTGGACGAAATTGGAGACATGCCGCCACATCAACAAGCAAAACTTCTTCGCGTTATTCAGGAGCGAAAAGTTCAACGTGTCGGCTCGATTGAAGAGCGTAATGTAAGTTTCAGGTGTATCTCGGCTACAAATATCAACCTTGAAAAGGCCATTAAAGAAAAACGGTTTCGTGAAGATCTTTATTACAGATTAGCAAAAATAAAACTCGTTCTCCCCCCGCTACGTGATCACATAGAGGATATTCCGGAACTGGTGCATTATTTTCTCGCCCTAAGGACGACAAAGGGACCGGTCACAATTACTGAAGGCGCTCTTACACTTCTTAAGGCGTTTCATTGGCCAGGAAATATCAGGCAACTTGAAGCAGCGGTAGAACTGATGGCATTTAAAAGCGGCGACGGCGTCATTCGTGAAAAACACGTTTGCCAAGTTCTCCCTGAAATCGGTGCTATGTTTATCGCTCGTTTCAATCGACCCTTCCTAGGAAAAAAGGGGGCGGCATTTGTTTCAGGTGAGCGCAAGAAATACGAAGGGGCGTTGATTGAAGCGCGGGGCGACAGGAATAAGGCCTCACGGATTCT
>SHZA01000065.1 GCA_009692515.1 Bdellovibrionales bacterium
AGGTATCTCGTCTAGAATACACCTTAGATGTCATGACAGATTTAAGTCTTAATCCCTCTTGCTCCGCTAAGCGAAGCTCAAAAATAGAGTTTCACCCCTGGTATGTCATCTGCTCTATTAATTCGCGAGATATCCTTGTTTTGTTCGAAACCAAGGGTAGGGCTAATTGTTGATGTTGAGCTCTTTGAGCGAAATGCGCTGCATTTTTAAAAATGGTGATGAGGATGTTGATGAAGAAAGAAAAAAAATTTTTGATGTATGTGTTTTTGATTTTAGGATCTGTTGCAGCTAGAGCTGAACAATCTGTGATTCCCGCCTCTTCGGTGATGCCGGTGCCAATGTTAAGGTCGGTAACGCCAGCCTGTAGCGTGGGTAACTGTGGCCCCTCCTATTATCCTGTTCCTATAAATAACGGTGGGTGTGGTGGTTCTGGCCATACTTGTGGTGGAGGCTATCCCTATCCTATGAGTGTAATGCCCTATCCCCGATATGGTTATCCTAGCTATCGTAGGTCTGGATTCAGTTTTAGGTTAGGTTTTGGTTTTGGTGGTCTGGGTCGCCGTGGCCGATGCGGAAGGCGCGGACGGTGTGGTCGTAGATCCTTCTCGTTGTCTCTTGGCTTCTCCAGTTTTAATTCTCAGGCTACCTATCCTCGATACTATTGAAAACCGGCCCTCCTAGTGCAAAAAATAATGGCCTACGGCCGAATTCTTTTTTTCTAAAAATAAAACCTATGTTTGTAAAAATACTTGGCTATGATAATAATCGTGAATCTTAGCAAAGGAACCCATGAGTGAGTTAGAACATTATAATTTTGACGAGCTAAAACGTAACTTAAAAACTCTTAGCGAGCGGTATGAAACGCTAAGGGGGCGACTTTGACTTTGATAAAAAACAACTACGAATTTCAGAGATAGAAAACCAGGAAACCCACGAAAGTTTTTGGGTCGATCAAAAGGCGGCACAGACCATCCTTAAAGAAAAGGCGCTTCTTCAAACTAGCGTTGATAAAATTAATCTGGCGAAAAGAAAATTAGAGGATGCTAGGGCTCTTAGTGATCTTGTGGATCTCGAACCCTCTCCAGTAAATGTAAAAGAGGTTGCTCTAGAGGTAAAGGCCCTTGAACACCAAATTCGCGCGATGGAACTGGCGCAAATGCTCGCGGGACCCAATGATTTTGTCGATGCTTTTGTCTGTATTAATGCGGGAGCGGGCGGCACTGAAGCGCAAGATTGGGCGCAAATGTTAATGCGAATGTATTTGCGATATAGCGAAGCACAGGGTTTTAAAGTGAGTTTAGTCGACGAGCTAGCCGGTGAAGAGGCTGGAATCAAATCGGTCACCTTGTTAGTGCAAGGGGCCTATGCTTTTGGCCTTTTAGGTGCTGAAAATGGAGTGCATCGCTTAGTAAGAATTTCTCCTTTTGATTCAAATAAACGAAGGCACACCTCCTTTGCCTCTGTATTTGTGTATCCCGATATTGAAAAAGATATTGAAATTGAAGTGCTAGATAAAGATTTGAGAATAGAAACCTTTCGGGCCGGCGGCGCTGGAGGACAGCATGTCAACAAAACCGATTCCGCCGTTCGCTTAACTCACATTCCCTCTGGCATCGTGGTCTCTTCACAAAATGAAAGATCTCAACATCAAAATCGTGGAATGGCCATGAAGGTATTAAAGGCCCGACTTTTTGATCGTGAGGTTGAAAAAAGAAACCAAGACAAAAAAAAGGTCGAAGATTCTAAAATGGATATTGCTTGGGGAAGTCAGATTCGATCTTATGTAATGGCGCCTTATCGTTTGTGTAAAGATCACAGAACAGATTTTGAGGTGGGCGATGTGGCGGCTGTTTTAGATGGAAAACTTCAACCCTTTATTGAAAGTTATCTTTTAAACAAGAGGACCTAATGAAAATTTTAATTTCAAATGATGATGGTATCGATTCTCCTGGGATTAAGGCCTTAGCCAATGCTTTTCAAAATATGGGCGAGGTGTTTGTGGTGGCTCCGCACCGTGAGAGAAGTACGGCAGGGCATAGTCTTACTTTACACAAGCCATTGAGAATTCTCTCCTTTGGAAATAACTATTTTGCAACCACAGGAACTCCTGCCGATTGTGTTTATCTAGGCATTCGTGAAATCGTAAAGGGGCGACCCGATATTCTTTTATCAGGAATTAATCGAGGAGCTAATTTAGGAACCGATCTCTATTATTCAGGAACGGTGGCCGGGGCTAGAGAGGCCGCTTTGATGAATATCAGAAGCTATGCCTTTTCTTTGGCCGATGTTTCTTTATCATTACCTAATACTCCCCGAGAGCCTATGCGTTTTGAAATGGCCGCCCAAATGGCCAGAAAGGTCGTTGAGGACACGCTTAAAATTCCATTTCCTTCCCATTCTCTTTTGAATGTGAATATTCCTAATTTAGAGCCCACTCAAATTAAAGGGATGAAAATAGCTCGCCAGGGAATTCGATATTACAAAGATGAGGTTACCAAACGAACCGATCCTAGAGGCAAAGACTACTACTGGATTGGTGGCGCCTACGAAGGATTTGAAGAGGATCTACATTCCGATTGTCATGCCGTGCAGGAGTCCTATATTTCTATAGCTCCCATCACTATTGATGGTACCCATAATGAATTTTATACGACACTCCAGAGTGCCTTTAAAAAATAAAACGCCACAGGAGACTGCAACCGAAAAGCATCGCGGCACGAGTTTCCCAAAAGTTATGGTAAAGTTGCCTATCTCATTTCTTCAATGGGAACATTTTCTTTTTTAAAATTTAAATTCATAAAAATATCGATGAGAATGCAGTTCACTTAAGGTAAGGGGGCAATCGGTGATGAAGGGGTGTGCTCTAGTAAGACAGATTACAATTCAATCTGGGGTCTGCCTTTGCCTTCTGGTGTTACTCAATGCCTGTTCGGGTTTGCAACCTCGTTATCATGAAGTGAGTTTAGGTGACACCCAAGAGAAAATTGCGAGGCGCTACGGAGTGGGCCTTAGCGATTTAAAAGAATATAATGCGGCGATAGGCAAAGGGATTCATGTAGGGGATAAAATTTATATTCCTTTTGAATCTATCCCTGGGTGGAATGAAGGGGATGAGGAGTGGATCGCTCCAGAAGGGTCGGGTTCACTTGCTAAAAATAGAAAGGGGCCTTCTAGAGACCCCTCTAGCCAAATACCTCGATTTAACTGGCCGGTCTATGGCACCCTAAGCTCTCATTTTGGAAATCGGGGAGGGGAAAAGCATGAGGGGATCGATATCGCCGCTCCCAAAGGGACCCAGGTCTTAGCCTCCAGGTCGGGCCATGTGATCTACAGCGGAAGTAAGATTTCTGGATACGGAAAAATGGTGATTCTACGTCACCCAGATACCTATGCGACCGTTTATGCGCATCTTTCTAAAATCAACGTCAAAAAAGGGGACTTTGTGTCTCGGGGCCAGTCATTGGGAAAGGTAGGTTCTACCGGTAGATCCACAGGACCTCATCTGCATTTTGAGGTGCGAAATCAAAGAACTCCGACAGATCCACTAGCCCTATTGCCCAAGCCACCTAGTAGAAATTAACAGACCCAAAGTAAAGGGCGATTTCCTTAAATTTATTTTAAAAGTGTGACCTCCGTCCCCCTAAAAATCCCCCTTGAAATAAGGGGGAAAAGAATCGCTATCTTAGGGTTGACTGACTTAGAATATGGGATGAAAGTACGTAGCCTTTAAAAAAGGAAGGGGTAAACTTTTTTCATGTCAGAACAGTCACTTACAATTTCAAGTGTGGAGGCCGATCTAAAGAGTGTTGCGTTTACCACTCGGCTGGAAGATTTTGTGAATTGGGGTCGAAAAAATTCTCTGTGGCCACTTCCTTTTGGAACCGCCTGTTGCGCTATCGAATATATGGCCACAGTGGGCAGTCACTATGATGTCTCTCGCTTTGGTGCTGAAGTGGTTCGCTTTAGCCCTCGTCAGGCCGATTGTTTACTAGTCCTTGGCACCGTAGTTGAAAAAATGGGACCCGTTTTAAAACAGGTTTATGATCAGATGTTAGAACCCAAATGGGTGATTGCTGTCGGAGTGTGCGCCTCTAGTGGCGGTTTCTATCGCGCCTATCATGTGATGCAAGGGATCGATAATATTATTCCGGTCGATGTGTATGTTCCTGGCTGTCCGCCCACTCCTGAGGGCATTATTTATGGCATGCTAAAATTGCAAGAAAAAATTACTAAGGGGGGCATTGTCCGTGCAAGAGACACACATAAAATGGCTCGCTAATGTGTTACCCAATTTGCCTGAATCTATTCAGAGCCAAATTTTAAATGTGGATGAGTTTCGTGGAGAAACCACCCTTTCTGTGCGCAAAGAGGGGATTCGGGAATTTATTAGTTTTTTAAAGAACGATCCTAATTTTCGTTTTGATGTTCTCATGGATCTTTTTGCCATGGATTATATAAAGTATGCTTTGCCCCAGCCTGAGCGATATGCGGTGGTCTATTATTTAGTTTCTCTACTGCAAACTCGCCGCATCCGAATCAAGGTATTCCTTTCTGACGAGCAGCCTAGCATCGATTCTATCTACGATATTTATAAGGCGGCAAATTGGTTTGAAAGAGAGGCTTGGGATCTTTACGGTGTTAATTTTATCGGGCACCCTAATTTAATTCGCCTTCTCTGCCATTCCGATTTTGTAGGGCATCCCTTAAGAAAAGACTATCCCTCAGATAGATACCAACGACTTAAAACGGCTGTGCCTTCGGAAGGTATGTAATGCTTAATACACTCACACCTCCTGAAAATTCTAAATACCTACGGCTGAATCTTGGCCCTTCACACCCAGCCACCCATGGCACGTTAAGAATCTTTGTAGATCTTGAAGGCGAAATTATCCGTGATATGAAACTTGAGATTGGATATCTCCACCGCTGCTTTGAAAAAATGGCAGAAACTCACACCTGGAATCAGGTGATTCCCTTTACCGATCGACTTAATTATGTATCGGCGATGATGAATAATGTGGGTTATGTGATGGCAGTAGAAAAACTTTTAGACGTTAAACCCACGCCGCGATGTCAAAGAATTCGCCTTATTCTTTGCGAGCTCTCTAGAATTATTGACCACCTGGTGTGTATTGGTGCCAATGCCGTCGATATCGGCGCTCTCACCTGTTTTTGGTATTTTTTTAGA
Organism: Bdellovibrionales bacterium; assembly: GCA_009692515.1. Taxonomy (GTDB): domain Bacteria; phylum Bdellovibrionota; class FAC87; order UBA2466; family UBA2466; genus UBA2466. The sequence continues at coordinate 5,189 of SHZA01000065.1, forward strand.
GAGAGAGAGAACGTTTATGATCTATTTGAAGCTCTCTGTGGTGCCAGACTTACTACCAGCGCCACTCGTGTGGGAGGCATGTACCAAGATCTGCCAGAGGGATGGGTAGAGTGGTGTCAAAAGGTGGTAAATAATCTTCCCAGAACTTTAGACGACGTGGAGGCTCTCTTAACCAAAAACCGTATTTGGATAGACCGTACTCGTGGCGTGGGCGTGATCTCAAAAGAGAATGCCTTAGAATACGGTTTTACCGGACCCTGTCTAAGAGCTACCGGCATTCCCTATGATGTTCGTAAAGCGATGCCCTATTACGATTACGATAAGTTCTCTTGGAACGTCATTACCGAAACCGAAGGCGATACTTACGCTAGATACCTAGTTCGCATGGGAGAGATGAGGGAGAGTTTAAAAATTATTCAGCAGGCCTTAGTAGATATTCCGGGCGGCTCGGTTAATATCGACGATTGGGCGATTGTATTGCCTCCTAAAGAGGAGGTTTATAATAGTATCGAAGGTCTGATGGCCCATTTTAAACTATTCATGCATGGCATTCGTCCTCCTATCGGAGAGGTGTATGCGTGTACCGAAGCTGCTAACGGAGAATTAGGCTTTTTTATCTCCTCCGATAATCAAGGCCGTCCCTATCGAGTGAGAGTGAGACCTCCGTGCTTTGCGATCTATCAAGCCTTTCCTGAGATGTCTATTGGCCAAACGGTGAGTGATGCTGTGGCATCTTTAGGGAGTTTAAATATTGTAGCCGGAGAGTTAGACCGATGACTATCTGCTTTAACCCTCAAAATAAACTTCGTTTTGAAAATACCTTAGCTAAATATGAGATCAAGGCCTCGGCTTTGTTACCCACTCTCTGGTTAGCGCAGGAGCAATTTGAATTTCTGACTCCTGAGGTGATGGATTATGTGGCACAGCTCTTAGAGATGCCCCCGGCCCATGTTTATGAGGCGGTCACTTTTTATATCATGTACAAAAAGAGGGACATGGGTAAATTTTGTCTACAGGTTTGTAATAATATTACCTGTTCGATGATGGGTTCGGAGGATCTAATTCGGCTGATAAAAAAAGAATTGCACATTGGATTAAATGAAGTGACCGAGGATAAAATGTTTAGTCTTGTGCCGGTGCAATGCTTGGGCTCCTGCGATACGGCGCCTGTAGTGCAAGTTAACGACGATTATTGCGAAAATTTAAACCCAGAAAAATTAAGAGAGCTAATTATAAAACTGCGCGCAGGGATAGTTCTAGAAGGGCCGGGAATCCCATGCCAATAGATTCAGATTCCATCTCATCCTCGGTCATTCTTCCTGATGAAAAAAAGATTTTTTTTAAACATATTAGGAAAGAAAATCTCCACACCCTTTCTGGATACGAAAGTGTGGGGGGCTATTCGTCTCTAAAAAAGGCCTTTGCGATGCCCCCTGATCAGATCATCGATGAGGTTAAAAAAAGTGCGTTGAGAGGACGGGGAGGGGCGGGGTTTCCTACCGGAAGCAAATGGGGATTTGTCCCCTTTGATTCGGGAAAACCTATCTATCTATTATGCAACGCAGATGAATCGGAGCCGGGAACCTTTAAAGATAGAGTGATTTTAGAAAAAAATCCGCATAGTTTAATTGAAGGAATTATCGTTTCCAGTTTTGCAGTCAGATGCCACAAAAGTTATATTTATATTCGAGGTGAATATGTTCATGCTGGAAAAATTGTGGAAAAGGCGATTGCAGAGGCCTACGCTAAAGGTTATTTGGGAAAAAATATTTTAGGCAGTGGGCATGATTTAGAGGTGGTATTGCACCGTGGAGCGGGGGCCTATATTTGTGGCGAAGAGACAGGGCTGATCTCCTCTTTGGAGGGGAAAAAAGGCTATCCTAAACTTAAACCTCCCTTTCCTGCTATCTCCGGTTTTTTGGGGTGCCCTACGGTCGTTAATAATGTGGAAACCTTATGTGCGGTTCCTTGGATTATTGAAAATGGGGCCGAGGCCTATACCCAGTATGGTAAAGGCCAAAGCAAAGGGACGAAACTATTTTCTATCAGTGGATGGGTAAAGACACCTGGCACCTATGAGGTGGAAATGGGTATCTCCTTAAAGGCCTTTATCGACGAGTGTGCGGGTGGAATGAAAAATGGCGCTAAACTTAAGGCGGTCATTCCTGGTGGGAGTTCTACCCCTCCACTCACCGCGAGTGAAGTCGACGTCGCCTGTTTAGATTATGAGTCGATGTTAAAATTCGGAACCTTTTTAGGTTCGGGGGGCGTGATTGTAGTTTCTGAACACCAATGCCTTTTAAAATTATTAGAGCATCTGGCGGAATTTTATTGGGATGAATCCTGTGGTCAGTGCACTCCCTGTCGTGAAGGCACAGGCTGGCTTTATAAAATGATTAAAAAAATAGGCCGAGGTGAGGCTACCTCCGCAGATTTAGAATCTCTAAAAAAGACAGCAAAGAGTATGATGGGCACTACTATCTGTGCTTTATCGGATGCAGCGGCGATGCCGGTGTTAGGTTTTATTAATAAGTTTCCTGAAGAGTTTCAAGCTCACCTGGATCAAAAAGGATGCCCAATGAAACAGTGTGGAGGGTCTGCCCATTGAGTGACAAACCCCAAGAAATTAATTTAAGCGTCAATGGAACGGCGATTATTGCAAAGCCTGGAATGACCGTATTTCAGGCGGCGCAGACCGCTGGAATTTTCATTCCCCATTATTGTTATCACCCAGATCTTTCTATCGCGGGTGTCTGTCGAATGTGCATGTGTGAGATAGAGAAAAATCCACGACTTCAGATCTCCTGTAATACGATGGCGACCGAAGGGATGGTAGTAAGAACCGATACCGATAAGGTGAAGGACATTGTGCAATCGGTGTTGGAACTACATTTGATTAATCATCCCTTAGATTGTCCCATCTGCGATAAGGCGGGGGAGTGCAAGCTTCAAGATTATTATCAAGAGTATGGTCTTTATAAAAGTAGGATTGAATATGAGACTAAAAACCATAAGCCTAAGGCCGTAGACATCGGAACTATTATTTTAGACGACGAGAGATGCATTCTTTGCACTCGGTGTGTGCGCTTTACTGCTGAGGTTACTAAAACCCATGAGCTAGGAATTTTTAATCGTGGTGACCGTAGTATTTTAAGAACCTACGATGAGAAACCTTTGCGCAATGATTACACCGGAAATTTAGCCGACATTTGCCCGGTGGGGGCCTTAACGGCCAAAGAATTTCGCTTTAAACAAAGAGTGTGGTTTTTAGAACGTAATGATTCTGTCTGCACTCAGTGTGCTAGAGGTTGTAACGTGACGGTGTCTGTGAATCCTGACACTACAAAACTCTATCGTGTGGAGCCCAGAAGAAATCCTGATGTGAATCAGAGCTGGATGTGTGATACGGGAAGATGGAACACCCATTATGTCAGTGATGCTAATCGTCTCACCAGTCCGCAGAAACAGGTTGAAGGAAAAATTATTGAAGAGACCTGGGAAACTTTTTTCAAGGTAATGGCCTCTAATATTCAATCGGCACCTAAAAAAGTATTGGTCGGGCTTTCTACCTATTTGACGACCGAAGAGATGGCAGATTGTCTAGAGGGTTTTTCCGGTTTAGGGGTCACCCATTTTACCTGGATAGTAGATGAGAGAACGGTTGAAGATAGAAAAGCCTATGATGGTATTTTAAAACACCATGATCAGACTCCCAATGCGGCCGGATTTTTACAGCTCATGGAGACCACTAAAACCTCCTGGTTGAAACATGAAGAGGTGATTAAAAAACTTCAGGCTAAGGAGTTTGACCATTTTCTGCTTTTAGGTCTTGAAGGGGTCACGATGCCTGGAGCGGCTGAACTTCTTATTAAAACGCCGAAAGAAACTTCGATCACTATTCATGCGACCACACGAGTTGCGTTGTTTGAAAAGGCCACTTGGCTCATTCCTAATGCCTCGAGTTTTGAAAAATCTGGAACGATGGTGAATGCATTAGGGCTGATGCAAAAGCTGGTGGCCTCCATGCCTTGGCAATTTACCTCTAGAGATTCACATGCGGTGGTATTTGGAATTAAAGAGGGCAATGATCGCGCCGTATCTCCAACGGGAAGATTTCAAACTGTGTTTAAACGTCTTTCCGATGAAGCTATTTTTCCGGGGGCCAGAATGGACTGGAAAAAAATGCCGGCATCGGGAGTTAATATCGGAGTGGTAGGAAGGGCCGAGGGGATTAAATATGCAAAAGGTTAAATACTCACTTCCTATTTCTCAGCGGGTCTATTTAATTGCTATTTTAAAAGGGATGATGGTGACGGGCCGTCATTTTTTAAGAAATCTATTACGCCCCGGGCAAATGCCCACGATTAACTATCCAGAGATCAGAAGAAAATATTCCTCCAGGTTTCGTGGATTGCAAATTCTTACCGTTAAGGAAAATGGGGAGCTTCGCTGTACGGCCTGTATGCTATGTGCTACGGCATGTCCTGCCGCCTGCATTCACATTACTGCCGCCGAGCATCCCGATCCTAAGGTTGAAAAGTTTCCATTAGAATTTAATATCGACATGCTTCGGTGTGTGTTCTGCGGGATGTGTGAAGAGGCATGCCCTGTCGATGCCATTCGCATGGGCCCCACCTATGAACTCGCAAATTTTGATCGCAGTGATTTTATTTTTACGAAAGAGGAATTGGTGAAGCACGGTAATTTCACGCAGAGTAAAGTAAAACATCATTAAAATGGTGTTTATCTGGGAGAAAATTATTAGGGGGATTACTACGGGACCGTGACA
>SHZA01000016.1 GCA_009692515.1 Bdellovibrionales bacterium
GGAATTGTTCGCTTCTATCTCCGAATTTCCAACTGTCTTTCCAATAAAGTTCGTTCTTTTGTCTAGGGTCAGATTCAATTTTGAAATGTGGAGCTAAAACTAAGGTCCGATTTTCTACATGTTCCATGGTAGCTGCCTCTAGGACATACTGAAAATACTCATCAGCATTCCGAGTCACACCGTGAATGACAATTACGGCTCTTTCGATCTGAGGATTATTTAGGTAAACAGGAAAATTTTGATAGATTTTAATTTTAGCATTCGGACCCAGTTTAAAATCTATTGGCCTGAGGCTATTGCCAAAAATCGAGGCCTGAAAGGATATCAAAAAATAAAATAGAACTCTGGATTTAATAGTTTTCATAAGTTTCTCCCGTTCCCACCCGCCACTTAAACAAATAACACTCCTGTTTGGCAACACTCTTTGACATAAGTGCTGCGGTGTGGCTATTTATTTAATAGGCTTCAGGTGAAATCTCCTACGATTTCAGCCTGTTTCAAAATGGGGGATTAAATTCATGAAAGTCATTTTTTTAGAAGCTAGCTTGCTCTGTTCTTTTTTGTTGGGTGCTATTTCTTTAGCACAACCTCAATCGGTTCGTTGGACTGGAAAAGAGGATAAGAATTCTAATTTAGTCCACGTGCTGGATGTGATTCGTACGAAAACGACGATTGAATTATCCCCTTCCAATTTCATGTTGGTGGAAAATCGAAAACTAGCGACCAGTCAATATATGATGTTGGCACAAACTGCTGCGGGAATTCCTATTAGAGGATTAAGCCTGAGAATTTGGACCTCTCTTGAAAACAGTGAAACGATTCAGATTGAAGCTCAAATAGACGTGAGCCCTGCTACTGGAAGATGGAGTGCTAAAACTGCGAAGGCTGTATTGAATTCTTTTGATACGACTGAACTTGTAAGAATGGCGATTAAAAAAACCGACGATCCTTTTCTTCGTAAACTAACATGGCAAGACATGTGGGAAAATGGAGAATTAGTTAGAGTTGTGAAGATAAAAGCCAAAAGAGGTAAGCATGTAGTGGTGCTCTCTTTAATATCTAAAAAAGTATTAAACAGTTCCTATGAAGAATTTCCTCAGGCCGATTTGGCTAGCCAGGATGAGTTTAGTATTCCAGTCAATATCTTTCCTATCTATGAGGAGATAGAACAGGGGAGAGCGGCTCCGCTTCAAATGGCTAGAGTGGCTAGTGAACTCAGACATTTAAATCGCAGAATTCATAGGGCCAAAGGACAGGATCCTTTAGCCAATCTTAAATCGCAGCATTATAAAGACAGTTTATTTGAGCCTTTATTGGGGTTAACCACAGAAGGTAGAAAACAGGGCTTCTGGTCGATGGCTTATATTAAAGACCAAGTAGAAAAACTATTTTCTGTTCTGCCTGTGGAGGAAAATAATTTTGAGAATGGAGGGGTATTTCTGGATGGTAAATACGTAACGGTAAATTTATATACTGAAGCAGCAAAATTACCCAATCTAAGTTTTACTCCTTCACCCTCTGCTCATTTTCGACCTGAATATGTGGTGATGGCTAGTGAACCCGATCATGAAGAGATGATCCCCTCAGCCGCTATTTATGGACGTCCAATCACCTCTTTAGATGATGCTTGGAATCGTCCTGCAAGACGCCTTGAAAATCATGATCCTGTTTCTTACATCAATGATGGATTTGATGAGGTGCAGGTTTACTGGGCCGTCACCCAAATGTTTGATTCACTCAGATCTTTAGGGTTTACCGATCCCGATCTTTCAACTCGTCCTTTTCATGCCTTTCTTTTTAATCCCGATATCTCTTATCGGAATAATGCTTTCTATACTGACGATACGATCAATTTCACAACCTACTCTCCAGACAGTCAAAATATGGCTCGAGACAATACTACTATTTGGCACGAGTTAGGTCATGGCGTGATGGATCGTTTGATGGGAGATCATATTCAATTGGCAGATACTGGCGGCCTCAGCGAAGGAATGGCCGATTTTGTAGCCCAATTGATTTTAAATGATATCACTGGCGGATTGCATTTTCCTGGTAAAGAAAAAATGAGAATTTTTAACCAGACCGGATACTACTTAACTAATGAAGTTCATGACGATGGTGAAGCCTACGGTGGATCGATGAACGATTTTCTCCAGGGGGCAATGGCTCGGTATGGAAAATCTGGGCTTCATAAAGTAACCGATCTCACGATGGAAACCATGAGACTTACTAGAGACCATCCCGCATTAACTGCGGTAGAGTGGTTTCAACACATGTTGTTTGCAGATGAATTGGGTAGAGAGGGAGTGAGAGCGCCTTTTGAGCTTAAGGATCTCATTCTAAAGGCACTCAATGGTAGAAACTTCAACATGGAAGAATCTACGCCGGCATTATTTGTAGTGAAAAATGGAACTAATGAAGTGACAAGCACAGGCCCTGGTAGTCGTAATAATCCCATTAAAATAAAATGGGTTGAGGGAGAGGTTGCTAACTTTGATATGGAGGTGGGATTAAAAAATGCCCCCAATTATCAGTTCAAATTTCCTGTGACTGTGAAAGTTAATTACTCTGGAGGGGCTCTTGAAGGAGCGGTCCACTGGACCAAGGAGGAGGCGGGGAATTTAACCTTCATTCTTAATTCCGAAGCAGATTTAGCTAAATTTACCTTGGGAACTGAAGGAAGGTGCGATGAGATTAATCGCCCTGACGGAAGTTGTTCAGATTATGCTTATATCCAAATCTGGAATCAAGGTGAGACGGTAAAACCACAGGCAAAAAAACGATTTTATCTGAGAGTTTATCCCAAAGCTCCATAGGTAGATGAGGCAGATAACGAAGTGAAAAGATTACTATGATTTCTAGAATCATTATTCTTTCCTCATTAGGTTACTTCGTTGATATTTTAGATCTGTTTCTTTTTTCTGTACTAAGACGCTCAAGTCTTCTTGCTATTGGAGTTAGAGAGGCCGATCTTTTTACCCAAGGAATTTTTCTTCTCAATATGCAAATGGGGGGGCTTATTGTCGGCAGTTTTATCTGGGGAATTTTAGGGGATAAAAAGGGTCGAGTTAAGGTTCTTTACGGTTCTATCCTTCTTTATTCTGTGGCAACTCTTCTTAATGCCTTTGTAACTAGTATTCCCCAGTATGCTTTTTTAAGATTTATTGCAGGTGTGGGGCTGTCAGGTGAACTAGGGGCTGCTATTACCTTAGTAAGTGAGAGCATGGACTCAAAAAAACGGGGTCTCGGCACCATGACGGTAGCAGGATTTGGTCTCATGGGTGGAATGCTAGCGGCTTTGCTATCAGAATTTTTTTCTTGGAAAGTTTGCTATGTTATAGGAGGAATGATTGGTATTGCCTTACTACTTTTTCGTATTTCACTTCCAGAGCCCGAGCTTTTTAAGGAGATCTCTCAGCACAAAAACAGAGGGGATATTCGATTGTTATTTCGATCCCCTAAAAGAGCGCTCAGATTTTTAAATCTAGTTTTACTAGGGCTTCCTATTTGGTTTAATAGCGGTATTTTAATGATCTTTGCTCCAGAATTTGGAAAAGCACTTTCGATTTCTGGTGAACCTATCACCGCTTCAAAATCGGTTTTGTATTCTTACTTTGGTGTTGCGCTAGGAGATTTTGTTTCGGGAGCGCTGAGCCAGTGGGTCAAATCACGTAAGAAAATAGTCATTCTATTTATTCTACTATTAACTTTATCTATCGCCTGTTATTTAACAGCCCTTCAAAGGTCTCAATTTTATTTTTACTCGGTCTGTTTTGTATTGGGATTTTTTGCGGGCTATTGGGCTCTTTTGGTGACCATGACCGCGGAAAGTTTTGGAACCAATCTAAGGGCTACGGTCACAACTCTTGTTCCTAATTTTGTTCGCGCTTCAGTGATACCGCTTTCATTTTTATTTGAGTTTTTAAATCAAAAGATGGATGTGATAACTGCAGCCTCTTATGTAGCGGTAGTCGCAGTTTTATTTGCAGTTCTCGCCGTAGTTCAATTACCAGAAACCTTTGGTATCGAATTGAAGTTTCTAGAGGAGTAGAGAGGTTATTTGTGTCGTCCAGTTAAGAATGGGGAAACAGGATTACGTTGGAAGACACCTTGAGCTCCATCATAATGACAGGTTAAACAGGCGTACGGAACTGGGGCGCTTACTTTCTTTCCGTTTTGAGACTGAAATAAAGAGGTTTGAGTTAATAAGCCCTTCTGATCGTAAGCAAAAAAATCAAATTGTCCGCTCAAATTTTCTCTCGGAATAATAAGTTCCGTTTCTCTTACCGTATCATCGAAAATAACATGAGTTTCTGAAATTGAGATCTCTGGTAAGTGATTGGGACTACGATAGATAATTCTCTGGGTCCCTTTCACTGAACTGACTTCAATCACCTCGCTATTCCAACTACGATAGGAGAATTGGCTTTGTAATTGGTTTACATTTTCAGGAACTGGAAAACGGGAGTGATGCAAATGCCTAGCATTTAAAGTCGGTTTAGTAGCCAATAGGTTTTTTAGTAGTTCAAAAACAGATGCCGAATTTTCCTGTCGACTCGCCTCTTTAAAAATACTTAAGGCTTCAGGTGCTAAAGAGGCGGCTGGAATCAAGGCCCAATCTATCTTTTTAGGTGGGTTACTCTCGATGACAGACAAACCTTCCTCGAGAGGATTTAAAAAAAGGGTCATCATGTAAATAAGGGTATCTCGGGTTCTATTAGGAAAAGGGATTAACTTAGTGACCCTACGTTTATTGGGAATAGGAATAATAAATTTAGACTCATTAAATTCCAGTGCGAACCCATGACCACTTATCAGCAAAACCCATAAGAGGGAGAACTTAAATTTCCCAAAGATCGACATATTTCAATGTTTAAGGGAGGCTGATGACACTGTCAAAGAGTCGTTAATCTCTGCTTAGGGCTGGCAACATCTTGCAGGATAAGCAAAGTCTAGATAAAGTCTCTAGATATCTGTCCCCGTAGTTAAATGGATATAACGAGGGATTCCTAATCCCTAATTACAGGTTCGATTCCTGTCGGGGGCACATTTTTTTGCTGCCGGAGAAACCACCCGATTTAAAAGAGGCCGTAATTACTTTGATAAGTTCCTCCATCTTCAAAAATAGAGTTTGGTTAATTTAAAGGTTCAAATTATGTAAGAATCCTCATATTTACAGCTATATTCCTACTTTATTTAAATTATGTTTTTTGTCTCGTTAGTTAACAATGAATTGTGATGTTTTTAGCGAAAGCTCTGCATTATTTAAAACTTAAGAAACACAGGTACCAAAATAATCTTCCTTGTCTAAGAACTGGCCACCTTAACTCTTTGAAAAGAGAAGCATAAGGTTCCTGACCCTTCCTTGCTGCCCAAAAGTTCGTCATTTGTCTAAGGGTTCTTCAACCGATTGTAGACTAAACGCATACTTGAAATTACCTCGTAAATTCAAAAGTTTGTAATTACTAGGCTAAGCTGGCTCCTTCATTGCAATTCTAAAAACCAACAGATAAAAAAGGTTTCCATTCAGAATAGGTAGAACGTTAGTGGGGACCCTACTTTAAAGGGCAATAAAATGGTGCAGCACGTCTATGGTTATATGCGTTTACTCGCATTTATTATCGTTAGTCTGTCATTAGTGGCTTGCAGTAATAAATTCTCAAATCAAAATTTACCCGAATCTTCAGGCAGTATGATCGAACTCACCTCCGGTTTTCCTGGAGTTGGAATGGTCATTCTCCCTGAGGGAAACGGAATCTGCACAGGTACTTTTGTCAGTGATCGCGCTGTGCTAACGGCTGCTCACTGTTTGAGTCTTTCGGGTCGTTATAGTTTTGAGACCGCTCAGGGGACCGTCTCTACCTACACAAAATTTGTGATGGGGTCGGGGTCGATAGATGATGCTAATGACATTGGGATCTTAGTATTTGAGCCAAATTCAGCCTCTGGTGATCAAATTTATAATTTCGGAAATCAAGTATCACAAGGACAAATACTACGATTGGTGGGTATCGGTTGTAATAATTTAGAAACGAAACGAGGAGCGGGGCTTAAAAGAACGGGTACCAATATGGTAGCCGGTATCGATTCCTATATTAATTTTCTGACTCCAAGAAGTTATGCACGGAGCATTTTGGGGCCTAGTAATCGTGCCGGTAGTTGCTTCGGCGATTCGGGCGGGCCCGCTTTTGCTGAAATTAATGGAGAATTGGTAATTGTGGGAGTGACTCATGCAGGTGGGTATATTGGAGATAATATTATATCAGAGTACATCAATGTAGCTAATCGATCGGATAACAGAAACTGGTTAAGAGATCGTAACAATCAAAATAATTTAGGCATTCAGGGATTATAAAAGAGTTTTCGAAATGGTCGATAAGACCAGAACTCCACCTAACGGCGCCAAGAAGCGCGGTCTTCTCTGGCTATCCCTGTTGGCCAGAGGATTGCTCTTAGAGTCACGTCTATGCGTCCATCCTTATGTTTTTTAATTTTAAGTTATTCTATTTTTTTTCAAATTAAAACAAGAGCCGAATCGGATTCCTTTTCAAGGGTAATTCGTATGGGATTGAATTCTAGTCGCACGTTAAAAATTCCGCAGCTCAAGAGAGTCGCGGTCGGAAATAGTAAGATTTTAAAGGCGCAAACAATCTCCTCTTCCGAACTTCTACTCATAGGAAAAACTAAAGGCAGCAGCACCGTAAGAGTTTGGACGGAAAAAGGAAAAGAATTTTTTTATGAAGTGAGAGTTATAGCATCTGAGGCAGAGAGTTCATCACTAGCTAATGATCGTGAGGTGGTAAAAGTTTCACTCGAATTTTTAGAGATGGATGAAGCTTTTAGTCAGATAAGCGGTTTTCGATGGCCCGATTCATTACAGTTTTCTGGCCTTGCAAATATTATTAGCAGTGCTTCGATGACAGGACTGAATTATGAAATGTCATTGGTGTCAGCTCAGGGCTGGTTGCATCATTTAGTAAAAGAGGGTTGGGCGAAAACAATTGCCAATCCTGAATTGTATGTGCGGTTGGGCGAGGAGGCAGTATTTCATTCTGGGGGTGAATTTCCTGTCGCAACAAGTACCGAAAATTCTGGGAAAAATTATCGTCATATCGAATGGAAGGGGTACGGCCTTACTGCAAAGGTACTTCCTCAAAGTGTGGATCGAATTCATATTAGCTCCGATATTAATTTAGAGATTTCTGAATTAATATCATCCCAAAATATCGAGGGTATTCCTGCTCTGAATCGCCGAAGCCTTAAAACGAAAATGAGTTCACTTGACGGCGAAACTGTCATTCTTTCCGGCTTAGTAAAGCAGAATTCGAAAAAAGAAAAGGAGGGAGTTCCTTTTCTGAGTTCAATTCCCTTAATAGGCCCCCTCTTTTTTACCAAGACCTCCGAGGGTTCAGAACAAACAGAGCTCCTAATGGCAGTTACCTTCTCTATGACTACGAAGGCAAAAGAAAATGCAACTCGCCAAACCTTCAAAGAAAAAACAGAAAAATATAGGTGATCTCACATGCAGTATTGTGAACTTGTAGAAAAACAATTCGTGGGAAAGTGCTCCGTAATTATTCCTTTTTTTATTGAGGATGAGATCACCGATATCGTGATCAATGGCACCAAAACAATGTTTATTGAAAAAGGAGGAGTCCTCAGCTCTGTGGTAACCCCTTTTGTGAGTCGTGAAATTCTTCAGGAGTTGATCGAGAGAATGATTATTCCTTTAGGAAAAAGAGTGGATGCCGCGCAACCTTATCTGGATGGAAGGCTAGCCGATGGAAGTAGGTTTCATATTATTTTGCCACCCATTGCAGTTGAAGGGCCTTTTATCAGTATTAGAAAACATCGTATGGCTGGCAAATTAACTCTTTATGATTTTTGCCCTGAAAAAGAGGCTCTATTTTTAGAAAAAGAAACTTTGCGAGGAGCGAATCTTTTAATTGCGGGGGGCACTGGAACAGGAAAAACGGCTCTACTTTCTTGTCTTTTACAGAAAGTTTCAAAAACAGAAAGAATCACAGTCATTGAAGAGACCAAAGAAATTCAAGTGGACCATCCTCATGTTATTCATCTAGAGGCCCGTCTCCCTAGTCCCGAGGGGAGAGGGGAGGTGACTCTTCAGACTTTGGTGAAAAACTCACTAAGAATGCGCCCCGATCGCTTAATTTTGGGGGAGTGCCGTGGGGGCGAAGCTTTCGATATGATTCAAGCGATGAATACAGGCCACCGAGGGGCTCTGGGTACGATTCACGCTAATAGTGCCTTAGATGCCCTCCGAAGATTGGAGGGGTTAATGATGATCTCGGGAGTTTCTCTTCCCTTACGAACGGTGAAAGAGTGGATTGCTTCAGCTATTCATGGGGTGGTTTATCTAGAGAAATCACAGGGCAAAAGACAAGTTATCGAAATTATGAGTGTTAATGGCTTAGAAGGGGAGGTCTACAGAGTGACTCCTCGATATAAACTTCCGGCTTTAGCTCTTGCAACTTCTTGAGACTTATGCCAAATTGCCATTCTTCGTTTTTAAGAAGTGACACAGGAGTAATAACATTCATGAAATCCGAAATTCATCCAGAATATTTTGAAACAACAATACGATGTGTTTGTGGAAATGAGATTCTCACTCGCGCTACCAAAAAAGATATTCGGGTTGAGATTTGCTCAGCCTGTCATCCACTTTACACTGGAAAACAAAGGCTTGTAGATACTGAAGGTCGCGTAGAGCGCTTCATGAAAAAATACGGCACCAAACGTGCCTCTTAATTGGTCTATAGCACTTAAATGTTTCATAAATTAGACGAAGTTGAGGCGCATTTTCAAGATATCGAAGTGCGTTTGACCTCGCCTGCTATCGCTTCAAATCAAAGTCTTTGTCAAAAGCTAAGTAAAGAGCACAGTAACCTTCAGCCACTCGTACAAACTTATCGTGAGTATCGAAAATTACGTACCGACTTTTCCGCAAATGAAATTTTGATCAGAGAAGATTCTGGTGAATTAAAGCAGATGGCTCTAGAGGAAAATTCATTTCTTGAGGCAGAAATCGCGAAATTAGAACGACGATTGAAGATTTTGTTACTGCCTAAAGATCCTAATGATGACAAAAATATTATGCTTGAAATTCGTCCAGCTGCCGGTGGGGATGAGGCCGGTATTTTTGCGGGTGATCTTTTTAAAATGTATTCGAAGTTTGCCGAGAGCAAAAGATGGAATATTGAAGTAATGGAGATTACCTCCAATGATGTAGGCGGGTTTAAGGAAATTATTCTCATGATTCGAGGGGATAAAGTTTATAGTGTTTTGAAATATGAGAGTGGAGTTCATCGCGTTCAGAGAGTTCCCAAGACGGAAACTCAAGGACGTATTCACACTAGCACCGTCACCGTGGCTATCATGCCTGAAGCAGAAGATGTAGAGGTGAATATCGATCCTAACGAACTTCGCATCGATGTGTTTAGAAGCTCAGGCCCTGGGGGTCAGAGTGTTAATACGACCGACTCTGCCGTTCGCGTCACACATATTCCGTCAGGTATTGTTTGTGTGTGTCGTGATGAGAAGTCTCAGCATAAGAATAAAGCTAAAGCACTTAAAGTTTTGAAAACTCGATTGCTAGATATGAAACGTGGAGAGCAGCACGCTAAAATTTCAGCAGATAGATTATCTCAAGTAGGTAGTGGCGAACGTAGTGAAAAAATTCGTACCTATAATTTTCCTCAAGGTCGTGTGACCGATCACCGTATTGGTTTTACTATTCATCAGATCGATTCCTTTATGAGTGGTGATATTGATCCCATGATTTCTAGTCTGTTGGCTTTTTATGAATCTGAAGCGCTAAAAAAACAAACGGCTTCATGACTTTAGAATCTTTTGTCAATTTAGGGAAAAAAAGAATTGAAGAGTCAGGGATCCAGTGTGCCGATCCGATGCTGCATATGAAACAGATTTTAGGCGCTTCAATCTCATTAGATTCCATTCAATTTTATAGTCGATGGCAAGAGCCCTTGACTGAAAATGAATTTCAATTAGCCAACAAATTACTAGAGCGACGTTTGAAGGGAGAGCCTTTTCAATACTTGGTTGGATATGAATGGTTTTGGCACTCCCAATTTGAAGTGGGACCCGGAGTTTTAATTCCCCGAAAAGAAACAGAACATTTAGTAGAAGAATTATTAAAGTGTCGCGATTTGAGAACGATTCAAGTGGCAGAGCTTGGAGCCGGTTCTGGAAATATTGGAATTTCTGTTTTATTAGAACGACCCGATTGGCAATGGCATGGGTTTGAGATTAATCCTGAATCTATTCCTTATTTGGGAAAAAATGTAGGCCAGTTATTACCCCTAGATGCAAAGTATTTTATTCATGAAGGAAACTTTTTTGAACTGGCCAAAGACTGGGCTCCCTACGATGTGGTAGTTTCTAACCCTCCTTATATTGCGGCCTCTGAATTGAAAAAATTAAGTCAGGAGGTGCAGTGTGAACCTAAATTAGCTTTGATAGGTGGTGAGGCGGGGACGGAGATCTTTAATCACCTAGCAGTAAATAGTTTTCAGCTCTTAAGGCCACAAGGGCTATTCCTATCCGAAATTGGAAGTGATCAGGAGATCGCGGCTAAAGAAATTTTAATGAAATCAGGTTTTCAATCGGTTGAAGTTTTGAGAGATTACGCAGGATTACCAAGAATTGTGAAAGGGATTAAATAGTGGATTCATTAATAATTGAGGGCCCCTCTAAATTATCTGGAATTGTGGATGTCAGTGGATCAAAAAACTCTGCGCTGCCTCTACTTTTTGCCTCTATTTTATTTGATGAAAAAGTTACCTATGAAAATATTCCTCGTCTGTGGGATATCGAAAGCACGTTATCTCTTTTGAGAATTATGGGTTGTGAAACAGAGTGGGATAAAGAGTCTGGAAGAGTTTCTGTTTTTCCATCGATTACCCAAAAAGAGGCCCCCTATGAACAGGTAAAAAAAATGCGCGCTGGAATATTAGCGCTGGGTCCCTTAGTGGCAAAATATGGTGAAGCCAAAGTAAGTTTGCCCGGAGGGTGTGCGATTGGTGCTCGGCCTGTGAATTACCATATTGAGGCTTTAAAAAAGATGGGTGTCACGGTCGAGGTTGAAGAAGGGTATATCCACGCTACTGTAAAAAATAAACTTGTAGGAGCTGAAATATTTTTTCCTGAAGTGACCGTCACGGGAACTGAAAATCTTCTTTATGTAGCCGTGATGGCTGAGGGGACGACCCTTTTACAAAACGCGGCCTGCGAACCGGAAGTGGTGGCTTTAGGAGAATTTTTAAAAAGTTGTGGAGCTAAAATTTCCGGCTTGGGGACTCAGACGGTGACTATTCAAGGCTCTAAATTAAAGAGTCCAGCAAAACCGATTGCAATACCGCCTGATCGTATTGAAGCGGGTACCTGGATTTCAATTTCATTAGCGACCCGTTGTCCTCTAGAATTAAACCATTGTGATTCTTCTCAGATGACGAGTGTGCTCTCGGCATTTCGAAAGATGGGGGCTAAGATTGAAGAGTTAAATCAAGGCACTATCTTGAAAATAACTCCAGCAGACAAATATTTGCCTCTGCATATTGAGACCGCTCCTTATCCTGGATTTCCTACCGACATGCAGGCTCAAATCTTAACTTTGCTTTGCTTGGCTGAAGGAAGATCTACAGTAGTAGAAAGTATTTTTGAAAATCGTTTTATGCACGTGGCCGAATTACAAAGGTTGGGAGCTAAAATAGAGGTGAATGGGAGTATAGCGAGTATCGAAGGCCCTATTAAATTTCAGGGAGCTCCAATTATGGCCACCGATCTTCGAGCCAGTGCGTGTCTAGTTTTGGCAGGCTTAATTTCTAAAGGAACCACTCGAGTGAGTCGCATTTATCACCTCGATAGAGGGTATCAAAGACTCGATGAAAAACTCCGTAGACTCGGTGCGAAAATCACGCGTGTTGCGGAATAACCAAGAGGCAGGTACTGTCTAAAAAATGTAGGAAGATTCTTTTCAACAGGAGATCAAAAAAATGCGTTATTTTTCTTTTTTAGCGGTGGTCACATTATGTGCGTCGGCTTTTTCAGCCGATATTCCAGGGGGATTGGCCAGAATTTCAGAAGGCCTTCCTAATAATACCTATGAAGTGGCTCTAAGCCCTGCTTATACCCTGCAACCTGGGGGCGCCTATTTGACCTCTGAACTACGATATCAAGCGAATGAAGATTTCGGTGCTGGTTTTGGATTTGGTGCCGGAGAGATCGGTTTCAATTTTGGCGCTAATGGAACTTGGTACATTGCTCCCGATGTAGATTCTCAACCCGCCTTCTCCATTTTAGGTGGTGTCTATTTAAACCGAGTTCAACAATCTAACTATTTAGCTCTGCGAGTGGTTCCTACTCTTAGCAAAATGATTGCACAAGATTGGGGAAAAATAACTCCTTACGTTAGTTTTCAAGGGACACCCTCTTTTCGTTTAGGAGAACCTGATAATAGTTTTTCAATCAGAACTAATGTCGGAACTTTATTTGAAATTAAAGCGTTACAAGGAATTCGACTATTTACTGAGCTAGGACTTGCAGTCATGAACAGTAATAGCGAGCTTGTATTTGGATTATCTTATCCGTTCAAAGCCCTATAATATTTTTTAGTAATCTCCGTCATGACGTAAACCATAAATGTGTTACGTCATGACGGAGGTCTAATTTATGGAGTTTTAAAATCATCCTCATCTAGATAAGGAGTGGATTGCTTCATAAAATCGATCCACATTGGAAGAGCGGCTGCACTTCCTGTAAGCCCTACCTTCTCCTCTTCATCGTAACCTACCCAGATTAAAGTAAGCAGTTTAGGAGTGAATCCCACAAACCAAGCATCTTTATAATCGTTTGTGGTTCCCGTTTTCCCAGCCATATTAGCAAGGTGGAGCCCACTAGATAAAGCTAATCGCCCGGTGCCTTGGGTGAGTACCCCTTTTAGAAGTTGAACAGTTAAAAAGCAGGGAAGTGCTGGGAGACGTTCTTGCTCTGAATTATTAGGCTCATAGATAGTCTGCCCGAAACTATCCACTACATTAATCAGACTTTGGAGGTGGTGTCCTTTTCCTAAATTTGCCAAGGTGACATAGCTTTCAGCTAATTCAAAAGGGGTTACCTCTACGCTACCTAAAGAAATTGAGGGTATTTTGGGAAGTGGAGATTGAATACCCGCTAGTTGAATTACATCAATAATAGGACCCAGCCCTACAGTTTGAGCAAGTCTAGCAGTGGGAATATTAATACTTTTTTCAAGTGCCTCTTTTGCCGTCATTTTTTCTGGAGAATCTTTATCATAATTTCTAGGTTTCCAGCTTTGGCCTCCTTCGTAGGTCCATTCGAAGGGGGTTCCATCTAATTCTGTGAGTGAAGTGAAAGGCGGATTGAGATCCGGTTTATTAAAAGCGGCCAGAAAAACAAAGGGCTTAAATAAGGAACCTGGTTGTCTTCTTCCTTGGAGAACTCGATTAAATTGAGTTTTTTGGTAACTACTTCCGCCTTGAAGAGCGACCACTTTACCGGTCGTTACGTCGACTGATATTAAGGCACTTTGGAGTTGAACTCCTTTTTCCGACCTTTTACTAATACTTGCGAAATCTTTTTTTAATTTAGCTAAATGATTTTTAAGAATAGTTGAAGCTTGAATTTGAAGGAACGGGTTGAGGGTGGTGTAAACCGTGAGTGCATCGGTGTCTAAACGATTTTTGATATTCTCTGGTAATTGAGTAAGAACCAAATCCATAAAATATCCAGTCTCTTGAAGATTTTTCTCACCTGGAGTTACACCTAAAGGATCGGTCATGGCCATTTCATATTCGCTTTCAAGAATGAAATTGGCATCGAACATTTTTTTTAAAACTAGATTTCTTCGTTTGAATGTATTCTCAGGGTGTCGACGAGGATCATGGCTATTGGGTGCTTGAATAATGGCAGCCAATGTGGCGCTTTGGGAAAGTGAAATATCAAAAATAGAACGATTAAAATAAAATCTTGCCGCCTCTGAAACCCCATGAATCTCATGCGTGCTCCATTGCCCTAAGTAAACTTCATTTAGATAGGCCTCTAAGATAGATTCTTTCGAGTGGGTAGATTCTGAAACAAAAGCGTAAATGGCCTCCTTCATTTTTCTCGATAGAGCCTTTTGTCTCGAGAAAAAAAGATTTTTCATTAGTTGTTGTGTGATGGTACTTCCACCCTCTACAAATCGTCTGGCACGTAGATCTTTATAAAGGGCTCGTATCGTACTGCGCAGGCTCACCCCTCCGTGTTCCAAAAAATTAATATCTTCAATAGCCATTACAGCGTGTCTCATCGTTACGGGTATGTCGGAAAGTTCTACCGGCGTCTGTGTGCGCAGTCTGCCCGCATAAAAAGAGCTAATTCTTTTGGGTGACAATTCAAAGGTCTCCACCGATTCCTTATTCTCACCTAAAGAGATGTCATTTAAGACAAGATCGGAACCCTCTTTTTTAAAGGTAAAAAATACACGAGTTCGTGAAAGAATTTTTCCGGGATAGATACTTTCAGAACGAAGAAGTTCGACAATGGTCCCATGAGAGTCGGTCTCCCAAATAAACTCATTAATTAAAAGATCGTCACCTCTCTTTTTTTCTTGGTAACCGGAATACTCAAGTAAGGTGTGAAGCTGCTCTTCAGAAAATTTTTGTTCGAGGTGAAGAGGAGGAATTAATCCTAAAAATTGGGAGGACTTCAAAGATAATAATTGAGTAAAACGTTCATCTATCGAGTTTTTAATAAAGCTATAGGATAGGGTAAGCCCTAGAAAAATAAGAACGAGTAGGCCTAACCCACACCCTACTGCGGTTTTTGAAGTTAGAGTTTTAAAAAAGGGATTCTGTCGTTTCATGTTCTTTCTTATAGACGAGTGAGACTATCATTAACCCACTTAACATTTAAAGGGTATTACCTGTATTGTAAAGCCAGTTAACGCGCTGCTTTTTTTTGGTGTGATAACTTAAATCCCGATTGCAAGAGAGACACGCCTTAGTTAAGGTAACGACGATGCGACTCAAAGAATCTCAAGTTAAACTAGTATGCCAAAAACTATTTGTGGGACTTCGGTCTAAACAATTAATTTCGGTAAAAAAAACTGACATTGAAGTTCTTAATAGAATGCGTGAAATTTTTATTAAGGAGCTAAAGGTTGAAGATGAGATCAACCTACAGGCTGAAAAAGTTTTAGCAGAGAATTTAAGAAAACTTGGAATTAAAGGGGACCAGATCGATCGAGAAAAAATGTTTGAGATGATTAGAAAGCAACTACTCAAAGAGAAAAATGTAATTGTTTAAGGTGTGGTTATGATTTCAGATGAAAAAATGAGTCACATTGTTCATCTTTTGATGAATGGTTTAGAAAAAGAGGGTTTCGTATCTTTTCCTAATAAAGAGATCGCCGTTAGAGAGGCGCATAAAATATCTAATTTATATTTGGGAAATTTAAAAGGGGCTGCTGACGCGGCTAGACACAGAATACTTTCTCAAAAGAAAGCACCGATAGAAAAAAGTCCTCAATGGGACATTCTTTATCAAAAATATTTAGAAGAAGAATTGCAAAAACGGGGTGGTTAAAGTTATCTTGTTTTTGTTTTTAGTCTTTATCAACATAAGTGGGTTAATAAAAAGATGAGTAAGCATATGAACAACTGGGCAATTAAATTATTGGGTTTGGGTTTTCTATTCTCTATTCACGCACATTCTGTGTCTGTGAATTTTGGAGGCAATTTTCGTTCCGATGGCGATTATTACACTAATTTAACTCAGGGCTTCAACGGTGATTTTTCTAAAAAGCAGTTTATTAGAGGTCGATTTTTAGTGGAACCTAATTTAGTGGTAGATGATCACTTTAGTGTTCGTTCTCAATGGTCACTTTTGGAATCCCCTCACATTACTCCTTCTGTAACCGCTTTGGGTACGGGGATGGGTGGTTTTGTTTATGGTGACCCTACTACGACAGGATTAGTTTTGAATCGAGCATGGCTTGAGTGGAGCTCCGATTTCGGAGTGGTTCGTTTAGGACGGATGCCCTTTTCTTGGGGCTATGGTTTGGTGTGGGATGCGGGCGGAGTTTGGGATGATTATGGAACCACTCTAGATCGTTTAGAGTATCGATTACATTTAGGTCATATTGTGGGTGCTTTGGCCTATTCTAAGCCACTCAAAAAATCGGTTTGGGGCCATAAAAACGATGCAGACTTTTTTACCTTTTATCTACAGTATGATAATCCAGAGGCCGATGTTGAGGGGGGATTGCTATATGAAAAGCAAACTCGCTCTAACTCTCAAGCTGCGGTTCTTGCTACTACAGATAATCCGAATAAGTATCCTACTGGTAGCCCTCTTTTAACTAAAGCTCCATACCCTCTAAATAATAACGTAGTCGATTTTTATTTAAGAAAAACGGTGAGTTATTTTACTCTGGGTGGAGAGGTGACTTGGGTTACCGGTGAGGCCACCGACTACGGCAGTTTAGGAAAAAATGCCACGTTGAATGCAGTTGCGGCTACACTCAATGCCACCTATGAGTATCACAAAGTAAAAGGATTTTTAGAATGTTTATATGCGGGTGGTGATTCTAATTTAAATAATGATCAGCTGAGTGGATTTGTTTTGCTTAATCCGAATCGTAGAGCGGGATTTATTTTAGGAAGAGAGTTATTGGGGAAGTATTCAAGTAATGGAACCGATCCCGGTAAGGTCGGTAATGGCAGTCTATTGGTTTACGGAAATTCAGGCTCCTTTTCCGGTGTCCTATTTTTTAGACCTGGATTACGGTTTGATTGGTCACCTTCCTTGGCCTCTGGGCTTGAGTTTGTTTATGCCCAAAAGGCATCTGTTCAAAATGGAGAAAATGGTTACTTAGGAACTGAGATCGATCTGGGAACCGACTATAGCGCCTATAAAAACTTTGATATCGGAGTTAATATCGGAGCATTATTTCCTGGAAAAGGCATTCTTTCGGCCATGGGGCTTGATACCACCTATACGGTATTGGGTTTTAGGACTACGGCTAGTTTGAAGTTTTAAATAGTCAGGGAGAAGTCAACATAAGTGAAGTTAGTAGCTTGGATTTTTTGTATTCTTCTGATTGCTAAATCTTTAGCGGTAGTGGAATCGCCAACTTCTACGTTGGCCGTTGCGGCAGATTATTATTCCTCTAAGCATGATTACAATCAGTCATTAGATCTTTGGACTAAAGTCTACACAAGCCAACCTCAATCTGTAGAGGCTATGTTGAAGGTCTCGGAACTAGAATTGTTGATCAAGGGGCACGAAACGGCACAGCAAACCATTCTTCAATTTCTACACAAACAAAAAAATATTCTTTCACCCTATGTGATTAAAGATATTCAAGGGCGACTGTGGATAATGCAGAATCGATTCATTAAAGATGAATCTCAGAGTCTATATTTGCAGGCGATTACAAAAATAAAACTTCTAGATTTTTCTCAAGGATTAGCTTTGCTGAATCAGTCGATCGCTTTGGAAAATGGAAACCTTCTTGTGTTGCAGGCAAAAACCAATTGTGAAAAAAAATTGGGTTTATTTAATAAGTTTTACGAAACATTAAAATTAGCAAGCTCAGTAGTAGAGATGAATCGGGATTGGAGTGAGAGTCTTTTAGAGGCTCAATATTACTTTAAAGATTATGGGGATATGGTCACTTGGTTTGAGTTACAGGTGAAATCAACACTTTCTCCTAGGCAAAGGCTAGCCTCTGGAATGGCACTGATAGAAAAGGGACAGGAAAAGGAGGGGGCCTTTCTTCTTTCTCAGTTGCACGATTCTGGTAAAAGAAGTCCTGTATTTCCGATTCTTTGGTATGGCTTAGGAAGAGTCTTAATAAAACAGCCGGCAACTATCGGCGCTGGAGTGCAATATCTAGAGAGATTTTTATCTGCCACCGGACAGGTCGATACTTTAAGTATCGATGGCTGGGATCCTTATCGCTCCTTAGAAAAAGTGCCCGAAGTTAAGGCTTGGCTCGCAGATATCAAACAGATCCCATAGTTGTAATACCTGGGCCCGAATACGGTATAAGGCCGTTAATTGTCACTATGTAGTTACTATATACATTTTGGGTAGATTTAGTCAGGGCACTAGATTTAATAGTATTCTTAGTGTTTCAGATAATTAGCTCCTCTTTTAAAGCTGGCTCTAGGCTTGCAATATTTTCCATCGGAGAATAGTTCTTTGCGCAAGATAAAATTATTGAGAAAAGATATGGAAAAATTATTTAGCTTAAAAAATGGGGCACGTTTGCTAATCGCCTTTGGATGTTTATCTTTGGGTCTAGCAGGGTGTGCTGAGAAAACAAGATTACTCCAGCAAAACTCAAATTTAAGTTTCAATCAGGATTTTAGTCCCCCACTTTTAGATATTCTATGGGTGCTAGACGACCGCTCGCAATTTTGGAACACGCCAGGAAAAACTAAGATCATAGAGGAGGCTAAGCAGTTTTTTACTAGGCTTGATAGCGCGACGACAAGTTATCAGATGGGTTTTATCACCGGAGATATGCATATAGCACAAGGCCGATTACAGCCTCTGAATAGCCCTATTGTTTTAAAGAAAAACATGGGAACTCTAGGCGAGCGCGTGGCCTTCTTTTCCTCTTTATTAACACAGGTAGCTTTCAATTCACACACGGGTGGGCTTAATCAAAGTTTTGAAACCACTACGATTGCTTTAAGTAACGGGTTTAAACCTAGAGCTAATGTTCCTTTAGTCTTAGTTTTTCTATCGGATGCAGATGATCACTCTACCGTGCCTACCTCGCAATCGGCTGTAGAATACTATGCAAATAAGTTTCTGGCCTTCAAAGGAAATAATCCTAACTTATTAAGAGTGTATTCCATTAACTATGAGAGATTAACCTCTGCTCAGGTCGTTGATTCCAATACACGATGTATTACTTTGTACAATGCTGAAGTTGATTCCTTAATACCTAATTTTTTCCAAGATAGATTTTTTCAGCTAGCTCATCGCTTAACGGGTGAGACCTCAAATGTATGTGGATCTTTTTCACAAAGCATTAGTTTAAATGGATTGCGAGTCTCGGAGTTGTCTAAACGATTT
The DNA here is from genome assembly GCA_009692515.1 of Bdellovibrionales bacterium. Lineage (GTDB taxonomy): Bacteria > Bdellovibrionota > FAC87 > UBA2466 > UBA2466 > UBA2466. The sequence continues at coordinate 19,132 of SHZA01000016.1, forward strand.
AAGATTGAAGTGCCTATTCAAGAGAGCACTTTAAGAGTTACGGTTTCATTAAATGGCCAAGTACTCAGTTCGATAAACTGGACGTATGAAGTTGCTACCAATGAGGTGGTATTTACAGAGCCACCGCCCGAAGGCAGTCGAATCGATATTAATTTCTTAGCAAAGTAAGAGATAGTTTGTTGTTTTGAAAAGGCAGCTACAGTCTACGTATTAGAGTTTTGCTGGGTACGCAGTTGTTTTAAGGCCTGCGTCCAGGTCACTAAGTTCGTTAATAGCTCGTATTCAATGGTATCTGCTAGCTCTTGATAATCTTCCTTTTCTTGGAGATTAAAAACAGAGTTTAGAATCTGCTGAAGATTACTTTCTATTTGAGACAACGTAATTCCATCCACATTTATTTTGCTAAAATCAAGGCCAACGGCTCGTTTTGTAATGGTAATGGCTTCAATAAATCGTTCTAAGCCCTCGATACATTGAACTAGCAGTCGATTTCCATTGAGATTATCCAACTCTCGGAAAAGCTCTGCAGAACGGATAATACTTCGTTGAACGCGTTCAATCGATGAGAGAGCAATGTCGTAGCCAGTGGCAGACCATATGGCCTTGTCGGCCGTTAATATTTCTATGTCATGAGAAGATTTAGTGCTCTCCTGAAGAATCGAATTCTTTTCTGTCCATTGGTAGCGGGCGCCATTGACATTAACTCGGGTAATAACTCTTGTAGGCGGAATGGTACTAATAGCAGAGTTAATAGCCTCCTCTATTTTTATGTTTCCTGAGGGTTCTAATTCGCAAATTGAATCATCTAATCGTAATTTAATCATAGCGATCTCCCTTGTCTGTGACGGTGTAAACTCAATTCTTCGCGAAGCTTTTTAGCTTTTAAGTGGTCGGGGGATTTAATAAGAATAATACTTAGTTCACTCTCACACCCTGACCAATCATTTTGTTTTAACAAAGTAGCAGCTAGCAAATATCGATTCTCTAAATTAGAGGGGTCCTTAATAAGAGCTTGAACAATTCGAATTCTCACGGCACGCCAGTTGGCCTCGGTTTCGGCAAGAGCATAGAGCTGTTGAATGGCTACTACGTTTAAGCAATCCACATCGAGTGTCTTCTTGAAATAAAGCTGGGCGATTTCCGTTTCCCCGGTCATCTGGGCGACAATGCCAATACCACAAAATGCCTTGGCAGCAGTGGGACAAAACTCGATAGCCTGCTGAAAATAATGGGTCGCTTTTTCTAATCTTTTTCGTTGAATTTCTAAGGTGCCAAAATTGATCAAAACAACATGTGATCTTGGGTTCAAAGAAAGGGCTTGCGAATAAGAATCTGAAGCTTCATTAAATCGCTCCAAACGTGTCTGGCAATTTCCAAAGTCCTTATGGAAATTAAAACGAGTTGCCACCGATAGTTTGCTGGCATCTCTTATTTGTGAAAAAGCATCATAGGCCGCGAGATCGTTATTTTCTTTGATAAAAGACATTCCTAAAAGCGCATTACCCTCGCTACTGCAATGAACCTCTATTAGCGCATTGAAACATTTTTTTGATGCAATGGTATCGCCTAAGCTTAAAAGACACACCCCAAGGCCCTTTAGGGCAGCTGGATTTTTAATCTCTTTCTTCAAAATAAAAGAATAAAGATTTCTAGCTAGCAGGTAGTCTTCATTTTTCAGAAGAAGGTCTGCTTTATTTAAAACGGAAATTAACTCAGCCTGTTTATGATCGGGTGTAGCCACGGGCAGTGGCTTACGGGAGATTGGTTTCTTAACAGTGACTAGAAAACTGCGAGTTTCTGAATTGGGATCACCTTGATCAAAGGATTTTATTGCCTCCTCAACTGAAGCAATAATGGTGGGCTGCGTTGAAGGCACCACCTCTCTGACCTGGATGCTCTCTGCATCGGAAAGAATGCTAAAAAAAGGGGAGGGATTATTTTCTGAATTTATTTCTTTTACCATAGCTACTTATAGACAGAGCAAAGGCCATGCCATGGTAAAAAAGAAAAGAGGCGAGTGATGATTGCTAATTTCTGAATTTTGGAACTATAGTTTCGTCAATACCCAAACAGGGCGACAAAGTTTTGACCTTTAAGCTGCACCTCTTTCGTGATCTTAAGCATTGTCTCTTTCAAGAGCATTTATTAATGCTTTGTTACCAAGGAGGGCTCTTAGTAACAGAGGGCGGTGTGGTGCTAAGCGTCTTTAGGTCTGCTTCGTTTGCTTTGGGAGGTGCGCGTGAAACTATCAAGATGGCTTGAAGTTTTTAAATTAGATTTCAAATCTTTGATGGTTTCCGTTTTGAAAGCATCAATTTTAGAAATTAATTGAAGATCAACACTAATAATCTGATCTCCTAAAATCTTCTTTTTATCGAATAGCTTTCTTAGTGTGTTGCGGTAACTATCCATCTCAATTTCGTTGAGTGTGCACTCTTTAAAAGCTCGTGCAATTTTTAAATCTAGGGAACGAATGAGATTAAGTAGTCGCTCTCTGTTTTCTACAAAAAAGCTGAGATTATCCCATTTACTTTTATTGGTTTGTTCCAGAAAGTGCCTGCTTAATGAATAGAATTTTTCATAATATTTATTTTTCATTGTTAGATATTGGATGACATCTTCCATAGGTAGCTCCCTAGCGTTGTTCTGCTGTTTTATTTTCTGTTTTTACTGAAGCGATGGCTTGTTGCCATGCCTCTTGTAGCGTAACTAAAATGCCTAAAGCTTCATTGAGCTTTTCTATATTATTATCCTGGTTTCCTGCAACGAGTCGATCGGACATAAAGTCATATAGTGATTTCAGTGAGCCAGCGATCTCTCCGCCTGTTTTATAATTCAGGGTTGCACTAAGCTCATTAATAATGTCTTGAGTTCTTCCAATAAGCCTTGATTTTTCCAACGAATCTCTCTTTTCAACGGCTTGAATAGCCAGCTTTAAAAAGCGAACAGCACCTTCATATAATAGCAAAAGAACGGCCTCTTTATTGGCTGTTAAAACCTCGGTATTTCGATATTTGCTAAATGTTTTGTGAAATGCATTTTTTTTTGTACTAGGTGAGTTCATTGTTTAACCTCCGGCCTGGGGACTTCCAATCACGCTTTGAAAGTAATTGGTTTGTCCTTGAATAGAAGACAAAGCTGTTTGAGCTTTGGCTAACTGAATTTTTAGTGCTTCGGCCTTGGTTTCGGCCTGTTTCTCTTTTGTGCTTATATTTTTATCAACGGCTCTTATTTGGCTATTATAATTTTGAATCTGGTTGGTTAAAACTCCGCCCCCAGCGCTGGCTATAGAATTAACGGCAGTAATGACACCGGAAATAATCCCAGTAGATTCCCCGTCTCCAGCCATAAAAGAAACTACATCATCAAAGTTTGCCTCAAGCGCCGTTTGAAATTTTTTTTCATCAAAACTTAGGGTTCCAGTTTTTGTAAATTGAATTCCCAAGTCACCCAATGAACGATATTTTTTAGTCGTATCATTGAGAATATTTTTTTGAAGCGCCGTTCTTAGCCGATCTTCGGCCAATCGAATTCCATAATCTCCACCCAGGGTTTTGCTGGTATCTGTTTTCTCATCCATTTTATTTTGGCTTTGAATGAAGGTGAAAACTGCATTTAACTTTTCAACCACATCCTTCATCTTGGTGGCGGTTTTAGGAATGTCCTGTTCAATAGTAACTGTAATGGGTTTTCCGGCATCGGTGGTCCCTTTTAAATTTAAGGTGGCTCCAGGAATGATATCTTTTAATTCATTAGTAGGACTTTGAATGTCATATCCTTGGTATCGAATAATAGCATTGGTAGCATCTCGCTGTGACTCCAGAAAAAGCTCGTCTTCACCACCTGAAAAATAGAATTCAGGAAATTTAATATCACTCTGCGTGCCCACTCCATTTGCTTTTAACAATAATCGGAATGCCGGCTCTTCACCCGCATTATCATTTATCACGCTGGCTTTCAGTCCAGACCCTGAAGAGTTGATGACCTTTGCTACGCCCTCTAGTGTGGAGTTGTCATCATCAATAAAGATTTCCTGGCTATCGCCATTCACATCATTGAAAGTAATATAACCTGTTCCGATTTTGGTTTCAGTTTTGTCAGATAGCGCATTGGATAGCGCTGAGGCAGAGCCTGCGAGTTGCAGTACCTCAAGGCTATGTTTGCCCTTGTCGGCAACACTTTTATCGGCACTACCCGAGACAACTTTTTCATCATCACTAGTAAAATTAAATTCTCTAATGGCAAACGGACTTCCAATTCCAGGAAGAATCTGTTTTAGGCTATCGACTTTTGAACTGAGATCGGAAAGTAATGCGACCTTAGATTCCATTGTTACTTTTCGCTCTTCTAATTGTTGGATCGGTTTTCGTTCCGCCTGTACAGCAGAGGCGAACGCTTTTTGGAATTCGGGGCTCAAGTTAGAGACTGAATCCATTGAGATGCCGGGCACAACATTCTCCCTGTCATTAGGTTGCTTATTAAAGTTTGAATAAATTAAATGGGAAAGTAAAACTGACTTGTGAATCTATTCTCTAATTATAGATTTAAGAAGAAATGAAATCAATGAGGAAACTAATTAAATTAGTGCTTTTCAGAACGCTTTATTAAACTTTTTTACGTCAGGAAATTGGCTGTTTTTTTTCAATTCAAAGTGGTTATTAAAACAATTTCTCGCAGATCTCTTTAACTTAGGTCGATGCGCTAAAAGTTCAATAACAGTCTGGCTGTCAATGATTTGACCTGTAAGTTCTATTGCCTGTTTCTCTGGGGGCAAAGTTGCGATTGTTTCTGCACTTTCCAAGTTAGGTTTATTAGAATTTATTTTGGGTTTTGAAAATGGATCTTCTTTTTTTTCTTTTTCCTCCTTCCGCTGTTGAGACTTTTCTGCATTCTGAATAGATGGATTGAGAGTGAAGGGAATAGTAGGGTGTAGTGGATTAACTGCCATGATAGAGACTCCTCATAGCTTTATCGGCTTACTCCGGTTAAAGAGTAAGCCGATTTTTCCCCATTTTCAGCTTACTGGTTTAACGCTACTAATCTCCTATTAATTTCAGTGCTAATGACGGTTGCATATTAGCTTGCGCCAAGATGGCGACCCCGGCCTTTTGAAGGACTTGGGATTTAACGACATTTGCAGTTTCTTTAGCAATATCTGCATCTATGATTCTAGATCTTGCAGCTGACATATTTTCTTCATAGATCGATAAACTGCTTGAAATGGAATTGAGTCGTAATTGAAAGGCGCCCAATTGCGCTCTGGGTTCGGCCAGTGTTTTTACCGCATTATCAATCAACTCAATTGAATTTCTAGCCGAATCAATGTCTGTCAAATCGACATTAGAAAGACCTAAATTGGAGGTACTCAGATCCAATTTTGAGGAATCATATTCAAGTCGATTATTTTCATTGTTGTCGGGCCCAATCTGAAAAACAAAGTTTTTGCCTTTTCCATTAAGAAGCGGAGTATCGAAAAAATGGGTTGATTCTGATAATCGATCCATCTCCTCTTTTATTTGAACGGTTTCAAAATTGATGATTTTTCTTTCTGAATCACCCACAGTATCACTCGAGGCTTGAATGGAGAGTTCTCGTAATCGAATGAGAAGATTACTCATGTCATTCATTCCGCCTTCAGCGACCTGCATTAAAGAAAGTGCATCTTGAGAATTACGTCGGGCCTGTTGAATGCTTCTCACCTGTCCTTCAATGCTAGTGGCGATAGAAAGTCCCGCAGCATCATCGCTTGATTTGTTAATTCTTTTTCCAGTCGCAATGCGTTCAGCACTTTGCGCGTAGGTCTCGGATGATTCCTCGAGATGGCGTTTGGTATTCAGCGCCGCCAAATTAGTTAATATCGTGAGTGCCATGGTAAGCTCCTTTAGTTCTTTCCCTTTATGGGAAATGTAGGTAAATGGGTTAAGTTGTGCGATGCGTTATACCGCACAGTGACTTTATCGGCGGCGCGTTAAGATACTTTAGGAAAAAATACGCGATGCATTAAAAAGGGTTCTATGGAAAGGCTACACAGACCAGTTTTGCTATCGGAAGTGATTGAAAATATTAAACTTATTAGTGGTGGGGTTTATGCTGATTTAACCTTTGGCGAGGCAGGCCATTCCGATGTTTTATTGAGAAATGACATCAAACTCCTAGTGGGAAATGACCAAGATAGGAGCACATTAGACAGGTATCGAACCGGGGGAGAATACCGAGATGACCCTAGGTTGCAACTCATCGAAGGGCCTTTTTCTAATTTTATTAAGCAAACTGGGGAAATTCTGTTCGATGGAATTTTGGTCGACCTGGGTGTGAGTACCAGACAGCTATTAGAAGCAGAAAGAGGCTTCTCTCTGCGTCAGGCCGGTCCACTAGACATGAGAATGAATCCAGGAGTGGGGGAACCTTTGTCCGATTGGTTATCCAGACTCACTCCGGAAGAGTTAGCCGATGAGCTTTATCGTAATGCTGAAATCAGAGAGTCCAGAAGTTTAGCTAGAAAAATCATGGCGGCATTTAATGAAGGGGCATTAACTAATACGGTCGAGCTAGCCGCCATTGCGGGACGTAAGATTCCAGGGAAATCACATCCTGCGACCGCTCTTTTTACCGCTCTCCGCATGATGGTGAATTATGAAAAGGCCGAAATGGAACAGACTATTCCAGCTCTTATCAATCGTTTAAATTCTAAAGGACGATTGGTAGTTATCACCTTTCACTCTACGGAAGACCGAATCATCAAAAAAATATTTCAAAAGGCCGCGGGTAGGTGTGTTTGTGAAGAGCCCATTTGTCGTTGTGTGAAAGAGGAAAAGGTAAAACTTATCACAAAAAAACCGATCCAAACGTCTGAAGAGGAACTAAGAGAAAATCCTAGGGCGCGGAGCGCTAAACTTAGGTGCGTTGAAAAAATTTAAAGAAACACGTAAAATAAAGACATCTTTAAATAACTTTCCTAAAATATTAAATAAATGATTCAAACTGAGAATCCTAAAAAAGAGTTCACGACTCTTCTAGTGTCTGTTTTCATCTTAGCGGTAATTCTCGTTTGGATTCGTGCGCTCACGGTAAAATCTAGCTACCAATTTGTAGGGCAGGAACGGCAATACCGTCAACTAGAACAGGATATGCAAGCTTTAAGAGTTCGGTGGTTGAAAATTACATCTCCCAAAAAACTGGAATCCATCGCCGCTCAATTGGGATTAGAGCCCGCAAAACCAGGGCAAAATTTAAAACTACAACCGTCAACTTTGGAAGAAAAAAAATTTTAATGGGGCAATGGATAAAAATTAGATTGGGCTTTGTTTATGTTTCCTTTGCTGCTTTTTTTATTTTAATTGGTCTTCGACTTTTTCAATTACAGCTTTGGAAAGACTCAGGACTGGATGGTTTAGCGAACCGCCAATATTTGAAGGTAAATAAAAAAGCTCAGTATCGACAACCTTTACTAGATAGAAACGGGGAAGAGTTGGCGGTTAGTATGCCTTCTGTCTCTGTATTTGCGCATCCAAGACTCATTAAAGCTCGTCGCAAAACTGCTATTTCGCTTTCTAAAACTCTTGGTGGTTCTCCTAAAAAATGGCTAACTAAATTAGACAAAAAGAAAAGTTTTGTTTGGATTCATCGCCAGGTAACGGAGGAGTTAGGCAAGAAACTTACAGATTTAAAGCTTCCAGGCATTTATGTAGAACCGGAAAATCATCGTTTTTATCCTAATGGAAGTCTTGCGGGTCAGACTTTAGGATTTACAGATATTGATGGAAATGGAATTGCCGGCATTGAACTTTCCTTAAATAAACAATTAATTGATCCCAGAACTAAAATGTCGATTCCTCGCGATGGAAAAGGAAATCTTAGTTATCTTGAAAAAAACTACGGAGAAAGTGTGGAAACGAAAGATGGGGTTAAACTTACCATCGATCGTAGAATTCAGCATGTAGTTGATGAAGAACTTGAGAGAGCTGAATTAGCTAATGGTGGCAAAAACATAATGGCCATAGTGGTAGATCCTATGACAGGTGAAATTATTGCCATGGGCCAGCGTCCCCTATTAGATCCTAATTATCCCAACCAATCGTTACCTGCTAATTCAAGTAATTTGTGGACCTCTCACCTCTACGAGCCCGGCTCTACACTTAAGTCTATTTTTGCTGCAGAGGCGATCGAATCAGGTTTACTTAAGGCTTCATCAAAAATTGATTGCGAAATGGGGCGCTTGAAAATAGGAAATATGACAATTCATGAAGCAGAAGATAATCACAGATTTGGAAGAATTACATTGTCTGAAGTGATTCAGCATTCCAGTAATGCAGGGGCTGTCAAGGTGGCTCAAATTCTCGGAGTTAATCGAATTAAAAATGCTTTAGGGAAATTTAATCTTATCCAAAAAACGGAGGTCTCTCTTCCAGGAGAAACTTTTTCGCAATTAAAAAATGAGAATACTTGGAAAGCCTTTTACCAAGCGACCGTAGGATTTGGTCAGGGGATCTCTGTGACCCCACTTCAAATGGTAATGGCCTATGCACCACTGGCAAATGACGGATACTGGGTGCGTCCTAAAATGTTTTTGAGTGAGGTTGAAATCCCAGGAATTCCAAGCTCCACGCAAAGAAAGATCTTAAGTACCGAGACGGTAAAAAGCATGCGAGATATCTTGGTTTCAGTTACCGAGGGTGAAAAAGCTACAGGCACTAAAGCAAGAATACCGGGTATCAGAGTGGCTGGAAAAACAGGAACAGCTCAAAAATATGAACCGGGAAAAGGGTACAATACTAAAAAGTACCTATCCTCTTTTATAGGATTTCTTCCTGCAGATAAACCAGATTTACTTATTGGTGTGATGATAGATGAACCTCGATTTCCCTATTATGGAGGGCTTACGGCAGCGCCAGTATTTAAGAAAATAGCCGAGCGCTCCATGCAGATCCTAGATCACATTCCCAAAACTACCGTAGTAAAAAACTTAGTTCACTCTCCTATTCCAAAGGTGTCTGCAGTCAATACCCCGATGCCAGAAATTAGAGTGGCAGCTGATGGTGTGTGGTACATGCCCAATTTAAAAGGCCTTAGCATGAGAGAGGCCCTCAGAGTCATGGGCGAACATTTACCCTCTATTAAAATGGCAGGAGATGGTTTTGTTGACCGCCAGATCCCTGAATCTGGTACTGCAATCTCCTCTCAGAGTGAGGTGAGCTTACATTTTTCTCCAAATGGTTAATGAAACTCTTTAGCATCTCCGATTAGCGGCGACTATTTGCATTTCTTTATAGGTACTCACTGGACAGATTTCATTTCTCCTTGTATCTCTTAAATCATTGTGAAGACTTTAAAAGAACTTATTTATTCCTCTGAAATTCTTGATTCGCAGGTAGATCTAAATTTTAAAGTTTCCGAGATCGTTCAGGATTCCCGTTTAGCTGTTAAATCAAGTTTGTTTATTGCGGTGAAAGGCACGCTCTCTGATGGCCATCAGTTTGTAAAAGAGGTGCTAAATAAAGGCGCTATTGCAGTAGTTGAAAATGATTATCCATCCGATAGGGCAGACTTAATTATTAAGGTAGCCTCCACTAGAAATTTAGCCGGTAAAATAGCTTCTCGTTTTTTTAATAAACCCACGAAACATTTTTCTTTAGTCGGCATTACCGGAACCAATGGCAAAACCACCACCGCCTTTCTATTGGATCAGATCTGGATGCAGATGGGGTTAGTAACCGGTTTGATTGGAACGGTTCAAAATAAAATAGGGAATGAGATCATTCCCTCAGATTTAACCACTCCGGGCCCTATTGAACTTCAGGGTCTATTCCATCGAATGGAACAAAAGAAAATTCAAGCTTGTGTCATGGAGGTTTCTTCAATTGCCTTAGACCAAGCAAGAACTGAGGGTTCTTTTTTTGAGGTCGGCGTTTTTACCAATTTCACCCAAGATCACTTAGATTATCATCAAACTATGGAGCAGTATTTTAATGCGAAGCTAAAACTATTTCGTAATTATAACTTGCCCTGTATTGTTGTAAATATCGACGACAGTCAGGGGGTAGAAGTTTTAGCATGTTCAAAAAAATCGCAGCAAATTACCTTTTCGCTTCACAATCAACGAGCCTCTTTTTATATTCGAGATGCTAGTTTTAAAAAAACTGGGACGACTGCGAATATTCAAACTCCTGATGGAGTCATGGGTTTAACGACGCCATTAATAGGTGCCCATAATTTAATGAATATTTTGACTGCATTAGGGGTTATTAAAGCGTTAAATCAAGATGTGGCTCTTGCTATTAAATTACTAGAACAGGCTAGTGGCGCTCCAGGTCGATTAGAAAGGGCGATAGTGGGAGATAGTTATCCAAATATTTTTGTGGACTATGCCCATTCTGATGACGCCTTAGAAAATGTATTAAAAACACTAGCTCACTTGGGTTCGGATTCTCCTGGTAAAATTATTACTGTATTGGGGTGTGGAGGGGATAGGGACAAAACTAAACGTCCTAAAATGGCAAAGGTGGCCTCTACCTATAGTGATATTACGATTGCTACGTCAGATAATCCTAGAACAGAGGATCCTGAAGTTATTTTAAATGATCTCGAACATGGAATTGATCAGAAAAAAACTAGCTATCATCGTGAAGTTAATCGACGAAAGGCTATTTATTTAGCTTTGAGTCTAGCTAAACCGGAGGATCTGGTACTGATTGCCGGTAAAGGGCATGAAAACTATCAAATCATCGGCACCGAAAAACAGCCGTTTGATGATAAGCAGGTAGTTAAAGATTATTATCGAAGTTAATTATTTTTTTAAAACCGTCTCTTCGCGAAAAATGAGTTTTGAAATCAAGAAAACTACAAAGGCCACAACGATAAAATCAATTCCTGTTCCAATCACCTTTCCGTAAAAGATACCGTGATAACTTAACTTTCGAATGTCATCAACATTGGCTGTTTTGAGGGCGGGTTGAAAAATGAGAGGCATTAAAAGATCGTTTACCACCGAGGTAACAAGCTCATTGGCCTTTCCACCAATAATGACAGCAATTGCTAAACCAATGACTCCATAATGTTTTAAAAATCCTAAAAATTCTTTGGCCATAACCTCTTCTTTTTAGTCGTTGTGATATTCTTCCTGTTTATCGCCGTCAAATGAAAAAAATGAATCAGCCTTTGACGGTCGGTGAGTAATTCGAGAAAATAGGGCATGGGTGAAATTTAATGTTTTCTTCGATTACCTTTAAAAAAATAGCAGAGTGGACCCTTGGCGACCTAATCTCCGAGGGGAATGCAGAAATAAAAGTCACTACTATTTCTACAGATACCCGAACCCTAAAGCCTGGAGATATTTACTTGGCTATGAGAGGGGAGCATTTTGATGGTAATGCTTTTATTCCACAGGCGGTCACAGCAGGTGCTAAAGGGATTATATGTGAGTCATCCGCGCCCAAAGGAATTCCCACAATAAAAGTTAAAGATTCACTGCGGGCCTTAATTACGATTGGTGAAAACTTAAGATCGATGTTTAAAGGGCGAGTGTTTGCCATTACGGGGAGTGCTGGAAAATCTTCAACTAAAGATATGTTGAATATTCTTTTGGGCGACCTCACTGTGAGTTCCCCCGCAAGTTTTAATAATCTGATGGGAGTGTCTCGAACTCTTTGTTTAGTCAATGAACAGACAAAAAATTTAGTTCTTGAAATGGGAATGAATGATTTTGGTGAAATAGCAGAACTTTGCCAACGGTTTCGACCGCAGTATGGTCTGATTACTAATATCGGCGATGCGCATATTGGGAAATTGGGTGGTCATGAGGGAATCTATCGAGCTAAAAAAGAGATGTTTGATTTTTTTGCAAAAGATTCTCAAACTCATGGATTGGCCTTAAACGCAGATGATCCTTGGGTAATGGAGGCCTACAAAAGTAATTTCCAGCAATCTTTAGATCGGGATTTTGTAATTCAGAGCTATTCGACTAAAGAGGCTACCGCCGATGTTTTTTTAGAAAATAGTTCTATGGATCCGCAAACTGGATTTTTAAACCTTGGAATTAAAATAAAGGGAGAACAGATCTCAATCTCGCTTCCTGTTTTTGGTGAACACCACGCTCAAAATATTATTGCTGCTATGGCGATGGCCCAATTAGCGGGAGTGTCGGTATCTGAAATAAAGAGTAGGCTACTCAAAATTCGGCCAGCTTCTCATCGGGGTGAGATTATTTTGCTATCTCAGAATAAAATTGTGATCGATGAAACCTATAATTCAAATCCTAAAGCATTAATCTCTGCACTTAATTCTCTGAAGAAAATGGCTCCTTTAAAAAGAAAGGTGTTGGTCCTAGGTGAAATGAGAGAGTTGGGCGTTTTTTCAGCGGCTCTTCATGAGGAGATAGCCACCTATTTAGTGGATTGGGTGAGGGAAAAAAATCCTGCGATGTTAGTCATGACGGTTCAGGGTGACGCAGAAATAATTTCAGAAAAGTTAAGGACTCAATGTCCGGAGATTTCAATCATTCATGCCTCCACTGTCGAGGTGGCAAAGGAGAGGCTAATTTCATTATTAGCCCCTGAAGATATCGTATTTATCAAAGGGTCTAGGGGTATCAAACTAGACCTTCTTCTCAATTCATTGAAATAGCCGCCCTTCTCCATCGTACTGAATTTACAGATTTACGCACAGCATCGCTAAAATGGCCTGGTATTTTCAAGGAAATAATGCAATATATTCATGAATTTATCAGTTTTAGCTTGCTCGTTTAGGCGTATTTTTATAAACCAAGCCCGGGAGAAGAGTTTGTTATATCAATTGTTATATCCAATGCATGGGTCTTTCCATGCACTTCATGTATTTAAATACATTACTTTTAGAGCTCTAGGTGCCGGCTTAACTGCGTTCATTTTAAGCTTGGTTTTAGGTCCGCATTTTATAAAGATTCTCACTCGAAAGCAATATCAGCAGACCATTCGCACAGATGGCCCTCAATCTCATTTGAAAAAAACTGGAACCCCGACCATGGGTGGAATTCTTATTTTATTGAGTGTCACAGTTTCTACTTTGTTGTGGGCAGATCTCACAAACAAATATATTTGGCTGGTTTTGGGCGTGATGCTGTCTTTTGGATTTATCGGTTGGTTAGATGATTATAAAAAAATTACAGAAAAAAATTCTAAGGGATTATCGGAACGGGTAAAGATTTTTCTTCAAACTTTATTTACCATCGTTACTATTTATATTCTTTTTGTAGTTCTTAAAGTAGATACCAATCTTAATGTTCCCTTTTTTAGAACGGTCACTCCCCAGATCTCCTGGATTTATTTTGCCTTTGCTTGGTTGGTAATTATCGGCTCTTCTAATGCGGTAAATTTAACCGACGGCCTAGATGGATTAGCGATTGGTCCTATTATTACTACAGCACTTACCTTCGGAATTTTGTCCTATTTAGCAGGTCATGTGAAGTTAGCGGAATATCTTTATATTCCATTTGTAAAAGAGGCGGGTGAAATTTCTATTCTCTGTGCCGCTATTGTTTGTAGTGGAATGGGTTTTCTTTGGTTTAATACCTATCCGGCCCAAGTGTTTATGGGGGATGTGGGCTCTTTAGCTTTAGGGGCTGCCCTAGGAACTATTTCAGTGATTACTAAAAACGAATTTGTATTGGCGATAGTGGGTGGAATCTTTGTGGTGGAGGCAATCTCTGTGATTACCCAAAGAATATCGTTCAAAACTACTCGTAAAAGAGTGTTTAGAATGGCTCCCATTCATCACCATTTTGAGTTGTCAGGATGGGCAGAACCTCAAATTACAGTGAGATTCTGGATTATTTCGTTAGTTCTAGCGATGCTAGGGTTAGCAACATTAAAGTTAAGATAGAGAGAGGAAATAAATGGAGAAGTTAAAAAAGGGAATGCGGGCTTTAGTAGTAGGCCTTGGAAAAAGTGGTGTTTCAGCAACAAAGTTACTTGTCAAAAAAGGGCTTAAAGTCACTGTGACCGACGAACTTAATAAAAGTGATCTAAAGGATGCTTTAGATGCTTTAGAAGGTTTAGATTACACTGCCGAGCTAGGTAAGCATGTTTTAAAAACATTCACAGAGCAAGATGTGATCATCGTTAGCCCTGGAGTTCGTTTAGACATCAAGCCTTTAGAACAGGCTAGAAAAAGTAATATTCCAGTTATTAGTGAAATCGAATTAGCGGCACAATTTATCTCCGAACCCATTATTGCGATAACTGGCACCAATGGAAAAACGACGACCGCTCACTTGCTCACCGAAATGATTCAAGCGGGTGGAAAAACAGCTTTTCTAGGTGGCAACGTAGGAGTTCCTCTTTGTGACTATTCTGCGCGCCGAGAAAAATGTGATTTTGTGGTAGTTGAAGTCAGCAGTTTTCAATTAGAGACCTGTTTTGATCTTAAGCCATATGTGGCGGTGTTCTTAAATTTAGCTCCTGATCATTTGGATAGGTATTCCAACTTTGATGACTATGTAAAAGCTAAATTACGTTTAAAAAACAATTTAACCGAAGAAGACTTTGTCATTACAAACTTAAGAGATTCTAAGTTGATGGCTCAGTTATCTGGAACTGTGGCTAAGCAATTACATTTTACCACCGATGTTTTTGCAAAGATTCCTGCTCATTATGCTGAGAAGTTTCAAGGGGCTAATCTAGAAACGGGCAAACTTTCTTTAAAAGTGGAACGATGGAAAGAGCACATGTTTCCGCTTCAAGGGGCTTTGTTACGTGGATTGCACAACCGTGAAAACATGATGGCGGCTATGTTAGCTGCAAAGGTCGTTGGCATTTCTAATGAAGCTATTCAGAAGGTGTTATTGAGCTTTAAATCACTTCCGCATCGAATGGAATTTGTGGCAAGAAAGAATCAGGTCTCTTTCTTTAATGATTCCAAGGGAACCAATGTTCATTCTTTGATGCGATCGTTAGAAAGTTTCAAAGAACCCTTAATCTTAATTGCAGGGGGACGTGATAAAGGTGAAGCCTACGAAACCTTAATTCCTTATATTAAAAAACATGTAAAAAGCTTAATTCTTGTGGGCGAAGCTAAGGAAAAGCTGAATCGTGCTGTAGGCGATTTTAGCGAAACTTTCTTAGTGGGAACTTTTGAAGAGGCTGTTTATGTAGCTTATCAAAAATCAAGATCGGGTGACGTCGTTCTTTTGTCTCCTGGTTGTGCCAGCCAAGACATGTTTAAAAACTATGAAGAACGTGGAAATTATTTCAAGAAAATAGTTTCTACTTTTTAAGGTTATATTTATTTTAAAAAAGGGCACTGCAAAACGCAGTTGCCCTTTTTTTATGTCGTCTATTAGCGGCCGGTATTATTTTTAATAAAGTGACTGTATGTAGTCCTTATATCTTTCCGTACAGACCTTTCTTTTTAGTTTCATAGAGGGGGTTAATTCGCCCGCTTCAATAGTAAAGTCTCTTGGAAGAATTCTGAATTTTTTGATGGTTTCATAATTAGCTAATTGCGTATTCACGGTTTCAATTTCCTTTTCCAGGAGAGTTTGTAACTGTGGATTTTTTGTGAGCGATTCAAAACTATCATAGGCAATGGATTCAGTCGTTCCCCATTTTTTAATTTCGGCTTCATTCAAAGTGAGGAGTGCGACGACGTATTTTTCTCGGTCTCCATGTACCATCGCTTGGCTAATAAAACGACTTCCTTTGAGGAGGTTTTCTAGTTTCTGAGGCGCAATATATTTACCACCCGATGTTTTGATGAGCTCTTTTTTTCTATCGGTAATTTTCAAAAATCCTCTTTGTGTCATTTCACCGATATCCCCAGTGCAAAACCAGCCATCATCTGTGAAGACCTCAGCGGTGGCAGCTTGGTTTTTATAGTATTCACGAAACACCATGTCGCCTCGAGTTTGTATTTCCCCATCCGGAGCAAACCTAAACTCAATATTTCCCATCGATTTGCCAACCGTTCCAAAACTAAAATCATCGGGTCGATTAACTGCAATCGCTGCGGTAGTTTCCGTAAGCCCATAGCCTTCAATAATTTTAATTCCTGCCGCGTGATAGAACTCACACAGAGTGGCAGAAAGAGGGGCTCCTCCCGATACGGTAATTCTAATATTTCCGCCAAATTTTTCTCGAATTTTTGAAAACACTAACTGATCTGCAATTTTGTATTTTAAGGCCAAGGGTATAGGAATGGACTGTAGTTCAGATTTGAGTCGCGCCACCTTGCGACCTATTTCAACAGCCCAATTAAATATCAATTGATTAAATTTAGGTTTCGATGCTACCTCAGATTGTATTTTCGCAAATATTTTTTCGTATATTCTGGGCACACTTACCAGCACTGTAGGTTTTATTTCTATGAGATTTTGCGGCAGAGTATTAATGTTTTCTGCAAAAGCTAAATTCGTTCCGGCCATTAAGGGTATTAGACTTTCAACTCTTCCCAAAATGTGGGCAAAGGGCAAAAAAGCTAAGGTGGTATCGTCAGCAGAGAATGAAAAATTTTGAATAATCGCTCTTAGTTCACCCAGGAAATTATAGTGAGATAGTACCACTCCTTTGGGTTGACCTGTAGTTCCGGAAGTATAAACAATCGACGCAATATTATCCGGAAGGATGCTTTCTGCATTTTTTCTGAATTCACCATCTATGGTTTTGTTTTTACTGGGAACTGCAAATTCTGAAAATAGGATGGGAGCAGATCCATTAATCGTACTAACGGGGTCACTAAAACTTACGACAGGAATACTACGTTTAATAAGAGAAAATGCAGTTTCCAATTTTTTAATCATCGCTTCATCTTCGGCGAAAACTAATTTCGCTTCACTATGATCAATTAAGTAGGCCACATCCTCTGCGGTATTAGATTGATAAATCGGAATAGTAATCACCCCAGTGCATAGATTGGCTAAGTCGGCCACCAACCATTCAGGGCGTGTGTTACTTAAAATTGCCACTCGGTCTCCGGCTTGAATTCCAAGTTTCCTATAGGAGTGGTAAATACCTAAAATTTGAGCGTGAACCGTTTCCCACGTCACCGATTTATAGGTTCCGTCTATTTTGGCCGAATATGCGGTGTTTTTTGGGGTGAGTTGAATTCTCTTAAGGTAGATTTCAGAAATAGTTTTGCCATCGACAGTTGTTGAGGTCATAGGTGCTCCTTCAAGAGGTATCTATATTGCAGAAAATGGGTGTAATGACAGTTCTATTTTACCCTTGTTTTGTGTTTTTAGTGGTACTCATTCTCTCTTTTTGTGCTTTAAAGGCAGTGGGAAGTTTCTCCCATTATATTGCGTGGCGAGAATTTCAGGCGGCTCAAGGTTGGCTAGGTGGGCCATTTGTACTTAGATTGTGGTTTAACGCACTTTGGTTACTTACGTTACTAATAGGTTTTTGCGTGTCCTGGATCTGGACTGGAAAACTGAGTTTTGGAATCCTTTCTATCTTCTTAGTGCCTCTTCTTTTTAGATACTTTGTGAAGTATCAAGAGCATCGATGGCGACGTTCATTGGAAATAAGTTCACTTTCCTTTTTTAATGCGCTTTTAGGATTAATTCAATCGGGACGGGGCTTGTCCTCCGCCTTATTTGATCTCGCTCAATCGCAATCTACCCCTTTTGGTAAAAAGCTTAAAAAACATCTGCAAAATTATGAAGAGGGCAGAGGGCTCATTTTAATTTTATCGCAATTCAGAAATAAGATGGGTCTTCCTACATTAGAAAATTATCTATCAACGATAGAGATGGCTTATACCCAGGGCCTTGAGATAGCTCCGTTGTTAGAGAAAATGATTCCTACTTTAGAAATGGAACAACATTACAAAATAAAAACCGAAGAGCTTCGGCATCAGATGGCTGTGCAGGCTATTTTGGCTTTTGTAATGCCCTGGTTTCTAGGAGGCGTTCTTTTTCTTTTTAATAGAGAACTTTTTCAGTCGTTAACTAAAAAAGGTGGAACACAAATGATTGGAGCTATGGCTTTAATGATTGAAGGGGTGGGAATATGGGTGCTATGGCAAATCACAAAATTTTCTTAAAATTATTAAAAAATCCCCTATCAAGAAGATGGGCGGAACGGCGTTATCGCCAAGGGCTCATCCATTTTTTTGAAGCCCTATCGCTTCATGTTAAAGCTGGTTTTGCTTTGTCTTATAGTTGGCCCGAGACGATAGCATCATTAGAGGAAACCATTTGTGAGAGGCTTAGAGTGGATCTCGCTTCGAAAACTGAAGAGGCTGGACTCGAAGAGAATGTGGGTGAAGTTTTAAAAAGACTCAATAGGTCATGTTGGATTGCGTCATATCAAATATGGTTTGGGGTGGTTTCTGAGCTCTATGAATCTGGGGCCCCATTGTCCCAGGCGATTGAAGCGATTGCTACAACCTTACGAAGGGAACAGGAACGTGATCTCGATGCACATTGCCGATCTCTTCCTATGAAGGTGAATGTGACCCTCATGATTTTCTTTTTGCCGCCTACTTTCCTATTTCTTTTTGGCCCCTTAGTTTTAGAGATCTTGTCACAATTTAAATAGATAAAATCGACGCTTATCTTAATTAGAAAACTAGACGAAGCCGATTCTTTGAGGTTAGATTAACCTGCATTTTCATGTGGGGGTTTTTTTATCAGGGGACCGATTTTATGGCTAAAAATACGGATCAAACGATGCAGCAGATAGTCTCTCTTTGTCGAAGACGAGCCTTTATCTTTCAATCGAGTGAAATTTATGGCGGGCTTAATGGTTGTTGGGATTACGGTCCCATGGGAGTGGAGTTAAAGAGAAATATCAAAAATCTTTGGTGGAGAGATATGGTCACTCGCCGAACCGATATCGTAGGAGTTGATTGCTCCATTTTGATGAACCCTAAAGTGTGGGAGGCTTCTGGCCACATTAAATCTTTTACCGATCCTATGGTGGATTGTCTTCAGTGCCGAGGCAGATTTCGCGCCGATCATATTGCAAATAATCAGTGTCCTACCTGTGGTACCAAAGATAAGTTCACAGAGGTTAGGCATTTTAATTTGATGTTTAAAACTTTTGTGGGAGCCATGGAGGATAATACCTCCGAGGTTTTTTTAAGACCTGAAACTTGTCAGGGTATTTTTGCTAACTTTGATAATGTGGTTAATACCAGCCGAGTGAAAGTTCCCTTTGGCATTGCACAAATTGGTAAGGCATTCCGAAATGAAATTAATCCCAGAAACTTTACTTTTCGTTCAAGAGAATTTGAACAAATGGAGATGGAATTTTTCTGTCGTCCAGAAAAAGAGGAAGCGACGAAGTGGTTTGAGTATTGGAAAACCGCTCGATATGAATGGTATTTAAATTACGGAATTAAAAAAGAGAAACTTCATTTGAGAGCGCATGAAGATAATGAGTTAGCTCATTATGCAGCTGGGTGTGCCGATATTGAATATGATTTTCCATTCGGTAGAGCGGAACTTGAAGGGATTGCCAATCGCACCGATTACGATCTGAAACAACATGCCGAATTTAGTAAGAAGGATTTAAGTTACTTCGATGCGGGTAACAACACGAGATATTATCCTCATGTCATTGAGCCTTCAGCTGGAGCGGATCGGGCTACGTTAGCTTTCTTAGTTGACGCCTATGCGGAAGAGGGTGAGCGTACGGTACTTCGTTTTCATCCAGAGGTGGCTCCCGTTAAAGTGGCCGTATTTCCCTTAGTCAATAAAGAGGGAATGCCGGAGATGGCTGAAAAAATATTTTTAGATTTAAAAAAGAGATGGAATTGTTACTTTGATGACAAGGGAGCCGTTGGAAGAAGATATCGCCGGCAAGATGAGATCGGAACGCCTTATTGCATTACGGTAGACGGCGAGAGTTTAAAGTCTAACTCTGTGACTGTTAGAGAGAGAGATTCGATGGCACAGGTGAGAGTTTCACTTGATGAGTTAGTTAGCCATCTTTCTAAGACATTGGCTTCGGGGGTCTGATGCAGGTTTACTTTTTTGGAAAAGGAAAGGCAGACGGGTCTAAAGACAATAAGATTTTGCTCGGAGGCAAAGGGGCAAACTTAGCCGAGATGACTCTTTTGGGCCTTCCTGTTCCACCTGGATTTACTATTACCACAGAGGTTTGCACCCATTTTTATAAAAAGAGTTCCCTGTTTCCTCCAGGTCTTGAAAAAGAGGTTCTAGATTCGATATCGAAATTAGAAACAATCCTAGATTGCCAATTTGGAAACTCGCAAAATCCGCTTTTAGTTTCTGTGAGATCTGGAGCTCGGGCCAGTATGCCTGGCATGATGGATACTATTTTAAATCTAGGATTAAATGATGCCACTGTTCAGGGACTGATTTCCCAATCAAAAGATGAAAAGTTTGCTTACGATGCTTATCGTCGATTTATTCAAATGTACTCCCATGTGGTACTCGGTGTATCTTCACATTCTTTTGAGACTCTTTTAGAACAGGCGAAAAGAAAAATAGGAGCACACACTGATAATCAACTTTCTGCGGCCGATTTAAAAAGTTTAGTTATTTCCTTTAAAGATGTTGTTTTGAAAGAAACAGGAAATGTATTTCCTGAAAGTGTACAGGAACAACTTTGGGGCGCGATTAGTGCAGTTTTTAAATCTTGGATGAGCTCTAGGGCTGTGAGTTATCGTCGAATTCATAAAATTCCTGAAGATTGGGGTACTGCTGTCAGTGTTCAGGCCATGGTTTTTGGAAACATGGGAGATGATTGCGCGACTGGAGTGGGTTTTACTAGAGATCCCTCAACAGGTGAGAATAAATTTTTTGGAGAATATTTACAAAATGCTCAAGGGGAAGATGTTGTAGCGGGAATTAGAACTCCTTGTCCTATTAATAAAGAATCTTCACATGGTTCTTCACTTCCCACATTGCAGGATCTATTTCCCAAAACTTATGGTGAATTGGTAGCTGTGTATAAGAAATTAGAAACACACTTCACCGATATGCAGGATATTGAATTTACAATTCAAAAAGGAAAGCTTTTTCTTCTTCAGACTCGAACTGGAAAAAGAACAGCTTCAGCTGCGGTTAGAATCGCAGTGGAAATGGTAAATGAGGGGCTTATCTCCTCCGATACTGCTGTGACAAGAGTGGCTACTGAGCAATTAGAGCAGTTGCTTCATCCTCGACTTGATCCTAAGGCACCCAAAATTGTAATGGCTAAGGGACTTCCCGCATCTCCCGGAGCTGCGTCTGGAGAGGTCGTATTTTCCTCGGAAGAATCTGAATCTTTAAAAAAGGCGGGTAGAAAAACGGTTTTAGTTCGTCATGAAACTTCACCTGAAGACATCGTTGGTATGGATGCCAGTCAGGGAATTTTAACCGCCCTTGGGGGCATGACCTCTCATGCGGCAGTGGTAGCTCGTGGTATGGGTAAACCCTGTGTGGCTGGCTGTAGTTCTATTAGTATCGATTATAAGAACCAAATTTTCAAAGTAGCCCAGTACACAGTAAAACGTGGAGATGTGATTACGATCGATGGCGCTACTGGAGAGGTTATTTTAGGCCATGTGCCTACCGTAAATAGTCAGCTCGACAAATATTTTACACAACTCATGAAATGGGTTGATGAAAAAAGAGTTTTGGGAATTAGGACCAATGCTGAAACGCCCAATGATGTGAAGGTGGCTCGTAGTTTTGGGGCCGAGGGAGTGGGTCTGTGTCGTACAGAACATATGTTTTTTGAAGAGACTCGCTTAAATACCGTAAGAGAAATGATTCTGGCAGATAGCCGTTCTCAGCGAGAGGTGGCTCTTCTTAAGATCTATCCAATGCAGAAAGATGATTTTGCCGCGATCTTTAGAGAGATGAAGGGCTATCCTGTCACCGTTCGCCTTTTAGATCCCCCTCTTCATGAATTTTTACCAAAGACAGACGACGAAATTTCTAGTGTCGCTAGACTTTTAAATACCTCGAAGGAGTCTTTATCTTCAAAAGTTAAATGGCTTCATGAATTTAATCCGATGTTAGGCCATCGAGGTTGCCGTGTCGGAATTAGTTATCCTGAAATCTACGCGATGCAGGTGAGAGCTATCATGGAGGCCGCTTCTGAATTAGTGAATCGAGAAGAATTTAAGATCGAACCTGAGATCATGATTCCTTTTATTAGTACGATAGAGGAGTTTAGGATTCTAAAAGCTGAGATTAAAGAGGTGTGCGAAGAGGTTCTGAAAAAATACACGGTCAAATTGACGTATCGCATAGGGACCATGATTGAAATTCCGAGAGCGGCCCTAATTGCTAGTCAACTTGGTACAGAGGCCGACTTTTTCTCCTTTGGAACTAATGATTTAACTCAAATGACCTTAGGGCTATCTCGTGATGATTCTGGATCTTTTCTTCCTAGATATATTGAAAGAGGCATTTTTACTGTCGACCCTTTTGTTTCCTTAGATCAAGAGGGAGTCGGCGAACTGATTAAAATTGGGTGTGAAAGAGGTCGTGCTGCCAACATTAATCTCAAAATTGGGATTTGTGGAGAACATGGTGGGGACACTTCTACGATTGAATTTTGCCACAGGTTACAGTTTAATTATGTCAGTTGTTCGCCATTCCGAGTTCCAGTGGCTCGGTTAGCAGCAGCACAGGCTGCATTAAAAAACAAAAAAGTGAATTGAGATAGATGAGATTAAAAAGACTCGAGCTTCAAGGCTTTAAATCATTTTTGGATAGAACTGTTTTAACCTTCGATCCTGGAATTACAGGTGTCGTTGGCCCTAACGGATGCGGTAAGAGCAATATCGTAGACGCTATTCAATGGGTAATGGGAGAGCAGAGTGCAAAGCATCTGCGTGGGGACTCCATGACCGATGTTATTTTTAATGGCTCAGATACTAAAGCACCGACCTCTATGGCTGAGGTAAGTTTAGTTTTAGATCGTCAGGGTGTCAGTCTCTCACCTCAGTTTTCAGCGTTTGATAAAGGTGATGAAATTGCGGTGACTCGACGAGTGTATCGAGATGGAACTTCCGAATATCTCATCAATAAATGCATGTGCCGTCTTAAAGATATCCACGAACTTTTTATGGATACTGGAGTGGGTAAAAGAGCCTACTCAATTATTGAACAGGGCCAAATTGATCGCATGATCAATGTGAAGTCCGAAGACCGACGCCATTTATTCGAAGAGGTTGCTGGAATCACGAAGTATAAAGCTAAGCGCAAAGAGGCCGAGAGAAAGCTGGAAGCTACTGGAGCTAACATGCTTCGGCTGCAAGATATTATTCTTGAATTAGAAAAACAGATTCGAAGTTTGAAAGTTCAAGCGACTCGTGCCAGAAAATATAAAGAATTCAAATCGGAGTTAGAAACGGTTGATCTTTATCTTTTAGGGAGAAATCTTTTTACTCATAAGCAGGCTATCGACTCTATAACGGAGAAAAAAGAGACCTTGATTAATCAGCGTTCTGAATCGGATGCCGTTTTTGCTGAGGTAGATACTGAATTAACCACATCAGAAATCTTAAGAATCGATCAGGAAAAGGCTTATCAAAATTTGAGTGAACAGGAACGAAACCTTTCTCTTTCTGCTCAGAAAATTGAGAGCAAAATTCATCTTCTCGAAGAGAGAAAAAGCTTTTTAGTTCAAACCTTTGAAGAGAATAGCGCTGAGCAAGCTCGGCTCCGCGACGAAATTTCTACTTTAACTACGCAGGAGCAGAAGGAAACGAATCAGCGAGATTCTATTTCCGAACAAATGACCCAGATTGGGGAGCTCATTCATAGTCGAGAACAGGAAATGAGACTTTCTCAAGAAGAAAAACAACGAGCACGGCACAAGCAAGATGTCGAACAGCACAGAAAAACTCAAAGTACCCATCGATTAGTCACCTTGGAAAATCAGGTTCAAAATTTCGAAGCGAAAGAAAATGATTTTATCGAGCGTAAAGCTGAGTTTGAGCAGAAATTAGGTGATGTTATTTCGGGGATGGAATCTCATGGGCAATTACTTCAGCAGGTAGAGATTAAAATTTCTGACTGCTCGGAAAGAGCGTCGCAGGCCGCAGGAGAGGTTTCTACACTTTCTGTTGATTGTGAAACCACCTCAGGGCGTCTCTCCCAACTAGAGGAATTATTATATACTGCTAGAGAGAGTTATCACGCTCAAAAATCACGATTAGATTCCCTAAAAGAACTTCAACAAAATCTAGAAGGCTATTCGCCTACCGCTCGCGAAATATTACTACGTTTAGAGGGTACTGGGATTCAAGCTATTCCTTTAGCAGAGGTATTGAAGCCATCAAAAGATATTGAAGACCATCTTGAAACATTACTTGGCGCCGACATGAATACACTATTAGTGTCCACTGCTGAAGAGGCGAAACATTTAGCAAATCTTATTACGGAAAAAGAGTTGGAGAGAGTTAGGATTTTAGCACTTACCGATCTTGAAACTCATTTCACAGCTAAATCTATACCTGCAGAAGGGGTTGCGCTTTTAACTAAAATTGAAGTCCGGCCTGGGTATGAAGCCGTAGCTAAATGGAGTTTAGGCGATTGTATTATTGTTTCTGAAACCGAAAAACTATTTTCATTGAGAACACAGCATAAAAACATAACTCTTCTCAACGAGCAAAATAAAACGATCAGTCATGATGATGGCTCTATCTCGAGTGGTCACATGCCTACTCGAACTGGGGTCTTTGCTCGTCGCCGAGAAATTGATGAGTTGGTGAGTGTTGCTGTGGGTTTAGATCAACAAGTAGGGCAATTAGAGCAGGAGCGAGAAGGATTATTGCGGCACTTGCAAGCGCAAGAAAAAATGCACTCTGAGTTGAAAGATAAACTATCTTCAATTCACATTGAAAGTGTGGAACACCGAAAAGAAAAAGAAAAGGTTCAAATTGAACTGAGTCGGTCGGAAAGAGAACAGGGATTTTTATCTCAGGAAATTAACCGCAGTGAAGCACAAATTCAGGACGTAGTAAGATTAAAGGGTGAAGCTCAAACTGAAATTGAAATATTAAATGAAGAGGTCCAACGAACGGTTATTGAATTAGAGGCTGTAGAGGCCCAATTACAAAAAGCCAATTTGTCTATCGAGTCTGGGATTCAGGAGATTAATGATAAGAAGGTAGAACACTCTCGCTTATCGGAGAGGGTTAACAGCTTAGAGTTTCAGTTGCAGACCATTCAGTCTGATATTGAAAATGATTCTCGACGACTCATTCAACTAGAAGATAATTATCGCTCCTCCGAGATTGAACTCGCGAATATGGACCAAAATGTTCTTGAGGTGAAAGAACAGTTAATAATTACTGAAACTTCAAAAAATGAGGTGTGGGTGAATTTGGCAGACACTAAGGCTGCTTTCAATGAGACATGTACTAAACTTCAGGACCTTAGAGATAAGAAATCGGAGCTTCAGAAGTTTAGAGAGGTTGTACTTAAAGAGATTCAAGAGTTGGAATTAAAAGTAGGCCAGGAGCAATCTGCTTTTGAACATTTGTGTGGCATTTCAATTGAACGCTATCAAAGAGAGCCCTTACCTTTTGATGACTCTGTACAGATTGAAATTGAAAAGCTTCCATTATTTCAAGAACAACTTAATCTTAATTGGGCGCTTCTTTTAGTTAACGAAAAGAAGGCTCTACTCGAAGAGTACTTAAAGAATATTCGTGAGAAGATATCTAGATACGGAGAGGTTAATCTCACTGCTATTCAAGAATTTGATGAGATTCAAAAAAGATATGATTTCTTAATAGCACAAAAGACAGATTTAGAAAGTTCTATTTCAATTCTACAAGAAGCGATTCAAAAGATTGATGAGACTACGCACAGTCGTTTTGCAGAGACTTTTGACGCCGTTAATGTGAAGTTCAAAGAAATTTTCCCCATTTTATTTAATGGAGGAAAAGCTGAGCTATCCCTTGTTCAAACAGAGATTCCAGGACAAGATGCAGGCGTGGACATTCTGGTTCAACCACCAGGAAAAAGTCTGAAAAGCATTAATCTGCTATCTGGAGGAGAAAAGGCTTTGACTGCAGTGAGTTTGATTCTTGCCATTTTTGCTAGAAAACCAAGTCCATTTTGTTTGTTAGATGAGGTAGACGCTCCACTTGATGATGCGAATGTCGCTAGGTTTAACACGGTTATTAAGAAAATGTCGGAGAAGACTCAGTTCATTATGATCACGCATAATAAGAAGACCATGGAAGTTGCAGAGGCTCTTTATGGTGTCACGATGGAGAGAGCTGGTATTTCTAAAATGACTAGTGTTCGCTTGAACTAAGGT
>SHZA01000066.1 GCA_009692515.1 Bdellovibrionales bacterium
GAACCACCAATCATGAGACCTTTTTTATCTTCTGCGCCTTGTGCCGATACAACAAACACTAGTCCCAGAGACCCTAATGCTGCTAATTTTAAATGCTTATTCATTCATCCCCCTGTGTTTTACTACTTTTTTTGTAAAGATTTTTTTAACTAACTACTACAACTCAATGTTTCGTTGTTAAAAGTTAATGTATGGTAACACATAGTAATATACATCACGAATTTAACTTGGCAAACTTTTATAACTACTTGCCGCGTCGAAAAAAAAATAACTTCGCGATAGAAAAATTACCATTCACTGAAAACGATAACCCCTTTAAAGCAAAGAGTAAAATGTTTTTTTGTTTGTTGTTTTTAGAAAAATTTAATTTTATACACTCAGTAAATAAAAGGTGAAGAGACTATCCTTTAAAAATTCAATGATAAATTTATAAAACCCCTCTACTGCGTGGTCCATATTTCCATGAAGCGCGTCGGTAAAATCACTTGGTGTGGGATGAATTAAATATTTTATTTCGGGAGAAAACTTTTTGAATAACGCAAGCGATCGCGACATGTGATAATCGGAGGTCACTAAAATGACACGTGTCACCTTTTTTGATCTTAAAATTTTTGCACATTCAATTGCGTTTTCAATAGTTGAAGTCGATTGCGATTCTAAAATAATTTTTTCCCAAATTATTTTTAAATCCATGGGTGATTCTGTTTGTGCATTAATCAAATCGGTTAGCGTAGCCCCCTTTCCAATTCCTGAGATAATCAGAAACTGACCCTCCTTTTGAATAAGAAGTTCTAAGGCTACCTTTATTCTTTTGCGATCCCCGGTCAGAACCACCAATCCCGTATCAGAATTTAAAGTGTCTATTATGAGCGCTCGGTGGGACCCTGCCCTCTCTTTAGACTGGGCCTGCTCTACAACGGCTAGATCTGAAAAGTAGCGGTAGTCTCTCCAATACAGAAAAAATCTACCCCCTACAAAAAGAAACAGGCCGGTGAGTAGTGCCAAAATTATTTTTTTAAGGAGGGTCATCTGTGGCTCATCTTAAGTGATTTACGTTTTTTTTCAACAATCCCCTTGAAATCAGCCGAGTTTTTCAATATGACTGACACTAATTTTGTGCTCAATAAGAGCCATACAGGAGTAGAAAACCGTGGCAAGAAAATGCGTGATTTGCAAAAAGATCCCAGTAACAGGCAATAAGGTCAGTCATTCCAACATCAAAACTAAAAAGCGCCATTTTCCTAATATTCAAAAAGTTCGCGCAGTTATCGATGGAGTGACCCAAAGAGTTTATACCTGCACTCGATGTTTACGTTCGGGCTTAATTTTAAAGCCGACCATGATGAAGCGTCCCGCTCCAGCGGTTCAAACAGCTTAATCACTCCTATTTAATTTTCTCAAAAACAGGAAAAACTCTCTTAAATCTTGGAAAAGGGTGGTAGGCCTCAAGGCTACCGCCCTTTTTATTTGTCTTGGCCCACCTTGCATAAGGAGACTCTCAAATACAGATTAAATGTCTTAAAAGGAGAGCTCTTGATGTCAGAATTTATTTATGGAACCTCAGAAAGCTTTAAGAAAACCATAGAAAAGGTAAATCTCTATGCTCCTCATCCCTGGCCCGTTTTAATTCTTGGTGAAACTGGGGTCGGAAAGGAGCTGATAGCAAAAAGACTTCATGAGCTTTCCAATAGAAAATCGATGCCCTTAATTCCAGTGAATTGTAGTGCTATTCCGGCAGGCCTTTTTGAAAGCGAACTTTTTGGGTACGAAAAGGGGGCCTTTTCAGGCGCGGTATCAAATTCCAGAGGTCTGGCTCGAATGGCTAATGGAGGCACTCTTTTCCTTGATGAATTAGGAGAATTAGAGATCAATCTTCAAGCAAAACTTTTACGCCTAATCGATCTTGGTGAGGTGAGATCTGTAGGTTCTCAGAAAGTAGAATCTATCAACGTTCGAGTTATTGCAGCGACTAATGTAGACCTCTACGCCGCCACAGCTGCCGGCCACTTTCGTCAAGACCTGCTGGAAAGACTCTCAGTTTTAAGAATTCCAGTCCCCTCTTTAAAAGAGCGTAAAGAAGATATCCCTTTAATTGCCACCGCTATTTTAGAGAGATTGGGAGCGAAATTTTCAGCAGAGGACCTAGCGGTTCTGTCCTGCTTTGATTATCCGGGTAATATTCGCCAATTAAGAAATATTTTAATCCGAGCTGTGGTTATTGGAAAAATGAAAATCTCAGAACCCCTTCTGAAGCAACTTCTTAAAGAGGAACAAAAAGAAACACTTGGGGTCGGCACCTCTCCAGAACGAGCCTCTTTACTTCATGGGCCACTCGAGGCTATTGAGAAGGAGATCATTGTTGATAGGTTAAAAAAATATCACGGCAATCGTAAAGAAACAGCAAAGGATTTAGGGATTGCAAAATCTACGCTACATGAAAAATTACGCCGCTGGAAAGCAGACCCCACTATTGCACAAAATTGGCCTATGGCTCGTTGGGGTAGTGCTCTTAGCCTCGCCTAGTTTTGCTAATACCGATCGTATCAGTTGGATTATTGAACAAATAGTTCTGCCCCCGCTTCCTACAATCGAAGACAAGGCAGGCTTTCAAGCGATGGCTCAGGGGGTAAATTATTCCGATGCTTTTTCGATATTAGGCGATGTCCTTTACGATTCTAAGATCGTAGATTTCGGAGTGAAATACTCGGAAAGATTTTTTCCGGAATGGACTGAAGAGGGAAAGTCCTTAAGACGTGAAAGCCTAGGGCTTAGAAAAAGTTTTGCCGCACAAATTGGCAGAGGTTTTTTAACTAACGAAAATCACTTTGGTAGGCTTAGTGCTGAGGTCATTCAATTTGATCCGTCAGCATTTAGACTTCTTCGTGTTGGATATAATACTGCCATTTTTGATACGCTCGATGTTCCATGGATTTTGCGTTTGAATTTTCACTGTTTATTTCCACTTAGACAGCCCACAGGCTCATCTAGAACTAGAGCTTCAGAGACGATTAAAGAGGGAATTGTTTACAACTCTTCGGTTGAGATAGGTCAAAAGGTGGTTATTGCGAGTCAAGCCTCCTTTCAATTAGGGGGAATGATTCATTGGACCTACCGAACAAGGACGATTCCAGAGGATATTTTACATGTGGGCCAACATTACGAACACATGCTTTTTTCACTGGGCCCGTGGGCAGAGTATGGAAATAAGACAAGCCAAATTCGATTAGCGATTCCATGGCGTTTTTGGTTAGATAAAGAAATTTTTGAAAGACCGGCAACGACAACTGGAAATCAATCGGTATTGGTTCGTTATCCTAATGTGATCTCTTTCCCTGATGTATCGTTGGTGTGGGCTCTTGCCCTTTAGGATATGGAAAAGCTAACTTCGGCTCCTGTTGTTCAATAAATTTTTCGAACGGTTTTTTACCTTTCTTATCTTGATCTCTCCAAGAATGGGCCACAAATAGTTCCTTAGCATTCTTAACAAAACCCTCTTCAAATCCAGGCATTCGATTAATAATTTTATGATTATCTTTAAAAAGTAGCTTCGCCTGTTCATAGGTTCTGTAATCGATGTTGGCAAAGGGAGATAACTTTAAGGTTAATTTATCCATCTGCTCTTTTACAATTTTAGATTCAGTTTCTTCTTTAATGATCTGCTCTTGAGTTCTTTCAATCTTCGAGTCATCTATTGTCCAATCATTATCTGGAAGGTTTGAGGGATAGGAAGGATTTCCGTCGTTATCTATAAAATCTTGAAAAGAGGAGTCGGGTTCTGTGTTTCCAAAAGAGGTTTTTCCAGCGTAGGCGCCATAGGGGCTTCCGCCTAAGGTCTCTTTTATTTGGGATTGAAGGGAGTTATTAAATTTTTTAATACCTGCGACTTCAGCGATCGGGAGAGGAAGGTTCCCAAATCCCGCATTAGCTTTGATTTCTAGGCCCGGGAAAGAACTATTTTTTCTCTCTTCATCGGAGGGCAACTTTAAATAAGAGGGAGTGCTAGTAAATTTTCCAATGCTAGATACTGGACTAGTCGATAACAAATCTCTTGTAGATAACTTCTGTTGTAAAAACGGATTTAATTTATCAGAAAACACAAGAAGAGATTCGATAGGGGAGCGAGAAGACTGAGGAATAATTTCAAAGGAATCGACCTCATGAGAAAAAATAGGATTCACAGAGAGGCATAGTGCGATGAACACACTAAATTTAAAGGTTGAATAAAGACTCCAATTTAAAAAATTCATCAACTTCATTTTCCTTAAAGACAGAAAGAATACCCACTAACTATGATGTACTTTTAAGAGATGCAAAGGGCTCGCCACAACCTAAAACATGCGGAATGTAGACTTGAAGTATCCTATTTAAGAATTCGAAATACCAAACTTAATTCTCCCGACCCATCCCCAATAATGCCCCTCTAATAGTTCCACCCATTCAAACAAAAATTGGACATCTACATACAAAACCAACAATAGTGCAATTTGGAAGAGGGCTTTTTTGGAGTCGTTAATTGGGATTGAAAATTATATTAAGCGGCGGAGTGTTGCTACCATTTCAATAGCAGCGTCTACAGCATCTTTCCCTTTGTGGCCGTGTTTTCCGCCACATCGGTCAAGTGCTTGTTCTTCATTTTCTGTGGTTAGAATACCAAAAATTACCGGTATCCCGAAAGTTAATGAAACCTGAGCGCAACCTTGACTGACAATATCGCAAACATAATCATAATGAGTCGTCTCTCCTTGAATCACAGCTCCTAAACAAATAATCGCACCATAAGAACCTCGTTGCGCTAATCTCTGAGCAATCAACGGAATTTCTACAGCTCCTGGAGCCCACACCACAGTGATGTCACTATTAGAAAATCCTTTTTCTGCAGCCTGGGCTAAACCACCTTCCAAAAGTTTACGCGTTATCTCTTCATTGAACCGACTTACAACAAAGGCTAATCGACAATGAACACTAATATTTTGTGAGTTAATAATTTCCATACTTAACTAAAAGTTAAAAGATGTCCTAACTTATCCCTTTTTGTAGTCAAATAGCTAAGATTACTTTCATTGGGAACCATCTCAATAGACACCCGCTCTACAATCTTTAATCCAAATCCATCAAGGCCATATATTTTTCTTGGATTATTAGTAAGGAGTTTCATTTCTGTAACCCCTAAGTACCTTAAAATTTGTGACCCGATTCCATAATCTCGATGGTCCTCTTTAAACCCTAGCTTTTTATTCGCCTCAACAGTATCAAAACCCTGATCTTGTAACTCATAAGCACGTATTTTATTTCCAAGCCCAATCCCCCGTCCCTCTTGTCTCATGTACAAAAGAATTCCACCCTCTTTTCCAATTTGGGCTAAGGAGGCCTGTAATTGAGCTCCACAATCACAGCGCATCGAACCAAAAGCATCGCCAGTCAAGCACTCTGAGTGAGCTCTTACTAACGTAGGTTTTTCTGAATTAACATCTCCGCAGATTAAGGCTACATGTTGTGCTTTATCGAGCACACTTTCAAAAACCTTCATTGTGAAATCACCATGAGGCGCAATGGGAAGCTTTGAAGATGCAATTTCTTTCACTAAGCATTCTGTCTTCATGCGGTACTTAATGAGTTCTGCTACCGACACAATTTTTAACCGATGCTCTTCAGCAAAAGGAATTAATTCTTTTAAACGAGACATGCTGCCGTCGTCATTCATGATTTCGCAAATCACACCTGCTGGCTGTAGTCCAGCGAGTCTGGCTAAATCCACACTGCCCTCGGTTTGACCGGCCCTCACAAGCACGCCACCCTCTTTAGCTCGCAATGGAAAAATATGACCCGGCATTACCACATCACGAGGACCACTTTTAGGATCGGTTGCTACCTGAATCGTACGAGCGCGATCTGCTGCTGAAATTCCAGTAGTCACTCCACTCGCAGCTTCAATCGAAACGGTAAAAGCGGTTCCAAAAGGAGATTGATTTTCTTTCACCATCATCGGAATGTGTAGTCTATTTAATTGGTCATCATTCATGGCAAGACAAATAAGCCCACGTCCCGACTTCGCCATAAAATTAATGTGTGCAGCAGTTACTTTCTCCGCCGCAATCACTAGGTCTCCCTCATTCTCACGGTCCTCATCATCGACGAGAATAATCATTTTTCCGTCTTTGAGATCCTGGATAGCCTCTTCAATACTCGAGAGACCTGAACTCTTTTGAAAGTCACTCATAGAGACCTCTCTTCTTGTAAACTTTGAAATAATTGTCGCACTTCACCGACTACAACTTTGGCCATCCAATCACACTCAATATTAACTTCACTTCCCTCGTGTAGTTCAGAAAGATTTGTCCGTTCTAAGGTATGAGGAATCACCATCACAGAAAATCCATTGGGAATTAAATAGTTCACAGTCAAACTCACACCATTAATCGTAATACTTCCTTTGGGAGTCAAAAAAGAACTTCTTGAATTATCGATTCCTGAAAAACAGATCTCCTTAAACTCAGCGTGAGAAACCACCCTTTCCACTTTAGCCATTTGCTCTACATGACCGGTCACCCAATGGCCACCAAAGCGATCCGAGGCTTTCATGGCTCGTTCTAAATTGACTACAGTTCCCACAGAGTAAGTGAGACATCTAGTGAGCTTTTCAGTTTCCGGAGAGATCTCAACAGAAAAGGTATTAGATTTTACTTGAGTTACCGTCAAACATACGCCATCGATCGCAATACTTTCACCTAAGTTAAGCTCGGGAAAACGACTCCCAATAAGCAAACTAATACCGCGAGAAGAGCGAGTTATTTCTTTAATTATTCCAGTATGATCCACGATTCCAGTAAACATACTTCTTTACTACCTTTAGGCTGTATCATTTCTCTATTACAGGGTGGCTAAATGCCTATGGCTCGCCTTATACCATAGCCTCTTTTTTTTTCATGCTAAAATAAGCCATGCGAATAGCCATGGTAAGCCCCACATTAGGTTCTGCTTTTGGATTAGAACAGGTCCTAATGCTTTCAGTATTAGGATTAAGAGAGCTGGGGCATAAACTTGTTTTAATAGGAGAAATAGCTCATCCCTCTCTTTCTAAACATGAGTCTGCGGTCCTTATTCCGGGGCTTTTTTCTACCCCCCCTATTCTCGCTCCCAAAGCCCTAAAAAGAGTTTTAAAGGAATTTAAAACGGTACTGGATACATTCAAACCGGATGTAGTGCACTTTTTAGATCAACCTCACTCAGAAATCATTCGATTAGCCACCTCCCAATATCCCTGTGTCCTAACTGCTCACACCGTGGCACCCTCTTGCCCCGCAAGCCATCGCTTGGCTAATGAAACTTCAGTTTGCAGCAAGAAAAGTGGCTGGAGTTGTCTCATCCAAAACAAAAGTTTCGGCTGTTTGAATGGATTTAAAACCGACCTTCATCGTCTGCATACTATTTATGACTTTGAGAAAAAACGAACCGCAACTAAACAAATGAAGGCCATTATTGCTATTAGCCGGTATGTGGAATCTACGCTTTTAGAAAATGGATTTACTAAGGATAAGGTAAAACTTATTTACAATCCGCTACCCGAATTCAAATCTTATCAGCCCTTATCTCACCCCAAACCTTTAATTGTTTCAGCTTGCAGATTGGTGCCATTAAAAGGAATTGAATATGGAATACGCGCATTAAAAATCATAGAACATCTCGATTGGGACTACTGGATTCTTGGGGACGGAGGTCTGAAAAATTCACTCTCAAAATTAGTTAAAGAACTAAAATTAGAGCATAAGATTACTTTCAAAGGAAAGGTCTCAAGAGAGGAGAGCCTTCAGAATATTCGATCCGCAACTATTTTTTTACAGCCTAACGTAGGCCCCGAAGGCTTTGGTCTCTCAGTCGCGGAAGCTTTGTGTTTAGGAACGCCGGCTGTGGCCTTTAACACTCCCGCCTTAGATGAAATTATTGAGTCTGAAAAAAATGGCTACCTAGTCACAGCAAAAGATACTAAGGCTCTAAGCGAAGCCATTAAAACACTTATTTCCGACCCTAAAAAAAGATCCCAATTTAGTGAATTTGGAAAAACCCACACCCCTAAACGCTTTTCAGATAAGTTTTTTTTAAACGCAACCCTAGCTCTTTACAAAGAAATAGTGACAGCATGATGATACTTACTATTCTAACGGGGACCTTACTACTTTTTTTGGCAGAAATCATCCAACCCCACCCTCAAGATTTACATACTATGTACACCTGGATGAACCTGGGCTTTGAAAGAGGTATCTTTCAAATCTACCAATGGACTCCCCAGGAGGTTTTAAGTCGTTTTCAAGAATTTTCACCTAACTATCCACCTCTTATTTTTTCACTCTACCCGTTTGCCTGGTTACTTAATCACCTTCACCTTTGGCCCTCTTGGCCATCAGTTGGAGCCAATCTTTTTTTTAGAATCCCTCTGGTTTTGGGGCAGATTACTTTGTTATTTGCGATTTATCATTCCTTAAGAACCAGAATTCCAAAACCTTCATTAAAATGGTTTCTTCTTTTACTTTGTTTAAATCCTGCCTTCTTAATTGCCGGACCTATTTGGGGACAACTTAATTTTCTACTATGGGGAATCATGGCCTTAAGCTTTTTTAAGTGGGAGGAAAATAAACCCGTAGCCTCCGCTCTCTTAGGCGCTCTAGGGGCTGTCACAAAACCCCAATTCGTTATGTTTTTACCGCTGATCGGATTTTTATTGGTAAAAAAAAGAAGTCCTATTTTTTGCGTGAGGTGGGCACTTACTTTTATCGCTGCTATTTTTCTCTATTGTAGCCCCTTTATTCTCACCTCAGGTTTAGATTGCTTAGCGAAAGGCTACCTTCGCCTTTCAGGAACTCAATACGCGACTGCAGATATTGGGTATAATTTTTGGTGGACTCTTTTTTACGGCCTTCCCATCCCATCCTTGGGTAGTAACATCTTTACAATCTCCTACTCTCTAATTGCTGCTTTGATGGCCAATGGACTTGTGGCTGCCTACGGATACATTTTCTGTTTTCGCAAAACCCCGATGGACTGGTTGAAACTAGCCACCCTAAATTTACTTACTTTATTTTGTTTTTTGCCCGGCATGAACCCACAATGCCTAGTCTTTGGTGTAGCCTTCTTATGCCTAAGCGCCATCGGGATTCCAAATCTTAGAATTGCAGCCATCACCCTTTCAATAGTTCAATGTGTGAACCTTGCCTTCAATGCCATGTGGACACCGAGCACACGCTTCTACCTAGGGATTTCTACAGGAATAAATCGAAGTATAGGAGTGGCCTGCTT
>SHZA01000067.1 GCA_009692515.1 Bdellovibrionales bacterium
TTTCAACAAAATAAATCTTAGGTCTTCGCCTTGCCACGCTCAATAATCTTTACTAGTATCACCGCTTCATGTCGGTTATTCGTCAGTTTTTGGAAAATCGGCCGTTCTGAAGTTTCTATCGCAAGATGAAACTCGCTTAACGGTAGGTTACCAATACAAAACGAAAAAAAGTACGACTGAAAAATTTAAATTTTTTGACCGATTTACGGAGGATTAAAAATGGGTGTTACCGGAAAATTAGTATTAGTTTTAACCTTTTTTACACAACTGCTTTTCGCTGACGGAACTCCCTCAGCCGGCATTTCAGCTTTAGGAAAAGAGGGCATTACCCCTTTTATTCCTCTGATTATGATTTTTGGTGTGTTCTACTTTTTGATACTTCGCCCGCAGCAAAAACGACAAAAGGATCAAAAACAATTTATCACAGAATTAAAAAGAGGGGACATGGTAGTCACCCAATCAGGAATTATCGGAACGATCAAAACTGTAGGTGAAAAATTCATCTCATTAGAGGTGGACCAAGGCGTGTCCCTGAAAATTTTAAAATCTCAAATTCTTGAGAGTGCAGCCAACTTAAAAGAGGACAAAA
The DNA here is from genome assembly GCA_009692515.1 of Bdellovibrionales bacterium. GTDB lineage: Bacteria > Bdellovibrionota > FAC87 > UBA2466 > UBA2466 > UBA2466. Next base: position 590 of record SHZA01000067.1, read on the forward strand.
ACAACATTTCGAAAGAGGCAACTACATGAAGGGTCTCACTTGGCGTATTAGCGTTATCGCAGCAACTCTAATCTTCTCCTGCTATCTGCTCACCCCCACCGTTTTAAAATTCACTACCGGGGTCGCAATTCCCAAGGTGAGTAAGCCCTCAGATCCTTGGTATTTTGGAGTACTGCCCTCTGAAGTTTTAAAGTTAGGTCTTGATCTCAGAGGCGGTCTACATCTCGTGCTAGGAATTGACTTTCAAGAGGTTCACCGCGATGCCATTGGAAAATTAAAAGGCCAAATGAAAGATGTGGCAGAAAAGGAAAAACTGACCGGTTTTAGTTTTGATACGACTCAAGACAATTTTGCTACTGTAACCTTTACTAATCTAGAGGCCTGGAAAAAATTAGACAAGGCCATTAACCGAGAACTAGGACAGTTTATAGATTTCGATAGCCAAACTGGAAGTATCGCAAAATTCCGAATGACGGCGTTATGGGAATCTCAGGTTAATCAAAGAGCGGTCGACCAATCCTTAGAAACCTTACGAAATCGTATCGATGAGTTTGGAATTGCAGAGCCCATCATCCAAAAACAGGGGGATGAAAAGATCATGGTTCAGTTCCCTGGATTGCAAGAGCCTGGTCGTTTAAAGGAAATTATTGCGAGAACCGCAAAACTTTCTTTTCAAGTTGAGCGAAGTGGTCCTGAAGAAAATGGCACACCGGCCATGACCGAGATTACTAAATGGGTGGCTCAATTTGTCACGGAGAAAAAACTGACACTTACAGAGACCGAGCCCATCACCAAACATTTGCGTGAACTCAATACATTTCTTATCGGTAAAATTCCAGCGGGAACCGAGGTTCTTTTTCAGAAAAAAACTAATATCAACACTAAGGAATCGGAATATACGCCCTATCTTTTAGATAGAGATGCTTTGGTCACGGGGGAGGATCTTCAGGACGCCCATTATAGTTTCGACTCGCAAACTCAGCAGCCGATCGTTAACTTTGAGCTCACCTCCTTAGGTGCGACCAAATTTGAAAAGGCTACAGGAGAAAACGTAGGGAAATACATGGCCATTGTTTTAGACAGCAATGTTCATTCGGCTCCGAGAATTAAATCTAAAATCGGAGGCGGCAGAGCCATGATCGAAATGAGTTCGCAAGGTAGATCCGACGCCGAGGTGCTGAATGATGCAAAGGACACTAGTTTAGTCCTTCGCTCAGGAGCCCTTCCTGCACGACTTGAATTCTTAGAGGAACGAGTGGTGGGTCCTTCTCTAGGAGCTGATGCCATCAAAACAGGCACCTACTCCCTAGTGGTAGGTTTAGCCCTAGTATTTCTCTTTATGGGAATTTACTATAAGACCTCCGGTCTTTTTGCCAATATCGCCTTGATGTTAAATGGGGTATTCATCGTTGCCATCTTAGCGGCATTTGAAGGAACGCTGACACTTCCAGGTTTAGCGGGTATTACGCTGACACTAGGAATGGCGGTGGATGCCAACGTACTTATTCTAGAACATATGAGAGAGGAGCTTGCTATGGGTAAGTCATTAGCCATGGCGTTAGCCGAAGGGTATCACCGTGCCTTTTCAGCTATTATCGACTCCCATTGCACTACATTAATTGCCGGAGTTGTTTTACTGAGTTTTGGTTATGGCCCTATCCGAGGATTTGCCGTGACTTTACTAGTCGGTTTAACAGCATCTCTTTATACTTCGATATTCGTAACTCGAGTTATCTTCGATTATTTTATCGTCTTAAAAGGTAATAAAACCATCAGCATTTAGGAAACCATTATGCAAAAATATTTACATCTCATCCCTAATAACCTTTCCATCGATTTCATTGGAAAGTTTAAATATTTCATGATCTTTTCAATCGTGACTTTAATTGTAATTGTCGGGGCGCTTTGGACTCATGGACTCAATTATGGAATCGATTTTACCGGTGGTACCGTTATGAGAGTGAAATTCACCCAAGGACAATCGGCCGAAAAGGTTCGTAAGATCATGGAGGAGTTAGGTGAAGCGGACGCGTCTGTGGTTGGCCTAGGCGACACTCATCAGGAGTTCATGATTACCTCTAGAGTGGTTAAAAATGAAAAGGAACATTCGGGGGTTCAAACCATCAATGCTAGATTTTTAGCAAAAGTGGGAGCGAGTGAAGTTCTCATTCAATCGGTAGACACGGTAGGACCGAAGGTAGGCGCCGAATTAAAAACAGCGGCACTACGTTCTCTTTTCTACTCGGTGATCTTAATTACTATTTATATTTGGTTACGCTTTGATATTAGGTTTGCTCCTGGAGCGACGATTGCGATGGTCCACGATATCGTGATGGCTACCGGTTTCTACATGTTAACGGGAAGAGAATTCACAATCACAGCGATTGCCGCCTTGCTCACCATTGCCGGATATAGTGTGAACGACACCATTGTCGTTTACGATCGTGTGAGGGAGATGTTAAAGCAAAGTGGGTCCAACATGCCATTGGCAACTACTATTAATAAAGCTATCAATTTGACGCTATCGCGAACGGTTCTGACCTCGCTAGTTACCTTTATTTCTGTGGTTCCCATTATCTTTTTATGTAAAGGGGAGATTCAGAGTTTCGCGATTGCCATGTGCTTTGGTATTTTCGTAGGAACCTATTCTACAGTTTATATCGCCTCCCCTTTCACCGTTTATGTGGAGAAGTTTCTAGAGGCTCGCAGTGGAAAAACTAGAGCTAATGGTCGTCAACTTCCTAAAACTGCACCGGTATAAAAAAATGGCAGTGCGCGCTACGATACGAGAACTTAAAAATTTTATTGGCCAGACGGTCGAGCTACGAGGTTGGGTCTATAATATTAGAAGTTCAGGTAAGCTTCGTTTTCTCATCCTGCGAGATGGAAGTGGAATCGTACAGGTGGTGTGGTTTAAAGGAAATGTTTCTGACGAAATTTTTCAGCAATTAGAAACTCTCACCCAAGAAAGCTCATTAATACTCACTGGAAAGGTAAAGGAGGATAAGAGATCGGCCATTGGAGTTGAGCTGGATGGTGAAGGCCTTCAGATTCTTCAAATAGCCCAAGATTATCCTCTCGGGCCCAAAGAGCATGGCCCCGACTTTTTACTCTCCCATCGTCATTTATGGTTAAGGTCTCAACGTCCTCGAGCCATTTTAAGAATTCGTGATCGCTTTGTAAAAGCGGTAAGAGACTTTTTTGATCAAGAGGGATTCACTCTAATAGACACACCTATCTTCACACCTGCGGCCTGCGAAGGCACCTCAACCCTATTTGAAACAGATTATTTTGGAGAGAAGGCCTTCCTATCACAAAGTGGCCAACTCTATAGCGAAGCCGCTGCGATGGCCTTTGGAAAAGTTTATTGTTTCGGCCCCACCTTTAGAGCAGAAAAGAGTAAGACTCGTCGTCATCTTACCGAATTTTGGATGATCGAACCTGAAGTGGCTTTTAATGATCTCAACGATAATATGGTGCTGGCTGAGCGATTTTTAGAATACACAATTCAATATGTCCTTAAAGAGTGTGTAGAGGAATTTAAAATATTAGAACGCGATACCACAAAATTACAAAGGGTAAAGGCCCCCTTTCCTAGAGTGTCTTATGATGAGGCTATTAATATTTTAAATAAAAAAGGGGTCCCTGTGACCTGGGGTGATGACTTTGGAGCTCCAGAAGAATCTGCAGTTTCTGAAGATTTTGACAGACCCATCTTTATTCATCGATTTCCGGCTCAAATTAAGGCCTTTTATATGAAGCCGGATCCCGAAAATGCTAAATTAGCTTTAGGTTGTGATTGTATTGCCCCTGAAGGTTACGGGGAAATTATTGGTGGAGGCCAACGAGAAGAGGATATAAACGCCTTAAAAACTCGACTCCATGAGCATGGACTCAAAGAGGAGGCCTTTGATTGGTATTTAGACCTTCGTAAATATGGGTCGGTTCCCCACTCTGGCTTTGGACTAGGACTTGAAAGAACTATCTCCTGGATCTGTGGACTAGACCATTTACGTGAGGCCGCCGCCTTCCCCCGTCTCATTAATCGCCTTAAACCCTAGCACTTCACCCCGACTATTGCTTCGATAACATCTGTCTTCTCTTTTTACTAATTATCTTAAATTCGTATTTTTTAATCAGTAGACTCAATTAAATAAATGAATTTTTTTAGATCTAACCATCTTTGAGGACTCGATATGAATGCCACTACTAACCGATTACGTTTGTCATTTTTACCAATCTTGGGAATATCTTTCATAACGCTATTTTTCACCTCCACCTTAGCCTTCGCAGCCAAAAGAGGCGTGGCCTTTAAAAATCCGCTCACCTTACCTCCTGGGACCACAGGGGTTTCCTACTCGATAGATTTAAGAACTCTGCTGGCAGATCCAGGGGTGGCCCCTTACAGATGGGCAGCGACCGGACTTCCTCCAGGCATTCTTTTAGATGAGGCCAATAATCTTTTAACCGGAACTCCCACTCAATTGGGAACCTTTTCCCCTAAACTAACTGTGAAGGATGCCACTCCAGAAGGGGCCGATTTAAATCACCCTGCCACCCTGGTGATTTTACCCCCGCCTCCAGAGTTTACGACGACAGATCTTAATTTAGGAGTGACGAAAGAGGGGGATACTTTAACGCTAGATCTCACTACCCTCCTTACCGATCCTAAATCGGCCAAAAGTTTTTCTGCTAAGGGACTGCCTAGTTGGTTAACGTTAAATGGCAGCACTGGAAAACTTTCAGGAACTCCAGCCTATAGCCCTTCTCATCAGCTTGTGGGCCCGTATGGCGGCATTATTTTAACCGCGATCAATGACACTGGAAAGTCCGACATGACTGCCCATGGGATCGTTCTTAAAAAAATAGTACCTGCTAAATGGATCTCCAATCCCGTTTCATTAACCGATGCCTTTGAAGATTCTAATTATTCAGCAGATACCGCTCAGTACGTAATCAACCCTGAGAATAGTTCCATCAAGTATACGTTAGTAAGTATGACTCCGCCTCCGTGGTTAAATATTGGTAGTGCGAGTGGAACTCTTTTTGGAACTCCAAAGAAGGCTGGCCCGATCGAAGTGGTTGTAGCTCTTGCTACTGTCATAGATGGGGTGACCTATTCCGACTCGACGACATTTAAGTTTAATGTCATTCATGTGAATCATGCTCCAAGATGGTTAGCCAATCCCATTGTGCTACCGAAAAGTAACAATGGCATTCTTGTCAGCCAGCCTCTTTCAAAATCTGCCACCGATGTGGATGTTAATGACAAATTAACCTTTTCTATGACCGGAGCTGACTGGGCAAAGATAGATTCTAAGACAGGAATATTTTCTGGAACTCCTGGAAAAAGTAATTTAGGGCTTAATACCTTTATTGCCATCGTCACAGATCAAGATGGAGCTACCGATTCGACTCAAGTTCAAATTACCATTGAAAAGGCTAACGAGCCGCCGACGTGGAATAATCATCCCACCCTTTTACCCGACGGTGGAGAGGATAAAAATTATGGCGATGTTGATCTCACTAAACATGTGACCGATCCCGATAATGATCGCGTGTATTTTTCGAAACTTGACGGCCCTTCATGGCTTACCGTGAGTGAAAATGGAACTCTTTCGGGAATGCCAAAGGTGCAGGACATTGGCCTCAATACCTTTCGCTTAAAAGTAGCCGACCGAATTTCTACACCTGAGGATATTTCCGTCGTTCAGATTTTAGTGACACATACTAACCATGCGCCCTATTGGACGATCAATCCTCTGATCTTTAATATTCCAGAGGAGAAGGCCGTTAACCAAAGTATTTCTCAATATGCGATGGACGTAGATAATGACTCCTTAGTTTTTTCTCTTGTTTCCGGCCCCTCATGGGCCCAGCTTGACAGCAAGGGAACCTTCTCCGGTACACCGCAAATGGTGCATGAAGGAGATAATATCTTTGAGGTCGCCGTCGCAGATCTCAGTGGTGAAATGGGGACGGCAACGGTCATCTTCAAAGTACAGCATGTAAATCACGCTCCTAAATGGACACTTAATCCTATTGTTTTAAGTGATGCTACTGAAGATGCTGAGTACTCCGGCTCTTTACTTTCGTTTATTACAGATTCTGATCTTCCGAACGACACGCTTCGAATCTCTAAAATATCGGCCAATCCTAGTTGGTTGAAAATAGCAGACAATGGAACTATCTCTGGTCGTCCGAGGCAAGCAGATGCTGGAAAACAATATTCTTTTCAGGTGAGAGTCTTAGATGCCTCCAATGCAGAGGCTGTGACCACAGTCCAGGTGACGGTGCTTAAGATAAATCATGCCCCTAAATGGAGTGCAGATCCTATTCCATTAAATGATGCCTACGAAGACACGGCCTATTCCTTTCCGGTTAATCTCTACGCCTCCGATTCCGATGGCGATATTTTAACCTTTGAAAAGGTGGAGGGTCCCAATTGGTTAATGATGAGTGCAAATGGAATTCTTTCGGGGGTTCCCACCACTTTAGATATTGGGGTTAATCTCACAGCTACCTTTAAGGTCACCGATCCTAAAGGGCTAAGTGCTAGCACCAAAGGTGTGATTACCGTGGTTCACAAAAACCATTCTCCCACGATTGGAGTGCTTCCTACCTTCACAGTTAAGGAAAGAGAGATAGCCGAATTTTCAATCGCAGATTTTGTGAAGGATCTAGACAATGATAAACTCACCTTTTTAATTCTCAATTCAGCCGATTGTAATGGATGGGTCCTGTTATCTACAGAGGGGAAACTCACTTTAGATCACCCCAAGAGAATTAACGTGGGAGTCCACGAGTGTAATTTCAAGGTGGATGACGGCCAGCTGATGGCAGCTGCTACCTTTAAAGTGGTAGTAGAGAAAAATCCACGGGCGCCTATTTGGTTAAACGAACCCATTACAACCTTCGAAGGAAAAACTAATGAAACCTTGAATCAAAGCGTGATAACTCTCGCTAAGGATCTTGATGGGGAAAAAATTAGTTTTACTAAACAGGCAGGAAAAGATTGGTTAACCGTTTCAATGGATGGAGTCGTTACCGCCACTCCAAAGGATGTCGATTTAGGAACTCAGGAATTCACGCTGAGAGTGACTAATGAAGACGGTCTTTTCAGTGATGGCACACTTGTCATTACTGTAGTTCCTGGAACGCAACTTGATCTTTTTAATATCGATACCTCAGGCCCAGCTAAAACTGAGCTTCTATGGGTTATCGATAATTCAAAGTATTGCGATTCTACGATTAAATCGTTGAAGGCAAATATCGATATTTTCTATAGCGATTTAAATGCCGCCGATGTCACACATCAAAATATTTTGCTCTCTAGTGATATTGATAAATTTAAAGGGCTCCCCATCATGCAGACCGGCGGTTCAAGATTATTTGGAAATCAAAATAGTGATCTTGTAGCTGAGTTTCAAAAACGTGTGGGACTTTCTGGGAGTTTTGGGATGTGCAATAATTGCAGTAGCTCCCCTTTATGGGCGATATTCCGATTCTTAGAACAACTACCCACAGAAAAGCTCGCAGACATCTACCACAAGGGTTACATCATGAGTGGAGTGCCGACAGACGCTATCATTGTAACTCATCAATTAGATCACTTTAAACATTACACAGCGAAATTACCGGAGCCTCTATTAAGTTACACTCCCAATGACTTTGCTAGAGACTTCATTACCTTCAATAAACAGGAGAGGAAGGGGTATCGCGTAAGCGCTATTGCCCCAGGATGCCCCGATCTTATTTCAAGTGATCCCGGCTCTGCTGGACCCTCCAATGCTTACAATGTGATAGTGCAAAAAACCAAAGGAAAATACTACGTCAACCAATGTCACTTCGACATGGAAGCGACTATGCATGATTATGCCAAGGACGTTATTTTTAGAGCAAAAATTCATGGAAACAATCCATTCACACTTTCAAAACGACCCTTGGATATTAAAACTATCAAAGTGTCCTTAGGAAATGTGCCACTGGCTGGGAACTCAGGTTCCAATTCGGATCAGTGGAACTACGAACCCTCCAGCAATGTGGTGACTCTACGTTGGGATTTGATCGATACTTCTAAGTTGAACACCGGGGATCGAATCACAATTGAGTATCGAGTTTCTAGATAATAGTAAAAGGAGAGGGGTAACTCTCTCCTTTTTTATCAACTGAGATTAGCATCACAAACTCGTTATATTGCTGGAGGATATACCTGGCCCCGAATAAAGGGTAAGCCCGCCCTAACCAAAGGTAGGGGATCTAGGCGGTTTTAGTTATTAATAAATATTCTTATAGAATGATTTAAACCGGCGCTCAGATTTTTTTTTGAAAGATGATTTTTTTAAAAAACCCTTACC
>SHZA01000068.1 GCA_009692515.1 Bdellovibrionales bacterium
TGCCAACACGTTTTGTTTCTAATGAGAGAGCGCCATTTGAAAGCTTGTTACGAAAAAGCGTCCAGCGAATACTTGGCACGCCACTCTTTGCCATCTCCTTTTTCCGATCCAAATATACGACATAATCCGCAGCGCTTTGGCTTCCGGTAATCAACTGAACATTAAAACGCTTCAAATCGGTGTAAAGGTATAAATTACTTTTTGCTTGAGCGTGCAGTGGCTTTACGGTGACGGCTTTGTCTAGGTATTCCACTTTAAATGAGTCTTGGTCACCCATCACAACACTGTTAGGACGATCGGGAACCTGAATAATTGTTGCGATGCCAACCGCAGTGTGGACGGGAACTATTTGATCCTCATCCACCGCGATTCTTCGAACCCTACCCTCAGATAACGCGATAGCAGGAACCATCCACATTAGAATTATAATGAGCGTTTTCATGCTTACTCCTCTCTCTCTTTGGTGATGTAGAGACCCCAGGGATTTAGCTTTGATCTAGCGCCGCTTTGAAATGTCAGTTCGAGTCTCAGCTCTCCCACTGCTTTTAAACCCTGAACACTGGTCACGCGATCGCCGGTGATGGAAACGGTACTTTTTTCGAGGCTCACATCAATTTTTTCTGGATAGATGTGTTGGGATGCGGCCCGATCGGTTGAAAATTTAGCGATATTTTCAACGGCGGTATCAAATGCCTTCAGATTCTTTGCTAAGACAAAGGCTCGTGCAGAAGCGAGCTTCTGCTTCACATCTTGCGGAGTCCATTTATAGCGCAGTTCAAGATAGCGACCTACTGCCGCGCGAATTTGATTTTCGGCATTTGGCGTATCGGTATGCTCTAAGTTTTCCCCGGTCGCAGCCAAGGTAAGAATGACTGGTGGTCTTTGGACAGTTAAAAGCAGCACAAGCACCGTTAGAAGTGTCACTACTAAAGCTGATACGGAAAATACTTTTAGGAACTGATTCGAGTGGACCAGTTCCCCAACCATTCGAGGCAATTTTGCAATTTTTAGCTGTACGGATTGATTCATTTAAGAATCCTTTCTTTGTGTTTCAGGATTTTTGCGTCTGAACTTCTCAAATCCTCCACGCACATAAGATTGCGTCGCATTGAGTGCATTTCGGCTTGTAGTTGAAAGCATAACGACTCGGGCGGGTGCCGCTACCATTGCCGCAACAGCGGCGGGACCAATCGTAGTAGACATCGACTGAAATCCGGCGCCCACGAGTGAGCGAACGACCATTGGCGTGGCCAGCATAGCAATGGCGATCATAAAGTTCATGACAATCAAAGTGAGGTAGTTGCCCTCGGCTTTATAAGCATCGCCGAACGATAGTGCGGCTAACATGGCACCCAAAATCGCCCATACGATTTTCCAACTTGCCACTTCGCACATGCCTCGAAATAAATTTACGGTTATTTGGCTAGTGGATCGAAACATGTTGAATAAAAGCAGGATGGGCCCTGAGATCATGAAAAAGATCCAAAAGAAGTGATACATTGCGATTGTGATATAGCGAGCAATATAGAGAATTAGAAAACTCAAAAAGGATAGCGTCGCAAGAATCAGATCATTAAACTGAAGCAAGATGCTGGTCGGCGACAAAGAGTAATTTTGAGATTTCTGCTCCGCCATACGAATGATCGCATCAAGATTGTTTAGGTGATCGATCTTTTCAGTAATTCCATCGGCCACAAAAATGATGGCACGACTGATGTCTGGAAGTGCTACAAGAAGTACCGTAGAAACTACCGCTCGTCGTAATGCATCCACAAAATCCGGACTACCCTGAGGGGAACGAAACCAAGTGACAGCCACCGACAGCGCGAAAAATACGGGCAGCATTAGGTAATACATTCTGACAAACTCCTGGTGGAGGTCACGCATCAGTGTTCCCAAAAGTTCAAATTGCGGCATAATCAGTTACCTCCGATAAGAGGTTTTAACTGTGTCTCTCTGGGGAGGTTTCCAAAAGCACTCGATAAACCTTCATATTGAGACTTGAACTGAGCGGCCTGAACTTTTTCGCGACGATTTTGTAGCGCCATGTTTTGGCCCATCATCTTGAGCATCATTGAGTTGGTTCTAAGCACTTGGTTTGTCGCGCCGATTAAGACAGCCACCGATTGGGCTGTGAGCTTTCCAGCGCCCTGAGGACTTACCGTCTGCGCATGAGCGAAGATCCGTCGACCTTCCTCATCGGATTGATCCGCAAACCGAAAAAGCGATCCATTCATCGCAATACTCTCGGCAACGGCCCTATCTTGAGCCTCTTGAAGCCGCGATTCTCCTGTTTGAGGGATGTGCCCATAGAGATCCTTAATGACAGGGAGAACGCGATCAGCAGTTTGCAGGTCACCATACAATCCAGGGTTGAACTGAGGGTTAATGACTTGGGTGGCGGATAGTCCATCACGAATCCCGCTATTAATATCCTTCAGGAGTCCCAACGTATCGGAACCCGTGCTAAGGATTTGCCGCAATTGAATTAGTTGCTGAATGGCGTTTATGAGAATCTGAGTTAAGACAACCACGTCGCCGCCAAATAAATCTGCTCGGCAAGGTTTTGGAAAAAGTAATGTTAAACTCAGTATTATAGCGATGAATAACTTTTTAGTTTTAAGCATGGTTCACCTTCAAAGTTTTCTGAGAAATTCCTCTCGGATAATCCTGCGCCGCCTTCTCAATCGCCTGGACTAGACCCATCCCTTTATTTTGAAGTTCTGAAAGGTGCTTATTGTCTTCGGCATCGCTGGTTGAAACCCAGTATTCGATTGGACTTGGAAAAACGCGAATCACCTGCCGGTGATGGCCTTCAATCATAAACCCCTCTGAGAACTCGCCCTTCTTTTGATGAAGCGAATGAATCAATGTCAGCTCTTGAGAATTGAGCTTCAGCGCATTGCAAAGCGCCGCAGAATCTCCGCGCTGTAACATGACGAACTTTGTTGCGGTATTATTTAGGATTGCGGGGCCAATGGGACTGGCGATAATCTCTTCAATGCCCTGGGTGATAAAAGTAATTCCCGATCCCGTTTTTCGGAGTGTGCGTGCGCAATATTCCATGAAATTTGCCGAGGCATTGGACTTCAATAGTTCCCATGCCTCATCCAAGATAATCCGTTTTCTGTGCGTCTTGTCCTGTTCAACCTGAGTGAGAATAAAGTCGGTGAGTATTAGGGTCATCACACTTTGAAGATCTGGATAACTAGACAGCCCTTTTAAATCGAATGTGCAAATTGACGAGTTGGTTTTCAATGTTCCAGGTCCATCGAGCAGTCGTCCATAGGGACGATCACCGGTCCACATATAAAGCATCTTGGCGATTGGCAGCATGCATGGTTCGTTTAGGTCACGCAGCTCTTGGGCGAGATCAGAGAGAACTGGAATCTGCCCTTTCGCGCGTTTTTTCTTGTAGAGTTCAATGATGGCCTTCTCAAGCAGTACCCTATCCAACTTTGGAAGTTTTGTTTTTTCATCTTCGGCCACCATGGTTTCAATGACGGCCAATAGCGATTTTAATTTTTGATTACTTGGTTCCTGCTTTGGATCAGGAATATCGAAGGGGTTAAGTTTGTACCGATTGGATAAATTGACTTCAAGGTATTGCCCTTCCAATGCCTCTGTGAGTTTCTTGTATGATCCGCCAATATCAATAATAAAAACCCTTAAATTCTTAGCCAGCTCCTGAAGTAGAATGCAGTTATTTAAAAAGCTCTTGCCCGCGCCAGAAGATCCGGTGACCAAACAATTGTAGTTTGGAAGATCGGAATCAAAGGGATCAAAGCTTACAAGTCCGTTTAGTCGATTTCGCAAAATAACCGTCGGGTTTCGGTCGCCTTCGCGTGAACCGTAAACGGGCAGGAGGTCGGCAAGGTTGTTTGTCTTCATCTTCTTAGCTCGTTCCAAAGAAAGTGGCGCGGCTGGTAGATTCCCCTTGGTGACCTTCCAACTGCCCACAGTCTCTTCAAGCCCCTCAGCGCCTTGAAGTGCGCGGAAGCGAGAAAGCACCTCCCGGGCTTGGCGATTTAAGAGTTTGTTTCCATCCGAATCATTCGGAGCACGAAGAATGATGCTCAACTGTACCGCATAGATGCGTTGGCCTGTATTGAGCAGTTCGCGAATTAATTCTTCGGTAGAAGAAAGTTTGCTTTCGCTCTCCAGATCGGAGGCTTTTCCGTCGTGTGTTACAGCGAGCGAATGTGCCATTTTACGTTTCTGTTGTAGCTTTGCCATTTCAGATCCCTGCGGAGGGATCTGAATAGACAGCAATAGATCATAGTGAAACGGCATTCTTAAAAAACCGGACAATTGGCCTGCAAAAGTGAACTCGGGAAGTGTTTTAAGTGTAATGACTCGATGGTAGTGCGAATCGAGTACGAACTGATCAAACCCCAAAATCAAATCGCCAAAAACAAGTTGCTCTCGCGGAGACTGGGCCGCAAGCCAATCCGAATCTTTGATAACATCTTTTTCTAAATCAAAGTCGGGGTCTGTGCGTACTGTCGGAGTAGGTTCACCGATGGAACGACGCGGGTTCAGAAATTTATAGATCTGACTAAGAATCTCGTCCTTGCATAGTACCTGACAGTCGAGGCCAACGGCCTTCAATGAGGATGTAAGGCCATCCATATTTTGATTCAAGACCTCTAGGGTTTCCTGGTAGACGCCCGAGGACCCACTCAAGAAAATCTCTTTGCGTTTAAAGAAGGCTGCTTTTTTATATTCCAATGCAGGGGTTCGCACATATACGCGGAGTTCAGGTCGATAAAGTTCTTTATCGGCCAGCGCTTTTCGGAGCAAGTGCTCTCGTTGAGCCGCAATCGAAAGAATAAGCGGGTGCGCCGATTTAGCATTGCCTGAAGTATGGAGATCGATCACTTCAGCGAAATCTGATCTAACGCTGAGAGCGAATTGCAGTGAAACATTTTCTGCAACTGAATTGAGTGCGGATCTAAGGCCAAGTGTAAATTGATTTACATCTTGCTCGTCAAAGCACTCAATATCCATGAGCGATACGCGAAGCCCACCCACCAGTGATCCATCTGTAAGGACAAAATGGGCTTTGGGCTCGGTGAAACAATCCCAATACGGAAGTTCCTCTGCTAATGATGCCTCTACATTTTTCTGAAATTTCATTCCTTGTCCTTTCTGAATCGACGGTATTGTTTGTCGGAGCCTCCCGCCGCTCGGTAGGCAGGTTGCCCGATAAACTCACCAAGATGTTGGAGGTAATTGTCCGGCTTTCCACGCTTTGAAAGGTATAGGAACAACGCTATCCCTAGCGTTGTTCCCCATATCAGTGGATAGCGATAGGACGTGCCGCCAAAAATCAAGTTGGTCACCGCTAAATTCATAAAAATGAGCAACAGATCGGGCATTTCATACCCGAACAATTTGCTTTTCATTTCTAGTGCTCGCGGTACTTTGGTCGTTAGTAATCCTTGCTCATCCATCGCGTCCCTCCCTCTTTTTAACGAACGGTTTGAGAAATGAAATCCACGATGGCCTGCGCACCGAACCCAAGCATGCAACCCAGAACAGCGTAAACGATGTGCTGTTTTGCATTTGGGTTACCCGTAAATAACGAAATCGCGGCTATCGCAATTCCGATTACGGAAAGAAGCGGCAGAATTACCGTCATGAGCTTCATCTTAATGCCAACGAGTGATGTCTCAAGACCAGCGAAGGCAATGTCAGATGCGAGAAGCCCTGCCAGCAGCACTACGCTGCAAGTGGCCTGCGTTTTTTTATCCTTAAACATAAGCTTTCTCCTGATAATGGTTGCGAAAGAAATCTAAGCCGCGGAGTCAAGTTCCACGGGTTCCGGGAGGGTAGCCCCCGAAGCAGACGCTTCCGGAAACACGCTCATATAAATGGGCCGTTCGAATAGATCGAACTGCAACTGGATCACGCCAGCGGTAGTTTCGCTCTGGCCGTTACCGACAATGTTCCAGTAAAATTTGGTCCGAGGATTTTGGCTTTTATTAAGTTCTCGGGTCAGCATTACATAGCGTGACGCATCGGTTTTGTTCTGGAGTAAATAGAATCTATTTTCCACAAACGTCCAAAGGCGCAGCGTATATGTTCCCTGGCCCTCTTTGAGGTAGGCCATGCCCACAGTTTTTGTTTTCTCAATTTTTCCGTCACCTTTTACATCACCTTGAAAAAGTTGAAACCTGTAAAATTGTGAGGTTTCGATCTTTTGATTTTGTTCCATAGATAGCTCCTGTTAAGTACGATATTTTCTGTCTTTCGATAAACTCAGATGGACTAATCCATTCCCGGCGATTTCCGGTTTTGATTTCAATGAGTCGCGTGCTCTCAAGTGAACGTTTCAATGTTGAAAATTTTGCAAATATCCGTTTTAGGCGGCGCATGGTGGACTCCCCCAGCAGACGTCGGTTAGTGAATCCCAGTTGCACTCCGTGCAGTAGGGATAGCGCCCGACAACCTGAGTGATCGCTTTGCAGCGGTGGCACTGGTAGGGTCTTCGGTGTTGCATCCACAGCCGACGAATCGATAGCCGATTACAGTAACTCGCGCGCCTAAACTCATTTAATGAATGGGTGTGAACTTTTGATTGCATACCTCCTCCGTGTGAGACTTGATGGTTCATACTGGAGAGGTATTGCAAGAATGGGCCAAAGCCCGCAGATTTATAAGTCGATGAAATGTCGTGAATAATTATTTGGCTGGGGAAGTCTCAGCGTGAGACTTGAGACTTTGGTATCGCGGGAGTCTTAATCTTATCAGAAGGTCGAGCTTGAATAATGCTCGTTCCAGGGAAAAGAAAAAACGGTAACGTAGCTATAACTATCACCTCGATCAAATTAAGCCGAGAGTACATTTTATAAGCATAGGTACCCCCCGAGAATCATCAATCATCTTAATCATACTATGATTTCCAGTTCTCAATTATCGAGAGATTATGAAATTTCAAAAACGACATTTTTCTTTCATAATCATGTGGGATACTAATAGAGGAATTTTAAAAAAACCGTGATGCTTACTCATCTAAAACATAGAGTTGAGCGGCATTATTACCCGAAATAATTTAAAAAACTGGAGCACTCACAATGAAATCTTCACTACTAGTTTTAGGATTGATTTCAATTGTTCTTTCTTTTGGATGTTCTTCAGCCAAGCTTCATTCCATAGCCTGTGAATTGAAATCTGGAATGGGTTGCTTTAATTTGGGAGTTCTTTACAGAAAAGGCGAAGGGGTTGAAAAATCCCCTGTCAAAGCAGCCGAGCTTTATTCTAAAGCCTGTGAATTGAAAAATGGAGAGGGGTGCACTGCTTTGGGATTTTTCTACGAAGACGGCGAAGGGGTTGAAAAATCCCTTGTCAAAGCAGCCGAGCTTTATTCCAAAGCCTGTAAATTGAAATTTGGAGGGGGGTGCTCTGCTTTGGGAGTTCTCTACGGAAAAGGCGAAGGGGTTGAAAAATCCCCTTTCAAAGCAGCCGAGCTTTATTCCAAAGCCTGTGAATTGAAAGATGGAGGGGGTTGCTCTAATTTGGGATTGCTCTACGAAAACGGCGAAGGGGTTGAGAAATCCCCTTTCAAAGCAGGCGAGCTTTATTCCAAAGCTTGTGAATTGGGGATTGGAGAGGGTTGCTCTAATTTGGGAGTTTCCTACGAAAAAGGCGAAGGGGTTGAAAAATCCCCTTTCAAAGCAGCCGAGCTTTATTCCAAAGCCTGTGAATTGAAACAGGGAAATGGTTGCTATAATTTGGGAGTTCTCTACAGAACAGGCGAAGGGGTTGAAAAATTCCCTTTCAAAGCAGCCGAGCTTTTTTCTAAAGCCTGTGAATTGAAACATGGAGGGGGTTGCTCTAATTTGGGATTGCTCTACGAAGACGGCGAAGGGGTTAAAAAATCCCCTTTCAAAGCAGCCGAGCTTTATTCCAAAGCCTGTGAATTGGGACATGGAGGGGGTTGCTCTCATTTGGGATTTTCCTACGCAAACGGCCAAGGGGTTAAAAAATCGCCTTTCAAAGCAGCCGAGCTTTTTTCTAAAGCCTGTGAATTGAAAGCTGGACTGGGTTGCACTAATTTGGGAGTTCTCTACCAAGACGGCGAAGGAGTTAAAAAATCCCCTTTCAAAGCAGCCAAGCTTTATTCCAAAGCCTGTGAATTGAAAGATGGAGGGGGTTGCTATGCTTTGGGATGGCTCTACACTTACGGCGAAGGGGTTGAAAAATCCTCTGTCAAAGCAGCCGAGCTTTATTCCAAAGCCTGTGAATTGGGACATGGAGTGGGTTGCTCTATTTTGGGAGTTCTCTACGAAACAGGTGATGGAGTTAAAAAATCCCCTTTTAAAGCAGCCGAGCTTTATTCCAAAGCCTGTGAACTGGGGAATTCCGTGGGTTGCTCTAATTTGAGAGCCATTCATAAGTAGACCGCACCCAGCTGCGTAGTGTGGTAATCATGCGGCAATCACCTCGCTTTTGGATTGTTTTAGAAGGGTAAAGAAAGTTTTGAGATTCGACTCTAATCCACGTTCTAATTTAAAAGGGTTTAGCTCTTTTTTCCTTTTCCTGAGCCTTACCTTCGAATTACCTCACAAGTGATGAGATCAAGATTTGGGACACTAATTATAATTTTTAACTTGATTGCCTCAAAATTCCATCACTTAGAGTTTAAAAAAATTCTTGCCTATTTGAAGAGTAATATCGATTATTTTTTTGTAACTATTCCAATCACAATAATCAATCTGATAACAATAGATATCAGAACAAAACTGAACTAGATTCAGAACGGTTTTCAACGAAACCTATATCTTTTCAATGTCTTTTATATA
>SHZA01000069.1 GCA_009692515.1 Bdellovibrionales bacterium
CCTTACGGGTATTGCCTTCGGCTGATCCCTCTTCCAAAATCACTTTGCAAATTTCTGATATCCCTTTTACTGAACTGCAACTCGATAGGTTAGTCATATCATTGCCCATTGGTAATCTCGCAGTATTCGGCTCTCGATGATTGAGGAAACCCATCTGAATTCAGGTGATTTTGGCCCTGGTGCAACGCTACTGCCTTTGCGGCAGACCCAAAATACCACCAACAAACTTGACGCCTTTCCCGAACGCGTTATCATTAACCCATATGAAAAATACAACTAAAGAAACAAAAACAACCCAACTCACCGTGACAGTTAAAGAAGAGATAGTTCACGATTTGAAGGTAATGGAAAAAAATACTCACCAGTCTATAGACGATTTAGTTAGTAAGGCCCTGCTTTTTTTTATTGCGACTCACAACGATTATTTAGGACGTAATCATTTAATGTAGGTTTTAGTTATCGGCTACCTTAAAAAACGGGTCAGCAGTTCTGCAATTTCCAAGGCCACATTTCTGCAGGGTTTTCCTAGGATGGGCGTGCCGAGCATTCTCGGATAAAAAAGAAGCGGATTCTGAAAAGACTCTTCCCATACTTTAGAATAATCTCTAGCTACTTTTCTGGCCTTCACAGCATTCTCATCACAAGCAGATCCTAAGAACGTTATTTCAGCTACATTAAGATCTCCGGACCTCTTGGCCTCTTTAAATACGCTCAAATCGATGGTGCCCTTTAATAGACCGTAAACCTCTGCTGAGTGCGGCCCGACCTCCTCCGAAGCCAGATATTCATGAATCACAAGGCCAAAACTGACAGGCCTTTTTACATAATAAAAATCTAAGCAACTCCCCCATAAAGAGGAGGGAAGAGCTATCACAATCGCCATTAAAATTTTTTTACGCATAAAAAGGATATATCAGGCTTTTTAACGAGAACCTAATTTAGAACACTATTTGTAGCCGCCCATTTGTGACACTCAAACGATACCTCTGCCTATCGGTGCTAACCCTTTGAAACAGTGAACAATTCACGATTACCTTTTTGTGTTGTCAAAACACGAGACGGATACTGATTGGATGCAGAAGATGTATTTAGCCTATTTGAGGTGGCACTCATGTTGCTTTAGTAAACAATATCACGAGTAGAACTAAGACTAAGAAAAGCAAAGGTGCTTAGTGGGTCCGATTTAAAAAACTTACAAAAGGAATTGAATATTTAATTTAGTTTTTCTCGTCCCCCCCCAACGCTCTTGAGAAAGAGCTTCGAGTATAGCTTGGTGAAGGTTGTCCCATGGACCATTTTCATCAAGCTAGGCTTGAACGACTTCAGATTACCGAGGTTACCGACTTAGTTGATATGGCCCCATTTTTCAGGCATTGCCGATTTAATAACTCTTTCAACTTCGCTCGCTGTTTCCTCTAACGCCTTTCCTGTAATATCGAAAATAGGCCAACGCCGATTTTTTCGGTAGAGCTCTTTGCAAAATTCAATCTCTGCAATCACATGATTTAAACTGGCATAATCACCACCGGGATTTTCCCCCATCTTGACCAATCTCTCCCTCCGAATTTTCACTAATGTTTCGGGATCGATTACCAAGGCAACCACTTTTCTCTGATCCGTTTGAAATAACTCTATAGGAGGAATAATATCTTTTACCAGCGGAACGTTGGCCACCTTCCAACCTTTATAGGAGAGAAAAATACTAAGTGGCGTTTTTGAGGTTCTGGATAATCCCACTAAAACAATATCGGCCCTATCTAAACTATCCGCATATTTTCCGTCATCATGTTTCACTGTGAACTCAATCGCCTCTATTCTCTTAAAGTAATTTTCATTCACCTGGTGAAATAAACCCGGTTGTGATTGGGGATCTCTTTTTAAATGGACCGACAACTTTTCTAGTAAAGGGCCCAGCAGATCTACAATCGAAACCCCCGTCTGTTGACTGGTCACATCGATAAATTTTCTTAAAGTTTCAGACACCACCGTATAAACAATAATCGCCTTGATCGCATGAGCCTCCTCAAAAATAGATCTCACCTGAATTTCAGTTCGAATATTTTTATAACGAATGATCTTTAGCCCAGTTCTCATATATTGAACCAACGCGGCCTTAATCATTTGGTCTGCGGTTTCACCTGTGCCATCAGAGATCAAAAATATGGTCAGTTCATTTTCAGTCATAGAGATACTCATACTTGAGCTTGGTACCGCTTGCAAAGCGCATCGCATCTTGAATACAGATTTCTGCCATTTTCTCCCTCGCCCAAACACTTGCCGATCCGATATGAGGAACACATAACGCATTGGGAAGGCTCAATAACCCTGGAAAAACTTCAGGCTCATTTTCAAAAACATCTAACCCCACTGTAAAATCGGGATGGCTCATCAAATGAGAGGTTAATGCTGCTTCATCAATAATGGCGCCCCTGGCGGTGTTAACCAAAATAGCGTTTTTTTTCATCCTTTTAAAAACTAAATCGTTAAAAAGATGGCGCGTTTCCGGAGTTAACGGGCAATGAATAGAGATCACATCGGAGAGTCTTATTAACTCGTCGAAGGTAACCGGTGTGGCACCCACAATATTTTTAGATGTTTTTGAAACGTACAAAACCTTCTTCATCTTGAAGGTTTGAGCTCTGGCTGCAACGGCCTCTCCAATTTTTCCCATCCCCACAATTCCAAGTGTCGAGAGCTCTAAAGGAAGTCCCAAAAACAGATTTGGAAAAAAACCCTTAAACCTTCCCTCTTTTAGAAAGGTCTCCGCCGGCTTAATCTTTCTGGCGCAATTAAGAATCAAGGCCCAGCTCAAATTAGCGGTAGCTTCGGTGAGCACCCCCGGAGTATGTGAAATTCGTATGCCTCTTTTTTTTAGAGCCGCTAGGTCTAGGTGATCAATTCCGGTAGAAAAGGTACACAGATGCTTTAGAGAGGTGGCATGAGATAACACCTTTTCAGAAATGAGATCTGTGAGCTGACAAATAAGAACGTCCTTACCCCTGACCGCTTCACACAATTCATTTTCTGTCAGCGGACGACCTTTTTCATACACAATGATTTCGTCAAAGTAGGGGTGAAGAGCGGTTGTAACATCTAGAGGTAACTCCCGAGTGACTCCTAACTTCATGGAGTGTCGACCTCTTTAATCAACTTTAACCACCCTGCAGTGGCCTTCATGATTCGAATTTTAAATTTGGTCCCCTCCTCTAAATATTCCTTTTCTAAAACTTTAGAATATTCATGAATCTGAGATTGAAGCCAGGAGTTTTCATAGGAGACAATGATTTCAAGTTCCATCATATCTCTTTCAAAGTAACCAAAAATAGCATTTCTAAGTCTAACCATATCCTCTGGATTAAAGGAGGAAACGACTAAGCTATCGATATATTTTCTCTCTAAAATTTTAGGTAAAAAAACCTCTTTAAGTAGATCGGCTTTGTTAAAAATAAGCATACTGGGCTTGGAGCCAGCGCCAATATCTTCTAACACCTGTCGAGTGACCTCTAAATGATGCGGGTATTGCTCTGAGGAGATATCGACTAAATGCAAAAGTAAATCGGCCTCAAGTACCTCAGCTAAAGTCGAACGGAACGAAGCCACTAAACTATGAGGAAGTTTGTCAATAAAACCCACCGTATCACTTAGAAGAACAGGAGGTCGGGTTTTCGGATCGATAACCTTTACAGTAGAATCTAACGTCGCAAATAATCGATCATCCACATACACTTGACTCATCGTCAAATTATTCATGAGAGTTGATTTACCCGCATTTGTGTAGCCCACAATGGCCACTCTCAAAAAATTATCTCCGCGATGAGCCCTCTGCACCTGCCGATTGGCAATCGTATGGGAAATGGTCTCTTTCAAACGAGAAATTCGAGTTCGAATCAGACGTCTATCGATCTCAATTTGTCGCTCCCCCGCCCCCTTTAAACCGATTCCCCCTTTTTGCCGCTCTAAGTGGGTCCATCGTCTGGTGAGATGCGTGGATAAATATTCTAAACTTGCAAGCTCTACCTGATTTTTTGCCTCTTTGGTTCGCGCGTGTTTGGAAAAAATTTCTAGAATAATTCCGGTTCGGTCGATCACCTTGCAATCGCAGGTATTTTCTAAATTTTTCTGCTGTGTTCCCGTTAGCTCATTATCGAAGGCCACTAAAGAACACCCATGTTCTTTAGCTAGTTCTGCAATCTCTTCAGCCTTTCCGGTGCCGACAAACATGGCAGGATGTGGTTTATCCTTTTTTTGGATCACCGAGTGAACGACCTCGGCGCCGAGAGTGTCGATGAGTCGACTTAATTCCTCCAGACTATTTTCTACGCCCACTGTAGTATCCCCAGGCAGTTGCATTCCGACGATTAAGACCTTTTGTTTGTCCTCTACTGAAAGAGTAGGTTTATTTTTACTATTGATACTCAATGACTCTCACCTCGATTTTCAAATTCGCCCACACACAAATATACCTTTTGAAGGCTGTTTTCTGGCCAAAGTATCCACTCATCAGGCACTTCACCCGATTCAGAAATAATGGCGATCGATTTTAAAGCCATCGTCTCACAATTTTTTTCTAGAGCCTGTCGTCCCAATTCTGAAGGGCACAATATCACATAGGGTGCTTTAATTTTCTTCATTGAGGGAATAAAAACCGCCATCTCTCCCATAGTTTTTCTGGCTTTTCTAACCTGGTGATTTAAGGTCCAATCCAAACAACGAATATTTTCATGGGTTAGCTGTGGACTTGGAAGTGAGTGACACAAAATCACCACACTATCGACCTCTAATTGAGAAAGAATTTCGGAGTGATTAGTAAGAGCTACTTTAATAATTTCGGCCATGGGTCGCTCCTTTTAAAATAAGTGTAGCTTACTTTTTTGGGTTCTTCAAAACCATTCGTGGACTTGAGGGTAGACACTCAGAAATCAAATTTTTTACCGAATAACGATGATCACTTAGCCTTATCAGGATTAGGATAGAGCTGTCGAATTTTGTCCAGAATCCCATTGATAAAACTAGGGCTGCTCTCTGAACCAAACTGTTTTGCGACCTCGATCATTTCGTTGATCGATACGGTGGCAGGAATGTCATTACAGTGAAGAAGCTCAAAAACACCGAGCCGCAAAGCATTTCTATCCACGGCAGCCATACGATTAGGGCGCCAATTCTCTGAAGCATTTTTTAATATACTATCAATATTTTTTAAATTATCGGTAACTCCGATTACTAAGCGGCGAGTGAAATCATCGATCTGTTTTTTGTCTAAGGAATAAAATTCTTCAAAATGTTTTAATGCCTTTTGCGTAGATAGTTCCTGATTGAGATCCAATTGAAAAAGGATCTGAAGGGCTTCCATTCTATTTTGTCTTCGGGCTGATTTCATAAATCCTTATAGATAGGGTACCTGCGACATAACTCCATCACCTCCCCTTTAACTTGTTTCACAGTGGACTCACTATAATCTGATACCACCCTAGAGATCGCTTTTGCTAACCACCCCATGTCGGTCTCTTTAAGACCTCTAGTTGTGATAGCAGGGGTTCCGATGCGAACTCCACTGGTCACAAAAGCACTCGCCGTTTCAAATGGAACGGTGTTTTTGTTAGCGGTTAGACCCACTCTGTCTAACCTCTCCTCGGCCTCTTTACCTGTGATCCCTTTATTACGCAAGTCAATCAAGATCAGATGGTTCTCAGTTCCACCACTCACTAAAGTAAAGCCCTCTTCTAAAAGATGCTCCGCAAGCACTCGACAGTTTTTAAGCACCTGAGCCTGATACGCTCTAAACTCTGGAGTCATAGCCTCTTTGAAGGCGATAGCTTTCGCTGCTATCACATGCATCAATGGGCCGCCTTGAATTCCAGGAAAAATTCGAGAGTTAATTTTAGCTCTTTGAGCCTCTTTAAAAAGGATAATTCCACCTCTAGGCCCTCTTAGGGTTTTATGAGTGGTGCTAGTTACGATATCGGCATGACCTAAGGGAGTAGGATGAAGTTTTGCCGCCACAAGCCCCGCAATATGTGCCATATCGACTAAAAAATAGGCTCCGACCTCCTTAGCAATGGCCCCAAATTTTTCAAAATCGATAATTCTAGGGTAGGCACTGGCCCCGGCAATAATAAGTTTAGGCCTATGTTTGAGGGCTAAATCTCTCACCTCATCGTAATCAATTAAATGGGTGTCGGGACGAACCCCGTAAGAAACTACCTTAAACAGGAGGCCAGAAAAATTAACAGGATGCCCATGAGTGAGATGGCCGCCATGGGAAAGATTCATTCCTAAAATGGTATCTCCAGGTGATAGGACCGCTAAATAGGAGGCCATATTCGCTTGGCTCCCGGAATGGGGCTGAACATTAGCAAATTCCGCACCGAATAGTTGACACACTCTTTCAATAGCAACGGCCTCTACCTTATCGACGAATTCACAGCCTCCGTAATACCTTTTTCCCGGATAGCCCTCTGCATATTTATTGGTCAATACCGTTCCTTGGGCCTCCATCACAGCTCTAGAGGCTGTATTTTCACTCGGAATTAGCTCTAAGGAATTTTGCTGTCTAAACAATTCCTCTTCAATAAAACCTGCAACCATAGGATCTACGGCTCTAAGATGTTCCATATTTTTTCTCCAAAGCTGAAATAAGTTCAATTCTTTTTTGGTGACGGCCACCCTCAAAAGAGGTTTTTAACCAACTTGAAACGGCAGATACCGCGACCTCGTGGCTGATTAATCTAGAGCCTAGGCAAATAATATTAGAGTTATTGTGTCCTCTGGACAGAGTGGCAGATAGATCGTCCCAAACGGTGGCAGCTCTCACTCCCGGAATTTTATTAGCCGCAATAGCCACCCCTATTCCTGAACCACAAATCAAAAGTCCTTGAGCTGAATCTTTAACAACCTCAACCGCAACCTTTTCCGCAAAGGAGGGATAATCACAGGAGGTTTCATTGTGGCAGCCCACATCAATAAAGGAGAATTCAGGGAATATTTTTTTTAATTCTGTGACCAGGGCTATTTTAAAAGAATATCCTGCGTGGTCCGATCCCACGTATATTAAATTTTTCATGAATTGGCTCAAATCTTTTTAAAGATAAGTGTACCGTTTGTTCCGCCGAAACCAAATGAATTAGACATGGCATATTCTATTTTCATCTCTTGAGGGGTATGGGGAACAAAATTTAAATCACACTCTGGGCTGGGATTATCTAAATTAATAGTTGGCGGAGCCACTTGGTGTTGCAACGCCTGAACACAGTACATTGCTTCAATAGCCCCAGCAGCGCCTAATAAATGGCCGGTCATAGACTTAGTGGAACTGACAGCCAATTTTTTAGTGTGATTTTTAAAAATACTTTTTAGGGCGCTGGTTTCATTTAAATCACCGATGGGGGTAGAGGTGCCATGCGCATTCACGTATTGAATCTGATCGGAATTAAGCTTTGCATCATTTAAGGCTAACTGCATGCATCGAGCCGCCCCCTCACCTTCAGGTGCGGGTTGTGTGATGTGATAAGCATCACAATTAAGCCCATAGCCTACAATCTCAGCTAAAATATTTGCGTTTCTTTTTTTGGCGTGCTCATACTCTTCGAGGACCAATACTGCAGAGCCCTCCGCAATGACAAAACCATCACGATCTTTATCAAAGGGACGAGAGGCCTTAGTCGGTTCAGTATTTCTAGTGGATAAGGCCCTTAAAGCACAGAACCCTCCGACACCTAACTCACAAATAACCGATTCACTTCCCCCCGCAAACATCACATCAGCTATGCCTTGCTGAATGTAACGAAAGGATTCCCCCAATGCATGTGCACTTGAGGAGCAGGCGGTCGTGATACAGGTGTTAGGACCCTTGAACCCATATTTTAAAGAGAGTTGACCCGCAGCCAGATTTCCAATTACAGAAGGGATAAAAAAGGGGCTCAATCGACGAGGCCCTTTTTCTAACAGTTCTGTGAACTGCTCCTGTATTTCGGTGAGCCCACCCAGTCCCACACCAATAATAGACCCGATACGTTCCGTATTTTCTTCGCTGAGAACTAGGCCAGAACTATTCATGGCTTCAGACGCTGCGACTAGGCAAAGCTGAATGAAGCGACCCATTTTCTTAAGGTCTTTACCCTGAAAATGATTTTCCGGAAGGTACTGAGTTACCTCTCCAGCAATACGAGAGTTATATAGCGTCGCATCGAAAAGGGTGATAGGCCCAATGCCGGACCTTGAATGTACTATCGACTCCCAGTTTTCCTTTGCTGTGAGGCCGATAGGACTTAACCCACCCATAGCTGTGACGACAACTCGTCTCATATTTTTTAGTTCACTTTGGTTTTGATGTAACTAACGACATCATTGACCGTTTTAATTTTTTCAGCATCTTCATCTGGAATTTCTAAATCAAATTCCTCTTCCATCGTCATGACAAGCTCGACGATGTCTAGAGAATCGGCTCCTAGATCATCAATAAAAGAGGCCTCTGGAGTGACGGTCTCCATGTCTACACCTAGTTGTTCAACAATAATATTTTTTACCTTTTCATCGACCGACATAGCGTTTCCTCCGCTGTAAATTTATTCTTTAACTGCCCCTATTTTTTCGGAACACTAGCAGTGAAATCTTTCGCTTGCAAGCATTCCTTGCCTTGTTTAAATGGTGAAAATAGCTCATAAAAACACAGGAACCTAAATAGGGTATCTTAAAAAAATTGAGCTGGCTAGT
>SHZA01000017.1 GCA_009692515.1 Bdellovibrionales bacterium
GCGGTGTACTTGGCAAGTAGTCTTCCATTATGATGAAAGAAGAAGGAAACTCCAGGAGAGCCCATGGCAAGCTCCTTAAAATTTTTAGCGCAATGGGAAAGTTCGGTGGCGTGGGAACGTAGAAACTTAAATCTCGCCGGGATCTTTGCAAATAGTTCCTTCACTGAAATCTGTGTTCCTGGAGGACATCCTATCGGTTTTAGCTCCTGTTTTTCTCCGAAAGGAACCTGGAGCAGCATCCCTCGTTCGGCGGCTAAGGGACGACTGCGAATTGAGAAATCGGAAACGGCGGAAATACTAGAAAGGGCTTCGCCTCGAAATCCAAAGGTGGCAATGGCCTCTAAGTCTTGAAGAGAATGAAGTTTACTGGTCGTATGCCTTTCAACGGCTAAATTTAAATCGGCCTCTAAAATACCGCAGCCATTATCAATGACTGTGATCTCCTTTAATCCGCCTTCAACTAGGTGCACCTCAATGCGAGTGGCCCCTGCATCTAAACTATTTTCGACAAGCTCTTTAATGAGACTTGAGGGGCGCTCTACCACCTCTCCTGCAGCAATTTGATCGATTAAATCACTAGGCAAACGGGCAATTCTGGCTATCGGTCTATTAGAATTTAAACTTTCCTGAAGCGACATGAGCCCATCACCTTAGCTCGCAAAGTCCCAAACGGAAAGGAGCAAAGATAAAGTTAAAGGGTTCGATTGAAGCGATGTGTTATTTATGAATTGGAATCGAACTCTGACTCGAATCCGAACTCCGATTAAAACGCCTGCCTAGCCCGCCTTCGTCATCCGATAGCGGTCCAATTACACTCGGATCTATAGGGGACACATTTCGAGCTCCCCCAATTTCGGAGAGGCTATCCGGGCCTCCTCCTAAGGATCCCTGTAAATCTAAAGTTTCTGAAGGGGCTACGGGTGCGCCGGGGGCTACTGGGGCTGGGAGAACATCCTCATTGTTTCTATCTCTTCGAATGTCATCCTCATTGGATTTTTTATCTTTATTACATTTACCGCAGGGGCCACCTTCACCATTAGGGCCTCCATCGCCACCTCCACCCATCATGCCACCTCCGCGCTTACAATGGGCTAGTGTAATAAGACAAATAAATAGTAATAATGAATGCAAAGTTAATTTCACAGTAATCCCCCGATAGACACTAAGACTACAAGAAGGATGCCAGGGCTTTACGCATAGCCAATTGTGAAAAAATGGGTATTTCTATGACGGTGTCGGGAGCTTATAAAAAGTGACTATAAAGTAGACAATCTTAGCTCTCTATCTTGGGTCTTAGAGAAATCAAAGAGGACTAAGGTCTCGGCTGTTGTGAAAGGGTCCTTCCAAGACAGGTTTTTTGGGTCTCTTGGCCTATCTCCTCCGCCATGATCACACTGCTCATAGTTTCGTTACAACCGGTGCATAGATAGGTGGAACGAGCAAAGAGTTTTCCCGACCTCTCATCCATTCCAATATTACGAGCAAATTTGAATGTAGATCCCATGGATGATAGGTCCCAGGTCGAGACTAACTTATGCTCTTTGGTCGATAGATCAAAGAACGATACTATCCGCTTTTCGTAAGATGAAACTGCAATACAATTTCCAAAGGAGGCCAGCCCTCTGGGATCTTCAACTGGAATAGCTCCTACGATCGTATCTGTTTTCGGATCAAAGAGTGTTACCTGACCGATTAAATATTCAGGAAATAGGATAAGCCCAGAGTTTTTATGGTATTGGAGGTTAACCACACCTTGACGGTATTTATCCCCTGAAACGATCTTAACCTTTCCTGTTGTAAGATCTACCTTTGAAATCGTTTCAAATCCTGCTGCCATAATATTGTGGTTGTTAAGTACATATACGGCGTTATCAAAAAGAACCATTTGGTGAGGGCCGATGACCTCTTCAGAGGTTATCGGTGACCAGGGGCCCTTTAAGTTTCCAAGTAACTGGCGATCACCGAAGAGGGCAAAGATCTCCCGTTTACCGTCACCTACAAAATGGTCGATCTGATATTCTTCAGGAAACTGAACCGTTTTTGCTTGGTAGCCACCCTTTACTAGAGTGATCTTGGTGAAGGAGGTGGTCCAATAGGGGGTACTGTTTTTTCCCGTAACAACTACAGAGTTTTCTCCATGAGGAAATATATGAGTGGGGGAGTAGTTGAGCTCGATACGTTTATCGAATTTTCCGTCTAAATTAAAGATATCGACGCAAGGCTTTTCTATCTTTCCTGTTTTTACCTGGCCTTCCCAAACTCTTTCGGCATGCACCAGATGGGTATCGTAAACCTCCATTTTTTCAAGGTCCAAAACTTTAGATAGTTTTAAAATCGCATTTTGGGATCCCAAAGATAGAAGTGGAAAAGTTAATAAAACAATTAATGATGATTTAAGCATGGTGTGTGTCTCCAATTGTTTTGAGCAATTAAAATTGTTGTTCTATTAGATGTCATTGGCAATGTTTTTTTTAAGGTCAAGGCGCAAATAGGCCCACCTATTTAAAGGACCGATAAAATTAAAGATGAGGTATTTATTTTTGATTTGGATTAGGGATTTAAGAAGTAGCTATCTGACACAAACGCGATTGCGACCTTGATTCTTAGCGTCGTAAAGGGCTTTGTCGGCTAGTGAAATTAACTCATCTGAAGTTTTACTACTGGAGTCTAGAGCCACTAGACCTAAGCTTATCGTGACTGGAATGGGCTGTTCCTCAAATATAAAAGCATGTTTTTCAATAGCAGAACGAATCCTTTCGGCCACCTCAACTGCAATATGAAGCGGAGTTTGCGGGAGTAGCAAGGCAAATTCCTCTCCACCGTATCTTCCAATCGCATCTCGCTGTCGAATCATTTTCGTTTTAATCAAATCGCAGATCTCTCTTAAAACGTAATCACCAGCGGGATGGCCAAAGGTATCATTAGTTTTTTTGAAGTGATCAATATCGAATAAAATAAAACTCAAAGGGGAATTTTTGGCCTGTGCTCTTGCAAACTCCTCTTGAATAGTTTCAATAATGGATTTGCGATTATTGATTCCAGTGAGGCCATCGGTAATTTTTGAATCGTAATTTCTGAGGCCGGCAGGCGTTTCTACCTGTCCCTCTCGCACAAATTTAAATAAGGTACTCCCACATCTAATGAGATCCCCATCATTAAGTAGCTGAGAAGCATTAGTGGCTAATTTAATATCATTAATAAAGGTGCCATTCGTACTTCCTAAATCTCTAGCTTCGACTCCATTGCTGGAAATTAAAAAGTCGGTATGCTTTCTAGAGATGGCAGTTTCAGAGATGCTGATATCGGCGGTAAGTTCACGACCTAATGTCATCGTTTCCTTCGTGAGTAGAAAATATTTTCCAAGAGGCCGTCCTGCTATTACAACCAGCGCGGGAGGAGAGGCCTTAGCCTCCTCTAAAACTCCGGCTAAGGTTTTACCATCAATGGCTCTAGTTTTTGTGGGCTCGGCCGAATCTGGTTCCATAGGAGCGGGAATAATTAATTTTGAGTTTGGATTATTTTTCGGCTGTGACATATAAAAATTATATCATAATGAAGATCGTAAAAGTTGTTTAGCCTCTTCAACCCCAGGTTGATTGAATGCGTTAACCTGATAAAACTCTCCTGCAATGGCACACGCAAATTCCTGAAATAAAATAAAGGCACCTAGTGTTTCTGGGGTTAACGCCTTTAGCTGAAAAGTATAGGTAGGAACCTTGGCGCTCTCTAGACTCTGTTTGGTGGCCAGAAGAGCTTTGGAGGATAATTCTTCAAAGCTATGACCAGTTAAATAATCAAATTGAGGGGCCGAAACAGGAGATCTTCCCACTAATAGGGGGTGCGCCGGAGGCGCTAGATCCATAAATCCAATTAGCTTATTATTAGGCCCCTCTTTAAAAAGCTGGAGCAAAGAATGTTGATCTCTGCTTCCTAAAGCACCCACAAAGGTGGGACCTACCGCATTTCCTTTCGAATCTTTTTTTCCTAAACTTTCAGCCCACAGTTGCACATACCAATCGGTTAAAAGCTTTAACTGACTCTGATAGGGCATCAGGTATTGAACATTATGATTTTCCTCTTTATCCCACCAAAAGGAACTGAGCGCGTAAAAATAGGCAGGGTTATTTTCTAGAGACAGACTAGTTAGATGGTTTTTTAAATTTTGTGCACCTTGTAATACCTTGGTAATATCAATTCCACCCAGCGCTAAAGGAAGTAGCCCTACCGAGGTAAGAACGCTAAATCGTCCTCCGATATTAGAGGGAACGGGCAGGCTCTTATACTGGTGAGCATTCACCCATCGTCTTAATTCGCCAGTCTCAGGATCGGTAATAATCACAATGCCATCGGGATCTAAATAGGGGCTTAAATGAAAGAAGCCTGAAAGGGTTTCGGTCGTGTTTCCTGATTTGGAAATTAAAAGGGTGGCCACCTTTCTTTGTGATACAAAAGCACGCGCCTTTTCTATTGCATTTCTATCGACGTTATTTAACCAAAAAATGGGAAACGATCTCTCATCATCGCTTGTTCCTAAGGCCTCTAAAATAGAGGCGGCTCCTAAATGTGAGCCTCCAATGCCACAGATAAGAACCCCTTGAAATTTTGATTTTAATTCTTTGGCTAAAGATTGAATCTCCAATAGTTCTAGTTCAGGTATCTTTTCTGGCCAATGATAAAAACCCAAGGTCTCGTTAAGAAATTTTTCTGACAGATTTTTTTCCGCCTTTTGAAACATAGCGAGCGGATTAAATTTAGCGAGTTCGGTGGAGTGTTGCCAAAGAGAACTTAAATCAAGAATAAATCCTGGCAATGAAAAATGTTTCAAATCATTTTCTCCATTTCTTTTGCTATTAGAAGCCGTTGAATTTGATTAGTGCCCTCAACAATTTGCAGGGCCTTAGCATCCCTAAAAAAACGCTCGACCTGCTCCTCCTCTTGCACTCCGCGCTCACCTAAAAACTGAACCAGATCCCCACTTGTCTCCATAGCAAGATCTGTGGCTAGTAATTTTATTTGAGAGGCCAATATTTTACAATCTATCCTTTGATCTCTAAGATCGGCTGCCACGGTGATGAGTTGTTTTACCCCTTGCAAGCGAGCGTAGTATTCAGCAAATTTATGAGCAATAGCCTCTTTAAAAGGACAGTGTTTCCCGAACTCTCCATTTAGCTCCCGTTGCATTCTTTCAATCACAGCGGTAGTGAGTCCTGCCCCGGTAGCCCCTATCCCAATTCTTCCTGCCTCTAATTGTGAAAGAGCGATCTCAAATCCCTGTCCCTCTTCTCCTAAAAGTGCAGTCTCTGGAATGTCACAATCTTCAAAAATGAGCTCAGTTAAAGGGGAGGTTTTTAAACCTAATTTTTTTTCTTTTTTTCCGATTGAAAACCCGGATGTGTTTTTCCTAATTAAAAAAGCAGAAATTCCTTTGTTCTTAGCCTCTCCTGTTCTTGCCATCACTAAATAAAGATCGGCCTGGCCCCCATTGGTGCACCAGCATTTGGAACCGGTGAGTGAATATCCGCCCGGCACCTTAGTGGCCTTTAAAATTAGAGCCGCAGCATCACTGCCCGATTGAGGTTCGGAGAGAGAAAAGGCCCCAAGCCATTCTCCAGAGGAGAGTTTGGGGAGGAATGTATTTTTTTGTGTCTCATTTCCGAAAGCAAGGAGAGCCCCCATTACAAGATTGGTGACCCCGATGGTAATAGGAAATGCAATCGGTCCCTTAGCCAATTCCTCTATCACTGCATAGTAGGAACGATACGAGCCCTCTCCTCCGCCAAAAGACCTAGGAATCGCGATAGAGATAAGCCCCTGTTTCGCAAAGGTGTTAAAAATATCTCTGCGAAAGGTTTCACTACGATCCTCTGCTAAAGCCGTAGGTAGAATCCATTGTTGGTAAAGGGCGCTCGCTTTGGCTCGATAATTGGCCTCGTCAGATTTTAACGGAGGATAAAATATTAACGCCACTAGGATTAGCCCTCTTTTAAATGTAACAGTGATTTAGCAATAATAATTCGCATGATTTCATTAGTGCCCGCGCCGATCTCTAAAAGTTTCGCATCACGCATGTAGCGTTCTACCGGATATTCCTTCATATAGCCCGCACCACCTAAAAGTTGAATGGCATCAAGGCCCGCTCGGGTGCCCATGGGGGCTGTAAAAAGTTTGCACTTAGCACCTAAAGTAGGATCGAGATCTCCAGAGTCGAATCGCAGAGCCGCTGCATAACAAAGAGCTCGTCCTGCATCGAGCTGGGTTGCCATTTCAGCAATTCGCTCCTGCACCATCTGGAAATGGGACAAAGGTTTTCCAAATTGGGTTCGCTCCTGCACAAAACGGGTAGTGTAACTCAAACAGGCCGAGGTAATTCCCAATGAAATTCCAGAGATGGTGATTCTCTCCAGATTTAGATTTTTCATCATGTGAGAGATGCTATCATTTTCCTTTCCTATCAAATTTTCGACGGGAACTTCACAATCGATAAAGGCTAGCTCTGCTGTGGGAGAGGCTCTCATGCCCATCTTCCTTAATTTTTTACTAACTTTAAAACCTGGAAAGCAACTTTCAACAATGAAAGTACTCACATCTTTTCGCGCCGGGCCGGTCTTTGCGTAAACCACAAAAATATTTCCACTAGGGCCATTGGTAATATAAGTTTTAGCGCCGTTTAAAATATATTTATTTCCCACCTTTACGGCCTTACTTTGTAGACCTAAAGCATCACTCCCAGCTCCGGGTTCTGTCATGGCCATTCCGCCTAGCCAGTCTCCAGAAATTAACTTCGGTAGATATTTTTGTTTCTGAGCTTCAGATCCATTAGCCTGTATATTATTCACACACAGAATCGAGTGGGCAAGATAGGAGAGGGTGGTTGATGCACAGGCCTCTGCTAGTTTTTCCATGACTAAGGTAGTTTCGAGTGCTCCTAAGTTAGCCCCACCGTATTTTTCATCGGCAGTAATTCCCAGCAGTCCTAACTCTGCCATTTTTTTGAAGGCCGCCTGATTGTAACCCTCGGTTTCATCAAGCTCTTCAGCCTTAGGGGCCAGGTATTCCTTAGCAAAATTGGAGACGGAGTGAATTAGTAATTTTTGTTCTTCTGTGTAGGTAAACATGATTTATCCTAGCTCATGGCGGTAGGCTCTTCCGCCTCTTGTGGGTTTAATTGCCGTTTATAGGAGGTTCCAAATCGCAGACGACGAATGAGTAGCTCCTCAATTTCTATCTTTTTTGTGAGGTTCCGAATCTCTTGAACCAAAGGATTCAGTTCGGTGAGACTTAGATCCCCTTTTTGGATATTGTAAAAGGTTTCCTGTCCTAATTGCTTAAAAAGTTTTTTGCGTTCAGATAATAGATAGCCACCCTTTGCGAGTAACATTCCAATTCTCCAAGCTCGGGTAAACCAGAATCTAATAATATCTACTTGAGTTCCGAACCATTCTAATTTGCTAAGTGCCATTTCGGCGGAATGTTTCTCGCCTTTGTTTAGGTCTAATTGAGAAGAGTCTTCCACTAGCGCTCCTTCGAAAATAAGGTGTGATTAGGTTTCCTGAACTAAGCTTATTTAGTCCCTAGAGGGCCTAAATAACTAACTCTGTTTTTACTCCTCCTCGAGTTGTGTTTCAAATTATTTTTACCGACTGGAAATTTGAATGGAAAATAAAAGAAAAGCCCTGGAAAAACCAGGGCTCCAGAAAATAGACAGTTAAGATTAAGCGATCTTAAGAAAGGGCATCTTTTCCCCAGGATACCAATTGCGATTCATTTGACGGTATTTTTTTGTTTCCCGCTCAACCAATTGCTCATACCTACGGCTGTGCTGCGTCAAAACACGATTAATGAAGTTATAGTATTGTTTGTACAGGTGGCCTCCCATAAAGCTAGTAAACCAATCGGTAGGACAGTGGCTTCCTACCGTAAATTTTTTATTAAATTTTGTAATCTCGGTATTCATAAGATTGAACCATTCATTGGCCTCGGCGGCATGAATAAAATTTCCAATAAAAATAGGTTTAGGACCGCCGTTGGTGAAGCCGGCTTCCCATCCGGTGCCTAAGTCCTTCAGATAGGCTGTGAAGTCATTTTTTCCGTTTTTGTAGGTCTTTACTTTCATGTGTGCTCCTTAATGAAACGATAGAATGGATCGTGATTATTGCAATGTTATTCTTATCGGAGGTATGGGATAGGAGTTGAGTGGAGAAACTGGCACAATTCCAAGCGCCTAGCACCTCAGATGTTAAAAATAATTATGTCGAAAACATACCTATTTAGAGTAAGTTATCCTGTGGAGAAAGTATGATTCAAGCCTGTTCACATCTAGTCATTTCTGCAGAGAGTGTTGAAAACATGAAGGCGTTTTTTTCTACTCTCTTTTCAGTGTCGCCCCATTTTTCAAATTCAGAATTTTGTGAATTTGTACTTCCAAGCCGATTTCGAATTGCCTTTTTCAAACCCATAGGAAAGGCAGCTCAGTTTTTTTCTCTTCCGAAAGAACGATCTCAGGTGTCCTACGGAGTGACCGTTAAAAATGTGGAGCAAACCTATCAAAAAGCACTGGAGATGAAACTAAACTTAAGTGGACCTCCAAAGGACCATCCCTGGGGCGAGAAAAGTTTTCTTGTAATCGATGTGGAAAATAATCGGTGGGAGATTACACAGTCGCCGTCTGAGGATGGCCTTTTAGTCGATATTAAGTGAAAAGGTGGGGCCAGGTATTACTACAATCGTCCTGGTTTATTATTTAGTGTCCATTCATAGTCTAAAAAGGAAATAGAGGTCTCCTCGTTAATTTTGTCCTGAATATTCTTAGCTAAATATTTCTTCACGAAATTTTTAACGTCTGCTGCGTCGCGCTTAAAATCTTCATCGAACCAATCAAAAATTTTTGATAGATAAAGTTTGTTCTCCTTTTCATTGTAACGATTCCTAAAGGGATCCGATAAAAACTGTTGTCCCTGTTGGTCTAGTTGTTGAGACACTGAGGTGGAGGTATAGGCTTCAGATCTCAAAAAAGGGCAGCTCACAGCGCCGCAGACCAAGGCAAAGTGAACTCTAGCGTCCTTGAAGATCGGTCTTAAGGTGTCGTGTTCAAGTTCATCAAGAGTGACCGGTCTTCCCATGGCCTCTAAGGTGAATTTTTTACCTTTGATCTCATATTCGGAAATTTTCCATTGCTTAGATTTCTTACTCAGAAAGGATCCTCCTACCAAGGCCCCAATATCTCGAATCGATTCTACAGGATAAAAATCTGTGATTAATTTTAAGGTGTAGGCATTATAGGCGTTCATTAAATAGGCCATCTGCTCGGCTCTTGGAAAACTGTCATATTGGTCTTTGCTAACCGATTTGATTTGAAGAATGTAGTTATCGAGGGTAATCACATCGGCCTGGATGCCTTCATAATTAACTACCCCTGAAGACACATTTTTTTTAAGTAGGCCTGTGAAAAGTGCGTGCTTACTATCGTAGGCTCCAAGAATACTAAAGCTCCAAAGAAAGAAAAGTAATCCTATTTTATTTTTTTGCATAAGTAGTTCCTATTTAATTGGAGCAGACCTTGTTGTTTGTAATGCCACTTAAATTCACCCTCCTTTTTAGAGGTAGCGATATCTAATATTTAATCATGTCTGCTTCGGGCATGAAAAGTACAAGAGTGTCTGGGTGTAATTTAAGTTCTCTATAACTAGATAGTTTGTCTAAACTGTCTAGAGTGGCCTTCACTAAGGGGATCTCCAATTCAACTTCGGCCTCTTTGAGTACCTTTTCTAGATAAGTACGTGCAACCTCTTTGTCGCCGCGATTGGCCGCAATTCGTCCCAGATAATAATGGCCTAGTAATTTATAGTGAGGATAGGATAATTCTTCACATTTTTTAAAAGAGATTTCCGCTGAAAAAAAATCATGGGCCTTTAGTCCCATCATCCCTTGGACAAAATGATAGGCGGCATTCTTGGGGTCTAGAGCTGTCACCTTAGATAGTATGTGATAGGCTCTCGCTGGATTAATGTCGGTCTCAAAAGCGGTTTTAGCCTCGATAAAATATTGTTCTGCCTCGGCAATCAAGGGGTAATTATCGGTGTAGGAACTATTCTGAATTGTAGAGTAGGTTTGAGAGGAGAATGTTTCGGAATTAAAGGAGTTTATTAAAGGCAGTTCAATATAGGGCGATTGAGAGACAGGAGCGGTTCCACTTGCCACAAAGACCCGTGCTTCAGAGAGATCAAAGACCGCGCTTGAAAGCGTCGTGTGCACAGAAATTACATTGGCTAATCCTCGAATTTCCTGATTAACAGGATCCCACTTGTCGGATAAAATGGCGATGGCCTCTTCGGCCCTTAGTTTCCCATCGTAGGATAATAAAAGTTCTTCCGTTCTCTCTTTTCTAGCGCGACTGTCTTCATTCACAGAGGCATTTAGATCCAAATTAGCGGAGCTCATCTCTGGGGTCATAAAATGGTTTGTTTGGATATGAAAGTTTCCCGTAGATTCCCTAACCTCTATTTTACTATTGGTCATTTCAATCGAGGCCATTCTATTCTCTTCAGTACTCACTAAGGTGTAGGCCCATCCTGCTGCCGGTTTGAATCGCTTAAATATTTCAATCGCCTCATCAAATGATCTGGCATAACGAAGCACCTCCTGTCCGACCACAAAAATAGGATTTCCTTTTTCAGATACCTCCAAAGTGGGAATGGTATGAACCCCAAGGTATAATCCAGATTCATTTAGCCCGATAATTCCGGCCAGATGAATTCCAGCTGAGGTGACGGCCATATATTTTTGCGCCCCATCGGTAGGATTAAAATAGATGACGGTGGGAAACCTATCAAAGAAACCATTTAAGGGGTAATCGGTATTACGCCCAATAATAAAACCACCTTTTTGCGTAGTCGTTCCTCGCGCTACAAAATCGGTGCATTCATTAATTCCCATGCCCTGTGGAATGCTGTCTCCATTCGAAGCGGTCTTACCCATCTGTTTCCCTAAAATAACCTGAAGTGATTCAGGTCCGTAGGCCGCATGCACCACCTCATTCAATGCAATCTCCGCCCCTTCAGAAATTCCATAGGCCTCGAGCATGAATTTATCTCTGTCGCCGTCTCTAGCAAGGATTGCAAAATTTAAAATTTGATCGGTGTCGGTGCGATAGAGATATTTAATAATAAGGTTGGTAAAAAATGGGATTTTCGGAAAGGCATTCAATACAGAATTATCGACTATTTTTGCGACCTGTAGCAGAGCCCCCTTGGGAATCTCCTCTTTTAAGAGTCTCCCATGCTGAAAAGCCATTTCAAATTCATCCCCTTCAAGAGAGAGAACGTACAGCCCACCCCGCATCCACAATTTTCCTTTATGAAAAGTTCGCGAACCGTTGGGATTATGCTGGGTAGGTAGTGAGTAAAGATAGTTGTATTTTTCACGAATTATATTAGGGGTTTCATAAGCAAAGCAGGTGATGGTAAAAACCATTAGTAAGAGGTAAGGAATATGATTCACCTAGGACTCCTCAAATAATTGGAGAGATCTGTCCAGGCTTCAAACTATTCAGTCAAGACAGCTTCATCTCTTTATCGACAGACACTCTAGATTCCTCAATGGCAAGGCATGACTATGAGCGCTAAAAAAATAAATTTTAAATAGAGACCGACCGGTCAAGAGAAGTGACTAAAACACCGAAAAGTGGCTATGGTGAAGGTCTCTAAAATATTACTTTCAATGCTTTGCCCAATCCCATTTTATGAGACCCTTTCTGTCGCCGTTATTATTCCACAAGATACACCAAAGGATTTCAAAATGCTGCTGCCTGAAATTAATTTAACCTTTCTATATGAGAAGAAGAGTTTAATTCAGAAAACCTATTTTGATGAGATTGACCTTTGCCGTTAAAACACATGGGGCTTACGGCTATGTTAAAGATAATGATCTCACCGAGCGAGGTATCGACATGCTGGGATTAGGAATTGCGGATGGAGCTTCGGATGTTATGGACAGCCAATTTGTTAAACAGATTTATGGAAAAGAGATGTGGGAACTTACGTTTGGATTGGAATTACAGTAATGCGGCTCAATAGATCACCCACTCTTTTTCGAAGCTGGTTTTTTTTCTGTTTATTGGCACCCTCAGTTTTCGCACTGGATTGTACTAAAACTTTAACCTCCATTGCAGTTATACAGAAGGTGGAATCGCTTTTCGATGTCTACTCTGAACTCCAAAAAATTCAGGAAGATGGGAAAACAAAACTAGCGGAGCAGTCCCCTTTTCTACACTACATTAAAGAATCAGGGGGCGGGGCCTGTGCCAGTGTGACCGCCTTTAATTTATTACAAGGCCTGCGCGTGATGGCTCATCTAGAACCTTTGCAGGCGAGTTCCATCATGCGGAGGGCCTTCAAAAAGATACCTGAGCTAAAGGATGGGAGAGTGACAAATGTCCAAATGACCCAGCTTTTAAATTACTTTGAAAAATATCTACCGGACCACCACTTAAACATAAAAGTACAACGAGCTGCCATTTCGGCAGACGGTGAAGGCACGGTATGGGAAAAAATAACGCCACAGTTATTTGAGGTTAAACCCAACGAAGTCAAAATACTCAGTTATCAAGTTCATTCCAATGGCCAGTTACTGGGACGCCATTTTGTGGTGATAAAAAAAAGTGGAGAGGACAACTCTATAGTGGTAGTGGACCCCAATCGGCCAGAGAAGGACTACACCTATTTTTTTAGGAGGATTAAAAATGACAAAAATTCTGAGCCGTCTACCCAGTTAGTTAGATCCCTTACCACCGTAACCGCTCCTTCTGAACAGACTTTTATAGTCGATTCTCTATTCACCGTACAATTAAAGCCTCAATGACTAAAATCGGGTATGATGACGAGGGAAAGCCCTAGCTGATTTATTATTAGCAAGGGGCTTTGCCCTTTAAAATTTCTGGACTCCTACTTATGTTCGCTATTAGCCTATCTATAATATTATGGTTTGGAGTTTTACTGGGGCTTGGCTTGTCGTTAGAGCGGTTTCTCTTCGGTTCTCTACCTATTAATTGCGAACGATTTGGACCGGGAACTATCTCCGTTTTGGGCCTTTCCGGATTAGCTTTTTGCTCTTTATTGGTCAATTTTTTTATTCCTCTCTCCAACTTTGTCACTTGGACCACCTTGGGTTTAGGATGGGGTGGGCTATTTATTCATAGAAAACGTCTAAGATCCTTATTTTCTAATACCCAAATAGCGATAGGGATCACCTCTGTTTTTGCAGTAAGCCTAATTGCCGTGCTTTCCTATTTTAATAGAGACACCGGCTACTATCATCTTCCTTTAGTTACCCTCAGCCAAAATTTTCCGGTGTTACCCGGA
This sequence comes from Bdellovibrionales bacterium, assembly GCA_009692515.1. GTDB lineage: Bacteria > Bdellovibrionota > FAC87 > UBA2466 > UBA2466 > UBA2466. Next base: position 13,356 of record SHZA01000017.1, read on the forward strand.
ATTGCAAATGTATTTGGTCCCTATGGGCTGACCCCAACCTGGTTTTTAATTGAGGCGATAATCAACATCCCTTTACTGGGTCTTGCCTCAACCTTTTCTCTGAACGCACTACTTGCGGTCTGCTTTATTTTGTTTCTCAGTGAGTGGTGTGATTCGGAGTCTCTTTGGCTGTGGAGTTTTATTGGGGTGTGCTTACTATGCCTAAATCATTTGATGCTTGGTGTAGGAGGACTAAGTCCCGATTTTCCAGTCGGCATTTTAGGTGTGATGGTTTGGTGTGTTCTTTTAAATACTTTTATTGCGGATCGCACCGATAATGCGCATAGAAATGGCAGTGCCCTAATTTTTTCGGCACTTGCGATCTCAATAAAAATATCGGCCATCTCTATGGTGTTTCCTATAGTTGGAATTATTATATTTGCTATCTCTTCGGATAGTTCATCCGAACCAAGAAAATCTTTTTTGCTGAAGGTGGTAAATATATGGGGAGGAGGGAGAGTCCTATTCTTCTCTGTGCTATTGGTAGCGCTCACCTGTTTTCGAAGTGTTATCTCCTCGGGGTGTGTACTCTTTCCGCAGAAGAATTCCTGCCTTCAGAGATTGCCTTGGACGGTGCCACCTCAACTTGTGGAAGATTGGTTGTCGGATGTAAAATATCATCTGTGCGGAATACGAATGACCGGAGTTGTCTTTTCAAATGGAGAATGTTTTAAAAACTGGACTACCCACCTAAGAGGCGAATCCCTGCTAAAGGCTCTTGGTTTTTGTGCATTAATAGTGGTCGGTGCGTCGATTTTTTTAGCGTTTAAGAAAAAGAAAGCTGTTTTTAAAAATATTTTAAAGGCTAGGTTTCATTGTCTTCTAGTTATTCTTTTGTTTTCGGGAGTGACTTGGTTCCTCTCTGCGCCGGTACTGAGATATGGTTTTTGGATCGGAGTGGCTATCTGTGGATTATTAGCGGGTATGGTAAGCGAAATGTTTAGTCTTAAACTTAAAAGTCGGTTGCCCCTGCTTTACACGGGGCTGTTGATAGCCTTTGTGCTGTCGGTCAGAAGTGCTATTTTAACGCATCCCCTATCGATCGATTTAATTCACTGGCCTCGGATTTCAAATTTTGAATCTATCGTTTACAAAGGTGAAGGGAATCTTTCTATCCGAAATCCGGTGGGAGATTTTAGGTGTTGGAATATGACTCCGCCATGCACTCCAGATCGAACCGTTTTTACTATTCACAATAGTAAAAATACTCGTTCTTGGTTTAGCCCAGGAGATAAAAAATAGTCATTAACAAATGGGATCGCAGGACCACAGATAGTAAAAAAGGGGAGATTAAAGATGAAGGCGCTGATAGTAGGAGAACCCACACCTACGATGCAACCTGGGTTAGATACTGGAGTTCTTATTGCCAAGGAGATGCTCGATCGAGAGTTTAGCGTCGACTATGTAGACATGGGAGCAATCGATTGGAGGAAAGAGGGGGCCCAATATTTTGCAGAGTTACCCATTCAAAAGTTGGTTAAGGTGATCCCTTCGCAGAAAGAGCCGTTTATCCTTTTGGAATCACGTAAAGAGGATGTGTCTAGTTATGATGTGATTTGGCAAAGATTAGATCCCCCAGTGAATGAACGTTACATAGGGCACATGAAACAGTTCTCAGTGTTGCCTAAAAAAATTCTTCAGATTAATAATCCGAATTGGACCTGGCCTCTGAGTGAACATCTACTACCTCAAAGTTATCCTGAGTTTGCAGTCACCACCTGGGAGTGTGATTCTGAGGAGAAATTTATAGCGCTAGTAAAATCGGCAAAGACCGAGGTAGTGGCCAAACCTCTTCATTTTTTTTCTGGGGTCGGAATCGAATTTTTTAATTCGAAAACTTTAGATTCTGAACTTCACGAGTATTGGAGGAGATGGAAACCCAGCGTGGCCGTGCAGCCTTTCTTAAAAGAGGTAACGAATCAGGGTGATCTCAGAATTTTAATAATGAATTTAAAGGTGGTGGGTTCGGTTCTTCGGCGTCCGAAGATGGGAAGTCGTTTGGCTAATCTTCATCAAGGTGCAAGTGCTCATGCCTTTACCCCCACGGCTAAACAATTACGAGCCTGTGAAGTTATTTCTAGGGATCTGTATTCTAAAGGATTGTATCTGCTCGGATTAGATTTTATCGGTGATTTTCTAACTGAAGTTAATATCACCTGTCCCTCCGCAGTTCCCCAAATTAATCGGGTGATGAATATCGAGGCAGAAAAAATAATGGTAGATGAAATGGTCAAACTTATTTCTATCTGTTCAATGGGCTAATTCCCAAAATAGACCCATAGGGTTCTGCTAAAAGCTGTTGCTTCATAGCGATTTGCCCCTTTAATTCAGAGAGGTGGACAAAGATACCTCCTAACTTTCTATTAAGAGAAAGCATCTCTTTCGGAGGAATTCTAAATTTTAATTGAGGGATCGTTTTTAGGGACAGAGCCGCCACTCGTTTAGGAAGTTGGCTTTGTCCCCAATCATAAGAACCTTCTCCCTGTAAAGGTTCTCCCGATAACAGGGCTAGGTCGACAAAGGCCCGTTTCGCAATCTGTGAATCTGAAGCGGTTACTAAGCCTAAAAGCTCTCCGCCTTTGATAATACGATCGAAATTTTCCGTAACTACGCCACCCAGAAGAGTGGTGTAGGCAGTTTTAAAACCCTCTGAGAAGGTACGTAGTGCGCCAAAATCAAAGAGCACCCACCGGTCCCTTTTCCCTTCGGGATCTTTTCTGATTAGATAGTTTCCAAAGTGGGGATCGGTTTGCACTAGATTCCAAATAAAAAATTCCTTAAAAAAAAGATCAACGAAGCTCTCCGCTAGATAGTTTCTTCGCTCCTGCGATAGTTGGCTCACCTCTACGGAATCGATGCGAATTCCATCTTCAAAGGAGGTGCAGAGAACACTCGGTGTACAGAAGAGGTCAATGGGATCGGGAATAATAAAACGAGGATCGGAACCTAGATAGTTCTTATACTTTTTTAAAAGCTGAAGCTCATTAGTATAATTCACCTCTTGATATAGAATGTATCTCGCCTCATCAAAAATATCATCCCATCTCTCTTTAGGAATTTCTGAGGGAAAAAACTTGCCGGCATTTAAAAAAAATCTCAGAAGGCGGAGATCGGTGTCGATCGCCTTTTCAATTCTAGGGTAGCGAATTTTAATTGCAACAATCTGTCCTGTATCTTTAATAGTCGCTTTATGTACCTGCCCCAGTGAGGCGGCTCCTAAAGCGTGGGGTTCAATTTCTAGTTGATCAAATTTTTCCTTTCCAAGCCGTTTTAAAAGAAGAGAACGAATTTTTGTGTAGGGGAGGGGCTCCAGCTCTCTCTGCATTTTTTTTAATTGTGCGGTCACCTCCTTCGGAAGAAAAGAATCTCCATACATGGACAAAATCTGCCCGGCTTTGACTAAGGTACCTCTAAGTTGATTGGCCTCTTCCACAAGCTGTTGGGCCTGTTTTTCAAGAAGCCTTTTGCCCTTTTCTAAATGTTTTTTGGGTTCGGTAAACATCCCCTCTAGGGTATGTTTTGCCAGCCGCCCACTGGCCGTTGCTGTGAGTTTTGCTAAGCTAAAAGATCGAGAAAATAGTCCGGTTTTAATGTTTTTAGCCACCACAAAGGAGTCTAATGGCTTTTCTGTGGGATGAGAACTTATAATAGGGGGGAGTTGACTAATTGCGTTGTCACGCAGTAAAACCCTCCACTCAATGACCATTTTTACCAATATTTCCACCTATCGATTTGCAGAGTTAAGCGATTTAAAACCGTTAAGAACATTCCTATTAGAGCAATGCAAGGAATGGGGCTTGAAGGGGACGATATTACTTAGCACAGAGGGGATTAATCTCTTTGTGGCAGGTGCTAATGACAAGATTGAATTGCTTTTGTTGGAGTTACGTAAAGTTCCAGGCCTGGGGGGATTGGAGCCCAAGAGAAGTGAAAGTAGTCACCAGCCCTTTACTCGCATGCTGGTTCGAATCAAAAAAGAGATTATCGCTTTTGGAGTTGAGGGCATTGATCCAGGAAAACGAACCTCTCCTAAACTTAAGGCGAAGGAATTAAAACAATGGCTGGATGAGGGTAGGCCGGTAATTCTTTTGGATACGCGCAATGATTATGAGGTAAAGCTGGGTAGTTTTCAAAAGGCCATGACCTTACCGATCTCCCATTTTAGAAATTTTCCAAAGGCTATCGAACAACTACCTGCGGAGATGAAAGAGGCTCCCATCGTTATGTTTTGTACAGGTGGCATTCGTTGCGAAAAGGCCGGCCCCTATATGGAATCTCAGGGGTTTAAAAATATTTTCCAACTTGAGGGTGGAATCCTAAAGTATTTTGAAGAGGTGGGTAGCGCCCATTATCAGGGGGATTGTTTTGTATTTGATCAAAGAGTGGGTGTGGATCCCATGCTAAACGAAACTCCCAATTCACAGTGCTTTTCCTGCCTATCTCCTTTGACTGAAGAGGAACAAAAAGATTCTCGATATGTGCTAGGAAAAACCTGTCCTTTTTGTTTTAAAACGACCGAAGAAAAAAGGGCCGTAGCCATGGAGGTAAGACAAAAAAAACTTGAAAACTTTAAAAATTATCTTCCTGGAAAACTACCCTATGAAAATTTGCGCCCCATTAAAGTTTCTAAAGCCTTCGATGGCGTGACTATTTTAGATTTGTTATCGAGCGTACTGAAACATATTTCCAGAGATCAATGGGAAACTGAAATTGGAAATGAAAAAATTCTCAATTCTGATGAGCTGCCGGTAGGTATTTTTCATAGAGTGAAATCTGGTGAACGGTATTTACACAAACTGCCCACTACGAGTGAGCCCGATGTAAATACGGATATCAAGTTGCTCTATGAAGATGAGTCGGTAATTGTGATCGATAAACCGGCCCCTCTTCCAGTTCATGCTGGCGGAAGATTTAATCGAAACACGTTACAGTATTTACTTAATGAGGTGTATGCCCCTCAACGGCCAAGACCCGCTCACCGATTAGATGCCAATACGTCGGGAATCATGGTGATCGCACGCAGTCGTCATTCGGCTAGTCGCATTCAAACCCAATTTGCAAATGGTAAGGTAGAGAAGATTTATCATGCGAAGGTACAAGGCCATCCTCCTGAGGATCTGTTTGTATGCGAATTGGCCATTTCCGAAATGCCTTTAGAGTGTGGTTCAAGAACCATTTCAGAATCGGGTCTGAGCGCAAAAACCGAATTTAAGGTATTAGAAAGATTTTTAGATGGAACCTCTCTAATCCAGGCTAAACCGATCACAGGAAGAACCAATCAAATTCGTATTCATTTATGGCAATTGGGATTTTCCATTTATGGCGAACAGCTTTATTTACCTAATAAAAGGCTAGGTAATACTCAAACTCATGCTATTGCCGACCCCCCTCTTTGTTTACGCGCTGTGAAGGTAACCTTTTCTCACCCCATGACACGTCTTAAGATGAGCTTTGAAGTCCCTTCTGTTTTCTAGATTTATTTTTTGCAGGTTTTTTTAATTTTTGATAAATTTATCTTTGTGAATAAAAGAAAATTATTAGATCTCTTTATCGAACTTATTCAAGCCGATTTAAATAAATTAACCCAATCGGCGCGAGCGGCTCATGAGGCGGCCATACATACTGAGAGTAAGGCCGAAGATCAATACGATACAAGAGGGCTTGAGGCCTCCTATTTAGCAGGAGCGCAATCTAAGCGAATCATGGAATTGGATGAGAGTATCAACGTCTATACTCATTTGAATATTCAATCCTTTAGTAGTCATTCTCCTATTGCCTCTACAGCTCTCATTGAACTCAAATCGAATGAAAAATTATTTTTTTATTTATTGATGCCTGTAGGAGGCGGTTTAAAGGTGGAGTTTGAAAATAAAATAGTTCATCTGATCACCCCACAGTCTCCGTTAGGAGCGGCTTTACTTGGTAAAAAAGTAGGGGCCCAAATTGAGTTGAAGATTCAAAACGAATTTCGTGATTACGAGATTATTCGAGTCGATTAGCATCTTAATAGCTGGTCTAAAACCTGTTTTCCAATGTGCTCTATTTTGTGAGGGCCAAAACCATAAACCTTTTCAAGCTCGGTAAGATTAGAGGGGCGTTTTTTTACCAGGGCCCGTAGAGTTTTATTACTGAATACGATAAAGGGTGGAATGTCATTTTCATCGGCATATTCTTTCCGCCATTCTCGGATAACTTCATAAGCAACCTCTTCATCATGTGTGAGTGGAGATTCATCCTGATTAGCCTTTTTAAGCTTGGTGGATTGTTTTCTTTTTTCCTGTCCTACATAAGCGGTCTTAAAATGGGGCCTATCTATTTTTCGTGCCGCCTTGGGAGAACAGATATCGCAGTGACCACAGGCCTTTATTCTAAAAACATCTTTGAAGTAGGAAAGAATGCCAGAATGGCGACACTCGCCCCCCTCTGCATATTGCGTAATAGTATTTAATGCGTCCCATCGCCGATTAATAATAAATTTTTCAGCGCCCGACTTTGTAATGAAATAGGCGTGGAGTCCTTTGTCCTTTTTTGAATAGAGCAGTAAGCAGGTGGAATCTTTTTCATCTCGACCCGCTCGTCCCATCTCTTGATAGTAACTTTCCACATTAGCCGGCATCTGGTGATGAATCACAAGTCTGACATCGGGGTAATCCATACCCATACCAAAGGCATTCGTGGCGGCAAGAATTCTGATCTCCCCCGTCTCATATTTTGTTTGAACCACCAGACGGTCCTCATCACTCATTCCTGCGTGGTAGTATCCTGTCTTGGAAAAGGTGGAGGCTAAATCGATACTGAGCTCTTCACATAAGGCGCGTGTGCCGCAATAGATTAGGATTCTTCCTGTGGGATGTTGTAGAAGAGCCTGTTTTACCCAATCATTTTTTTCCGATTCTCCGGTGCAGCTTTCTACTTGGTAATAAAGATTGGGACGATAAAAGCCGTAAATATGTCTATCGGGAACCTTTAAGTTTAGTTGCTTTGCAATATCTCTTAGCACCTCCGGTGTGGCGGTAGCAGTGAGTGCAAGAATAGGCACTTCGGGCTTAAGCTCTCTTAAAAGACTTAGCTGATAGTATTCTTTTCTGAAATCTGGCCCCCATTGGGATACACAATGGGCCTCATCGATCGCAAAAAGAGAGATGGGGGCCGTCTTGATCCAATCTGCAAATCCCTCTTTTTGAACTCGTTCTGGTGAGAGATATAAAATAAAATGTTTTTCTTTTCTCATCGATTCAAAAACTTTTTTTCTTTGATCCAGGGATTGGCCCGAGTGAAGGCATCCTGAATGAATCCCTTTGGCGTTAAGCTGTCGTGTTTGATCCTCCATGAGTGCAATCAGCGGAGAAACCACGATCACAATTCCCTCAAATAAGGAGGCGGGAAGTTGATAGCAGAGAGATTTTCCACGCCCCGTTGGCATGACCGCCATCGTATCTTTACGGTTCATGACAGATAGAAGAATAGCCTCTTGGCCATCTCTGAAACTATCAAAGTGAAACCGTTTTTTAAGAGCTTGGCTTAATTTAGATTTGAGAGAGGTTACATCCACAAGCTAAGGTGTACCATACGCCTCCTCACTTAGAAACCTTCTTAGGGTAGATTTCCCATTGGCAGAGGTAGCAGGGTTTCGGTCTGTCGGACTAAAAGAGGGGATACTCCATCCATAATAAGATGAGTTATGGCCGACCCTTTTGCTTTTTGAACCTTTCCTTCGCAAAGTAAAAATGAACTTTGAAAAAGAGGGTATTGGAATATTAAATAAACCGAATTCCATACTATTAAATTCATAAAACCAAATTCATCCTCCAAGGTTAGAAATAATACCCCTTTCGCTGTCGGCGGCATTTGTCTTGAGACCACTAGCCCTGCCACCGTCACTCTGGCCCCGTGTGGTTTTTTTAATAGCTCTTGGGAGGAGGTTACGTTGCGTAGTGAAAATTCTTTTCTTAAAAAGGTCATGGGATGACAAAGAAGAGAAATCCCTTGGCTATCAAAATCTAGTGCAATGCCCTCCCATACGGCCTCAGAGGGCAATACTGTGGAGTCCTCTTCCGAGCCTAGCAGTGGCGTGCTATCTTGCAATGACAGTGATTGGATTTTCCAGAGAGCTTCCCGGCGCGAAAATCCTAAAGAGCGAAAGGCATCACTACTAGCTAAATGAAAAAGTTCCCGCTTGCTGAGAGCATGTGGCAAAAGAGTTTGCTGAAGGCTTGAGATAAAAGTTTCAAAATTTAAAAAAGGTTTAGATAAAGATTCAATGGCCTTTCCTATTTTAGTAGGGAGAGATTTTATCTCTCTAAATCCCAGTCTCATCTGCCCTTTTGAAACTAAAAGGTTATCGTAATGACTCAAAGTCACATCGATGGGAAGGATCGTTACCCCGTGGCGTTGGGCATCGTGAATAAGAGTGTGAGATTGGTAAAATCCCATGGGCTGAGAGTTTAACAAGGCTGTTAAATAAACATCTGGGTAATAAAATTTTAAATAGGCCGTTGCATAGGCGAGTAGGGCAAAGGAGGCTGCATGAGATTCAGGAAATCCATACTCTGCGAAGCCCTCTACCTGTTTGAATACTTGGGCTGCATATTCTTTAGAGAGTCCATTATTGAGTAGGCCTTCTTGAAATCTTAAACCTATTTCAGAAAGTGTGGTTTTGTCTCGGCGCCAAGTGCCCATCGCTCGTCGTAAAACATCGGCTTCGCCTCCTGAAAAGCCTGCCACCTCCATGGCCATTTTCATGATCTGTTCCTGAAAAATAGGCACCCCTAATGTTTTCTTTAAAATAGCCTCTAGTTTAGGGTGGGGATATTCTATTTTTTCTAGTCCCTCTCGCCTTTTTAAATAAGGATGAACCATGCCACCTAAAATAGGCCCTGGTCTTACAATTGAAATTTCCACAACGAGATCAAAAAAGTTTTTGGGTTTGAGTCTTTGTAACATATTCATTTGGGCGCGAGATTCGATTTGAAAAACTCCGACCGTATCTCCACTAGAGATAGATTCGTATACTTTAGGATCTTCTGCGGGAATGCTGGCTAAAGAAAGATCTCTATCGTAAATTAATTTTAAATCGGCAAAGGATTTTCTAAGACAGGTCAAAATTCCGAGCCCCAAAATATCCACACGTGTGAAACCTAAGGCATCTAAATCATTCTTATCCCACTGCACCACCGTCCGTCCCTCCATCGTAGCCTTTTCAATAGGCACATTTCTGGTGAGTTTATCTTGGCAAAGTACAAAACCTCCCACGTGGGTGCCCAAGTTTCTAGGCGAATTAAGAATCTGTTCTAAGATAAGTGAATACTGTTTTAGTAGTCGGGGTTTTAGTTCTGGTGCGCTAGCGGCCCATTCTATTTGAGAGATCTCTGATGGAGATTTTTTAGCACTCAAACCTAGGAATCTCTCTGTGAGAGTGATGGGAATTTCAAAGGCCTTGGCTACCTCTCTAATGGCCGATTTTTTTCGAAAACAAATATGGGTAGCGGTAATGGCGGCACGATCCCTTCCGTAGCGATCATAAATAAATTGAATTACCTCCTCTCTTCGCTCGTGTTCAAAATCGATATCGATATCTGGGGGCTCTTTTCGCTCTCTAGACAAGAATCTTTCAAATAACAGATTCATACGCACGGGGTCGATGGCCGTAATTTTCAAGACATAACAAACGATAGAATTAGCGGCAGAACCACGGCCTTGGTAGAGAATATTTTTTGTTTGTGCAAACTGAATAATATCCCAAATAGTTAAAAAATAATCACTATAGAAAAGTTCTGTAATAAGAGAAAGCTCATGTTCTATTTGCGCAGTTACAGATAGCGGAACTCCCGCGGGGTATCTTTGTTTGGCTCCATCAAAAACAAGCCGACGTAAATAAGAGTCTCCAGTCTCGCCCTTCGGAAGCCATTCTGTGGGATAGCGGTATCTAATTTCATCCAGTGAAAATTGGCAGCGACTAGCCACCTCTAGCGTTTGATGCAGCCATTCCTGATGGTGAAAATAAATATTACGAAGATCCTCCACCGATTTTAAATGGCGTTCTAAATTAGGAAGTAGTTTAAAACCTGCCGTGTTTAAGGTGCTATTGGTTTTAATACAGGTGAGTACATCCTGAAGTGGTTTTCGGTGGGGGTGATGAAAAAGAGGCCGATTACTCGCTACCACCGGAATGGATTTTTTTTTCGAAAGCCTATCGGCCCAGGCAAGAGAGTCCTTCCCATTTATAAAATGGCTAGCCATCAAATAGAGCCGGTCTCCAAATATATCTTTGAGTTCTTCTAACAAGGAAGGGGCGGGGCTTAGTATCGGAAAAAGTAAAATGAGATCTGAAAAAAGAGGGGAGCTGAGTTCAGGTAATTTATCTGCATGGATCTGGGTGAGTAGCTCACATAAGTTTCCATAGCCCGTTCTATTTTGGCTAAGGAGAACCACGCTAGAATCTGAAAGAGATATTTCAGCACCTATTAAAAGCGCTAAAGATTTTTTTTTTGCTATGAAATGCGCTCTCGCGGCGCCATACACTCCATTGACATCGGTAAGTGCTATCCCTCGGTAACCCAAGAGAGAGGCTCTCTCAATAAGCTCTTCTGGATGAGAGGCCCCCTCCAAAAATGAGTAGTTACTTTTTACATTTAATTCATAAAAAGGAATATTTTTAGTCGAATGTGCCGTGAGCATACCAAACCTTTTCTTCAAGATCCCAATATACCCAGAGACGGTTTCCTTGAGGGGGAAGGGCAATGAAATAGCGTCGACCTCCCTTTTCTGTCCACCATTCTGTCATGAGATTTTCAGTTGAAATGAGTTTCCAGGATGCTAATGGGTAGCAAATCTTGGGTGGGATAAATAAAAATAGTGGACGATGGGAGGTTGAATAGTGTTTTTCATTTTCCATAAGTGTTGGAAATATGACCTCCTGAGGTGGCCAAACGGCCTGCCAAGATCTTTCGGGAAGATAACTCTCCTGCAGTACCGGAAATCCTACCTGAGCTTCACCAAATTTGGCTCGAAGTTTTGTTAGGTACTCAGCGAGATTAGAAAAAACATCCTCTTTGTTTTCAAAAAGGGAAAGTTGTCCGCGAACATAAGGAATCGTATCTGTGATTATGATCTCTAGCCCCTGTAACGGAGAGTCCCAGATAATTTCCGTTAAGAACTCTTTTAGAAGATAAAATAGTGTTTCACTTTCTTGTGTGGGCTCTGAAAGACTCCATTTTTTTTCTATTTTATTTCTGGATTCTAAATAAAATTTTAGCTGAAGTGTTTTTACCATTTGAGATCGCCCCTGAAGTCTGACTTTAATGCGATCTAAAGGGGGTCTCAAACATTGTAAAAGTGATTCTAGTGACGTGATCTCATCGGTCTCAAGTTTCTCTGTGATGGTTTCTTCGGGAATAAAACAGGGCAGAATTAATTCTCTTTCTCCTAACACCCAATCCAAAAGAATCACTCCCATTTGCCCAAAACGTAATCCTATTGCGGTGCGACTCAGAGCTATAAAATCGGAAAGTTTTTTTATTCCTACACGTTTCATAAAACGAATAAGATCTCTACGAGAAGGGGCCTCATCTTCAAGGGTCTGCGGATCACCTATAAACTCAAGACGTGAAATATCGAGAAGTAAAAGAGTGTCTCGACTTTTTCCTGCAGGAAGAAACACCTCAGGCTGTGTGTGAAAGGCCTTGGCCCATTCACACCGGTCGGTAAAAACAAATTGGTTGGGTAGATCGAATGACGACGCCAGTTGAGTCGCCTTTAAAAAGAGAATCTCCTCACCCCCAAAAAGCGTTATCGTGGGATCAATATCTAGATAAAGAGATTCTTTAATGGCATAAACCTTGGGTGTCAGAGAAAGACAGCTTTCGGTAAATGAGGAGAGGGTCTTTGGGAAATAGAGAACCCTTTTTTTATTTTGTGGTAGTGAGTGCATGGGTACCTAAATAACACCTAGGAGATATCGATACTTTTTGTATTTTCTTGTTTAGCAATCAAAGACGCCTTTAAGGTCCAGTGAGGCAATTTGTGATCGCTCAAAACAAATACCTTGGCCTTTTTTCGTTCAGAACTAAGTTGAAGTTTTCTTAAATGAGCCGTGGGGCAGATCTTAGAGGGCCTTAAAAATATAAAGGAGAAAAGTCCGGTTTGGAGGGATTCTAAACCCGTTTTCCAAACCTGTTCTGGGGTGGTGGTTTTGATGATCAGCACTCTAGAAAGTGGAATTCCTAACGCATGAAGCGCGGGAGGGTAAACCGAGCCTTCATCGGAGATAAAAGCAAAATAGGAAAAGTTAGTATTTAACTGTTTTGAGGGGGCAGGGGGATCCGCTTTCAGAAAAACTGATAAGCATTCAAACGCCAGATGGGTTTTGGATCCCCCCGGAAGGGATGTGACCTGGGCTAAACCATAAAAATTTTGTAAAGCCTCTGTACTAATAAAATGGCTAGACAAAACATGTCTCATCTGAGTACCATACAGATGTATGGTTAATAGATCAACTAAAAAAATACAACTCACAGAGTCTCAACAGGTCGTTTTTGATTTCATTAAGAGTTTTATTCGGAGCCAATCTGTGCCTCCCTCTTATCGTGAAATACAATCTCACTGTGGTTATAAAGCGGTCGGCACCGTGCAGGATCATGTGCGAGCCTTGATCGAAAAGGGTTACTTAGAAAAGGCCGAATTACAGGGACAAAGGCGAGTGGCTAGAGGGTTAATTCCCAAAGGCTTAATCTTAACTGGGGTTAAAAAAATTACAGTTTATGGTGAGATTGCCGCAGGTGGGCCTAGAAATTCGGAACAATTAGAGCTGGGTGAAATAGTCATTTCGGAGGAATTAGTCCGAGGGGAATGTTTTGCTTTACGAGTGGTGGGCGACAGTATGATCGATGCTGGGATTTTTGAAGGGGATCATGTCATTGTTCAGCAAGAGGCTAGAATTAAAGAGGGAGATATTATCGTGGCCTTATTGGAAGGGGAAACGACTGTAAAAAAATATTCGGTAAAGAATGGAGAAATATTTCTTGTTCCAGAAAATAAAAAAATGAAACCTATTTCCACCCGCGGAAAAACACTCGAGATTCAAGGGCGTGTGGTAAGTTTACAGAGAAAGATGTAGTCCCCTTAATAAAACATATTTTGAATCTCTAGTACTGTGATAATTGCCATGTTTACAATCTCATCCACATCGGCAGAACGTTGCAGGACATTAATTGGCTTATTCATTCCAATTAATATAGGTCCAATGGCTTCGACTCCCGCTAGGCGCTGCATGAGTTTGTAACAAATATTGGCCGATTGCAGATCGGGAAAAATGAGAACATTGGCGCCACCTTTTATTTGGCAAAAGGGAAATGACTCGGCCATGATTTCAGGATTCACTGCCGTATCGGCCTGCATTTCACCATCGATTAAAATATCGGGACGTCTTTGCCTAACAATCTCTGTTGCTTTTCTAACTTTAATTGAGAGCGGATGATTGTTGCTGCCAAAATTACTGAAAGACAGCATGGCAACTCTAGGTTCGATATCAAAAAATCTCGCCTCCTCAGCACAACAGATCGCAATGTCGGCCAAATGTTCTGCGGAGGGTTCAATATTAACTGTGGTGTCTCCAAAGAATAAAATTTTATCTTTGAAAAGCATCATGTAGACGCCAGCAATGGTGATGTCCTCTCTCGCGCCTACCGTTTGTAGAAAAGGACGGATAGTATCGGGATAACTTTGAGTGACTCCACTTAAAATCCCATCGGCATCGCCCTTTTTTACCATCATTGAGCCATAGTAATTTTCATTTTTCATCAGTGAAAAACATTGATCTTTTGTTAATCCCTTTCGCTGCCTTACCTGCCATAGATCTAGGGCATAAGACTCTCTTTTTCCTGAGGTGGAGGGCTGAATAATTTCAGCCGATTTTACAGCCTCTAGGCCTAGTTTTTCAATGGCCTCAACAATTCGCTGCGAATTGCCCAAAAGAATCGGTCTTGCAATATCCTCTTGAATAATAATTTCACAGGCTCTTAAAATTTTTGAGTTGGAGCCCTCTGGAAAAACAATAGAGGGCAGATTTTGAGGAGAATCTCCTTCGATTCGTATTATTTTATCTTTAATAGAACGAACAAAACTTTGTCTTACGCCAAGTCTTTTTTCTAATTCGGAACGATACAGATCGAGATCAATTTGGATTTGTGCCACCCCCGATTTCATAGCGGCTTCGGCCACAGCTGGCGTCACCCATAAAAGAACTCTAGAATCAAAGGGCTTCGGGATAATATAGTCGGGTCCAAATTTAAATCTTTTTCCACCGTAGGCTTTGATCACCTGATCTGTAACATCCTCTTTAGCCAATTTTGCTAAGGCTCTAACTGCAGCAAGCTTCATCTCTTCATTGATAGATTTTGCTCGAACATCCAAAGCCCCTCTGAAAATAAAGGGAAATCCCAGTACGTTATTAACCTGATTAGGAAAGTCGGAACGACCGGTCGCCATGATAAGATCATCGCGAACCGAAACAGCATCGGTGTAGGTAATTTCAGGATCGGGATTAGCCATGGCAAACACAATAGGTTTCGGTCCCATGGAAAGAACCATGTCCTTGGTGACTGCACCCGCCACCGACACTCCCACAAAGACATCAGCCCCTTTTAAGGCCTCAGCTAAGGTTCTGAGTTTCGATTGGGTGGCAAAAAAAGCCTTGTACTTATTCATTCCCTTTTCACGGCCCTCGTAAATAACTCCATTAGAGTCGCACATGATCAGATTTTCTTTTTTTACACCCAGACTCAGGTAAAGTTTTGCACAGGAAATAGCGGCCGCACCACCGCCACTAAAAACTATTTTTACCTCATCTACCTTTTTCTCAACCAATTCTAAAGCATTGATAAAGGCCGCGCCTGAGATAATCGCGGTGCCATGTTGGTCGTCATGAAATACAGGAATGTCCATTAACTCTTTAAGTTGTTCCTCGATATAAAAACATTCAGGGGCCTTAATATCCTCTAAATTAATACCTCCAAAAGTGGGACCTAAGAGTTTTACGCAATTGATAAATTCATCAGGATTCTCAGTGCCCACCTCAATATCAAAGACGTCAATGTCGGCAAATTGTTTAAACAGAACTCCCTTGCCCTCCATCACCGGCTTTGAGGCCGCGGCTCCTAAATTTCCTAAACCTAAAACGGCCGTTCCATTGGTAACCACCGCAACTAAATTCCCTTTGGCCGTATATTTATAGACGTCACCTGGAGTTTTAAAAATTTCGATACAGGGTTGAGCGACTCCAGGAGTATAAGCCAGAGAGAGATCTCTCTGCGTCTTTACCGACTTTGTGCTAATGACCTCTATTTTTCCAGGTCGTCCCAGAGAATGATAGTCTAGTGCTTCTTTGTGGTTATCTTTGGTATTGTCTTTTGGAGTTGTCATCCTGGCATAATAGATCAGAGAGATAATTCTGACTACTAAGGATTGATAGCTGCTCTCGAATAGTGGGTATTTAGGGCAATATCGATCACAAGACGTCCCTCATTTTGTTTAGGCTGGTGCGCATAGAAAGCACTAGTGTCCCTTAAAATCATTTCAATCGCCGTATCCCCTTCCTCAATAGGTGGGTAGGAGATTACCTCTGAAACTAGATAGCTTTTTTTAGCCATTTTTTGGAGAGTAGGTTTATCTAAATTGTTTTTATAGATACCCTTAAGTGTAATAATGATTTTTGCAGGCTGTAGTGTTTGAGGCATGCCCTCTGCATTTTTGATCTTTTCAGCCTTGAGATAACGAACCTGAAATTGTGGAGCCACCGCACCTACTATGCGGGTGGTAGCATCTGAAAAATCAAAAACCCATCTCTCAAAACCCTCTCTTTTATGTTTTGAAAATCTAAGTGCCTCTAAATTGGCCCTTACCGATTTGCCCCCTTCAAAAATACCATCGGTGAGATAGTGGTGAGAGGCTTGTCTGGGAATGGATAGGGAGAGAGAGGGTCCGAGAGATCCTAGTAGATTCAAACTAACAAATAATAAACTCAATACGATAAATGGGTTCATAAGAAAATACTATCACAAGGGTAACTGCCTAAAAATCTTTTTTGCAAGCGAGGATAAAGGAAGTTCTGCTATGGCGGGTAGTGATAGCCATTTTCCTTTAATCCCCAATAGCTCCTTTTTTGTATTTATGAGAAAAGGGGCCATGCGAATTTTATGATGTGTCACTGAATGCTGCACGTGGTTAAGGGGTTTTAGTAATAGATCTTTTCCTATTTTAGCATGAAGTAGTTGAGGTGCCATTTCCCATGAATTAGGTAGAGATTTTTCTATCGACGGGAAATCCCATAATCCCTCCCACCAAGGGGTGTTTACATTTTGTTTTACAAAGTAAAGATCGGGTCCTTGTTTTTTTTGTTGATAAAAGATAATTCCAATCCAATGAAGTTCTAGTGTTTGTTTTCTTGGTTTTGAAACGGGAAGTTTCTTTTGTAGTCCCTTTTCAAAGGCCACACAGTTTTTTGAAATGGGGCATTGATGGCATAACGGAATGCCTTTGTGACAAATTAAGGCACCTAGTTCCATTAAGGCCTGATTATGAATTCTAGGAGACTCCGCCTTTTTGACCCACTCGGAGGCCCTCTCCCAAAAAAGTTTCTGAGCGGTAGAGGTTTGAATGGCCGATCCGATTCCAAAATATCTCGCAAAAACTCTCTGTACATTACCGTCGACAAGAGCTTCAGGCAGATCGAAAGCAATGCTAAGAATGGCTCCCGCAGTATAGGGACCAATTCCAGGGACCTCTAGAATTTCAGAGCGGGTTTTAGGGAAATCGCCCCCTTTTGCTATTAAATATTGGGCCCCCAATCGTAAATTTTTGGCTCGTCGATAGTAACCCAGTCCCGACCAGAGAGTTAATACCTCCTGTTCTGTCGATTGTGCGAGCGATGATAAGGTCGGAAATCTTTTGAGAAATCTTTCGTAATAATCGATGACCGTTGCAACCTGGGTTTGTTGAAGCATGATTTCAGAAACCCAAATACGATAAGGGTCATGATCTTTTCGCCAGGGGAGATCTCGTCTCTTTTTTAAAAACCACAGGCTCAAAGCCTTCACGACAGCCACTCCTAAAATTGTTTTAATTGTGAGCGATAAACTTCTAAAGGGACAAATTGAAGGTAATAGAAGGTAATGGAAGGTGTCAAAAGATTAGGGTGAGGTACCGATATTACCTCACCCCTAAAGTTAAACTTAATTTTTTGCGACTTCGAGCAATTCAACCTCAAAAACTAAAGTAGCATTTGGAGGAATAGTTCCACCAGCTCCATTAGCTCCGTAGCCCATTTCAGAGGGAATTATAAGTTTGCGTTTTCCGCCTACCTTCATTCCAGCCACGCCCGTATCCCATCCCTTGATCACTTGGCCTTGACCCAAGGTGAAGCTAAAAGGCTCACCACGATCTAAAGAGGAATCAAACTTAGTTCCGTTAGTTAAGCACCCTGTGTAATGCACCTTAACGACAGAACCGGCTTTGGCCTCTTTGCCCTTTCCTTTTTTAAGATCGGTTTTAATTAGGGTAGTAACGTCCTTCTCAGTTTTGCAGGAGGCGACAGCTTTAGGTGCGTCTACGGCGATGGTATTAAAGCCGCTTAGCATTGCTACCACAACAAATTTTGAAAAAAACGGAGCCCATGTATTTCTTAATGTGTGTTTGTTCATGGTTGGAATTATGAAATAACTTATTAATTGAGTAAAGATAAAATTAAGAGGGGCTGAATTAGGCTATTTCTTAATGGAAACCGACCCATTTGCTTTCTTTTTATTAGTTCGGTGAACTCACCTATTATTTAGATCTGGGTATGGAACTTTGCTTTAAAATATGAGATCCTAAGATCTACCTTCTGTTTTTTAAAAAAAATAAATTCAAAATGTTAATTTTAAAGGGGCTTTATGCAATTACGGCAGCTTGGCTTGGTATTGTGCGTTACTACCTTATCGGCATTTTCTTTAGAAATGAAAATTGAGGAGGTGTCTCTTCGTTTACGAGATGGATGGCAGTTGCATCAGGAGGCAAAGGACAGGGAGACTCAGCTTTTAGGCTTTCTGAATGGAGACAATTATCTTCAAATATATGTGCGTCCGCTATCGTCATCGAACGAGGGTTCTTTAGTGGAGATCGCTGGCGCTAAAGTAGTTAAGCAATATGATTTTCCTATTCGAACCCATTTAAATTGGAACATAAAGGAGACGATTAAAGATACCGTCCCGGCGAATATTGCCGTTAGCAAATCAAAAAACTTTGATTACGTGATTGTGGCAAGAGGCCTTACCTCTGAAATGAGCTCTCAAATTCTTAGAGAGGCTTTATTGGGAATTGCGTTATTAACTAAGAGCACAAGATCCCTGACAGGCCCCGATTATTCTGGAAAAAAATATTACGTGGGCTTTGGAGATTATTTGAGTGGTTCGATGGGGAATGAGGTGAAATATGACATTGCCCATACTCACGATATCTTCACAAAAGAGATAGGTGGCGGTTATTTGGGCGCCAAAATACACGGTTCCGAAATTGAGGAGATTGATCTGACTAAGAAATGGATTGAACTTAAAAAGCTCATGACCGAAAAGGATATGTTTGTTCAATATTCAAGTGGGCATGGCAGTACGACAGGGCTAATGTTTGGCCCCACCTATAATGAAATTCGGGACAATGCTCTTTCCTATCCTTCCAAAGAGATTATTATTTTTACCATGTCGTGCTACTCAGGAAATCTTGTGGAATCATTCAATAAGAAAAAATTGGAGTGGCAAGATTGGCAATCTAAAGGCCGTACCTTAATGGTGATGTCCTCAAGTCGCTCTAGCGAAACCTCCAGCACCGGTCCAGGAACCGATTCGGAGGAGCCTGACGGCCCAGAGGGAAGCGCAGGAAGTGCCTTTGGTCATGCTCTTTGGAAATCTTTAATAGGTCATGCTGATGGTGCTGTGGATGGAATTAAAGACCACTTTATTTCCCTAGCGGAACTACGTGATCACACGATCAAAATTACCGAGGAGGTAGGCGGACACACCCCCTCAATCACTGGGGCCTATAACGGTAATCTTTTAATGGTCAAGGTGCCCTCCCAGGCCTTTGTGGATTCTCTTTCTGGAGGAACAGAAAACCTATCGAACGACGAAATCCTAGAGAAAATTAGAGCTCTAGATGCCCAATGGCATTTATAAGGATCGATCTAGTCACTCATTTCGATGGTCAAAATGAAGGTTGAATCCTACCTTGCCTAGGGTGGATATCGTCGTTAGTATTGACGATAACAAAAGATATCCTAGGGAATATAGTGTTTAAAAAAGGTTGGAAATTTTTATTCGTTCTTTTCGCTTTCGGTTGTTTCTTTCCGTCGGTATCTTCGGGTATGGCCCTGATTACAGGGCTTGTATTAACCCTTTCGTTCGGTAATCCCTGGCTTAATCAAACTAAAAAATATACGCCCAAATTCTTGGCCTATTCTGTAGTAGGGCTTGGGGCGGGAATGAATTTAAATGTGGTAGCTAAAGTAGGGAGTGCGGGAGTGGGATACACCGTAATAGGAATCTCTGTCACACTTATTTTAGGGTGGTTATTAGGAAAAATTTTAAAGGCAAATCCCGATAGTTCCACTTTAATAGCGGTCGGTACCGCGATTTGCGGAGGGAGTGCGATTGCGGCGGTGGCTCCTGTTATTCAGGCTAAGTCTCAAGATGTGTCGGTGGCATTGGTGATTGTATTTTTACTTAATGCGACGGCATTAATTATTTTTCCTTGGCTCGGTCATCAAGCCCATCTCACCGAAACGCAATTTGGTTTTTTAAGTGCCCTTGCGATTCATGATACTAGTTCTGTCGTCGGAAGTGCCGTACAATTTGGGCCAAAGGCATTAGAAATCGCCACGACAATAAAACTCACTCGCGCTCTTTGGATTATTCCAGTGGCGCTTTTATTTTCCTATCTAACAAAGATAAAAACTAAGGGACAAAAGAGCTCCAAAATAAAAAAGCCCTGGTTTATTTTAGGCTTTCTTATCATGGCAGCTATCGTCACCTTTTTTCCTGAATTGCACCCGCTAGGACTCACAGTAACTAGCTTTTCTAAAAGACTTCTCGTGGTTACCCTATTCTTAATCGGTAGCAATGTGCCTCGTTCGGCTATCAAAGAGGTGGGCATTAAGCCCTTAGTATTGGGTGTTACCTTATGGTTTATCGTTTCTGCTTCTACTTTGAGTGCTATTAAAATGGGTTGGATTCATTAAGGTGCCCTCCATTTATTTGTATTTAGTCTCTAGAGTTTTAACTACGATTGCGTATCAAATTGAGTCGATTGCCATCGGATGGCAGGTGTATGCGATTCGAAGAGATCCCTTAGATCTAGGCTGGGTGGGTTTAGCTCAGTTCATTCCCATGTTAGTTTTTTCCCTCTGGGGTGGGCAACTTGCCGATCGATTTGATCGAAAAAAGATTCTTATCTACTGCTACCTGGTTTGGGTTTTAAGCGTGGTGATAATGGCTATTGCGACCGCCATGGGGCAGGGGACCCTGTCTCTTTTTTTAGTATTATTATTTGTGCAGGGAACCATCCGCGCCTTTAGTAATCCTGCGGCTCACGCCTTTGTCACTCAGGTGGTTCCTGAAAAGCAATTGAAACGGGCCATCGCATTGAATGCTAGTATTTGGCAAGCTTCGACGATTGCAGGCCCTATGGTGGGAGGAATTCTTTACGGTATTTTAGAAAAACCGGAGTGGGTGTATGCCGTAGCGGCGGGGGTCTCTTTTTTTGGAATTTGTTTTCTTAGTCAGGTGAGCGCCACTTCGAATGAAAAAACAAAGGAAAAATTAAATTTCAAAAATCTTTTCTCAGGGGTGGAATATGTGTGGTCGAAGCCTGTGTTATTAGGTTGTATCTCTTTAGATCTTTTTGCAGTTCTTTTTGGCGGGGCTACCGCTTTATTGCCCGCCTATGCTTCGGACATTCTTCATGTAGGTCCTAAAGGATTGGGAATCCTAAGGGCGGCTCCGGCTATGGGGGCTATTTTTACAAGTCTCTGGCTTAGTAGGAGGCCTATGAAACAAAGGGCGGGGCTCTGGCTATTTATTCATGTCGTTATTTTTGGTTTGTCGACTGTAGTATTTGGGCTGTCTCACATCATGTGGCTTTCCTTAGTAATGCTATTTATTTCAGGCGCTAGCGACATGGTGAGTGTGGTCATTCGAATGACTCTAGTGCAGGTGGCTAGTCCGCCTGCGATGAGGGGCCGAGTGAGTGCGGTAAATTCTATTTTTATTAGTGCCTCAAATGAATTAGGAGAATTTGAAAGCGGCATGACGGCAGGGTGGTTTGGCCTGGTGCCAGCAGTGGTCATAGGGGGCCTTGGCTCTGTGGTTGTAGCAGCGATTTGGGCGTGGCGTTTTCCAGAACTTAGGAAGATGGCAGAATAGTTTATTCTCAAAAGAAATGACTTTCCTAGACAACGTGGTCTAGGTGTGTTTTTCTTTTCCAATCGATGAAGTTATTTCATAAAACCAAAGGTCATAGCGCCATCCCTTTTATTTCACTATTCTTTTTCTATGCCTCCTTTTTTTCGAGGCCTCTTTCGGCACAGATAGTGGTGGCCTGGATGGAGTTAAGAAATTACCAGGGCAAGGTGATTCAATTAGAACCCAATTTTTATTTCGCTCATATCGCCATCAAGTGGAAAGAACGGTGGTTGCACGCTCATCCCATTCGGGGGGTAGAATGGGTGTCTCTTCAGCAATTAGAAAGTTTCGGAAAAATAAAGGAGATCTTAGTTTCCGATAAAGATTCAGAATTTTTGTCTAAAGAGGTGCCAATATTTTTAGGGAGAGCCTTTGATTCCGAATTTTCCTGGAGTGATGAAAAAATTTACTGTGCGGAGCTGATTGCTAAACTTTTAAATATTAAACCCACCCCGATGCACTTTGATCTCAAATATTGGAATCCCTGGTATCAAAAGTACGAGGGCTACCCTGGTTCCTCTCCTGCTAAGCTTTATTATGAGCTTCAGCAGCAGGGTTATCGACGATTTGTGCAGAGGGATTAGAATCACAGTTGTATGGAACTATTTATCGATGCCGATGCCTGTCCTGTCAAAGAGGCCGCCTTTAAAGTGGCTGCACGGCATGGATTAAAGGTTTATGTAGTTTCTAATCAAAAAAAGCTACTTCCCAAGTCGGATAATCTCATTCAAATCACAGTTGAGAAGATATTTGATGCTGTAGATGATTGGATTGCCCTGCAGATAAAACCCAATGATCTGGTCATAACCAATGATATTTTACTTGCCGATCGGTGTATTAAATTAGGCGCTCTTGCCATCGATCCTAGAGGTAAGATTCTCGATGAAAATAATATAGGTGAGGCGCTGGCGATGAGGGAGCTATTATCCGAACTTCGTCAACGCGGGGATCTTCAAACCGGGCCCAAACAGATGGGAAAAAAACATCACTCCCATTTTTTAGCAAATCTGGATAAGGTCATTCATCGATTAAAAAAAGAGGGTTAAGCCTAAAACGTTTTTTAGACGCACTAAGCACATCGGCCCCTTTCCCTGAAAACAGGCCATTGATTTAATATAAAAAAGTTGAGTTTGTGAGATAATACCAACCTCTATTCTTTATCCATTTCATTCTTGAGGGATCCCATGGCCGTTTATGACACATTTATGTTTTTTAATGAATATGATCTTCTTTCGGTACGACTCCAGGAACATGATCCCTTTGTAGATTATTTTATTTTAGTTCAAGCCGATCGTACCCATGCTGGAATGAAAAGAGAGGCTCTGTTTTCCATCACAGATCCACGTTTTGCTAGGTACGCCCATAAAATAAGGGTCGTTAATGTAACTCTAGAGGAGAATCCCCATTCCGCATGGGATAATGAAGCTGCCCAACGACAGGCTATCTTTTCTGCTGTGAACTATTTACCTGAGGATATTGTTTACTTAAGTGACGTTGATGAAATTGTGAGTCGGCATCATTGGAAATACCTTTTAAAAAGAATGGAAAAGGAGCAGATCATTAGTGTCTGGCTTCAGCTGTTTTACTATTATATTAATTTAGAGGTTTTAGGTGTGCCATGGAGCCATGCCAAGATAATGAAGGCAAAAGTATTTTTGGGCAATAGTATTTCGGGAAACGCTCTTCGATGTTCTCCTTATACAGTAATGACCCCATTTCCTTGCGGCTGGCATTTTTCCTATTTAATGACCGCAGAGAAGATTATTCAAAAAATAACCGCTTACGCGCATCAGGAAAATAATACTTTAGAATTTAAAGATCCTGAAAACATTCGTAGGGCTTTAAGTGAACAAAAAGATATTTTTGGTAGAGATATAGCATTCAATACGGTCCCCGTCGACAAGAGCTGGCCCGATGAAATGATGACCGATAGAAATTGGAAAAAATTTATTTGCCCGATGACTAAAAGGGCAGCGGCCTTTTCGAAAATAGCTACCTGGTTTATTAAAAATCCCCTCATTCAAATAACCCGTAATCAACTGGTTCGTTTGGTAAAGCCTCTGGTGTCTAAGTGGCGAAAATCTTCAGACCTACCAGACCTCTATAATTCCTTTAGTCCGGCTATGTTTGAACAGTTAATTTTAGCTCGCCCTAAACAGGAAAATTCTGCTGAATGGAGACGCCTTATCGAATTTTTTTCCATTTCCGTATCGCAGTTTGAGGGTTGGTTTTCTGCTAGGCAATGTGCCGAGCTGTTTCTTAAGATTATTTCAACCTGTGGAAAAAATTCTAGAATTGTAGAGGTGGGTTCTTTAAAGGGGCGTTCCAGTATTTTTGCCTCCAGAGCTGCGGCAGTCATCGATTCGACGTTATACTGTGTAGATAGTTGGGAGGGATCCATTCTAGAAGGTCCATTGCACCCAACGGTGACTCAATGCAAACAGGCCTTTCTTGAATTTCAAAAAAATATCACGCGCTATGGGTGTGACAATGTGGTGGTCTGTAAAGGAATGAGCGCGCAGGTGGCGGCTCAATGGTCACACGGCCCTATCGATCTTCTTTTTATCGATGCGGGTCATGATTACCAATCGGTGTTAAGCGATCTCAAAGCTTGGGTTCCTTTAGTGAAATCGGGAGGGATTATCTGTGGCGATGATTGGAACTTAGATGAGGTGCCACACCTTCAAGGTAGTGTCCGAAAGGCCTTTCAAGATTTTTTTGAATCTACCGTTCCTAACATGGGAATTGTCGAAAGATTTTGGATTCACAAGACTGCATGAGATAATGGCTCCCCCTGTAAAATACTATTTGAATGATGTCGGGAAGTACTACCGGCTAGGATTTTAATCCGATAGGTATCTGACCTTCATCCATCAGCGTCAACAAATCCGCAAATAACACCCGTGCTCTTTAATACACACCTCTTTTTTCAAAATCCAATCCTTTTTTTTTAGCATTAAAATATATTTTGAATCTATCGTCAGTCTTATATTTTTCATAAATAGAAATGCTATGATCGGTTGAAGCATCATCTACAATAACTATTTCCCAGTTTGAATAGGTCTGCTGAAAAATAGGTTAAAGACACTCTTCAAGGAAACTAGCATTATTATAATTTGCAAAGAGAATTGAAAAGAAGGGGGGCTGTAGGATCTATATTTCCCCTATTACATAGTTGATAAATGCTGGTGCCTAGAGGGAGAATCGAACTCCCACATCCTTGCGAATATTGGATTTTGAGTCCAACGCGTCTACCAATTCCGCCATCCAGGCATAAAAAACTGAGCTTTTAGTAGTGGGTAAAGATGTATCAATTCATTGGCGAACTTTCAATATCTTAACTCAAATGTTTTAATTGTGAGAAGTGTCTAATCATTGCGTATTGCAAAGAGTATCTGAGAATTGCTACACTGAGTCTAAGGAGAAGGCAGTACGTTAGTGGAAGACAAATTCTGCTAAAGCTAATTAGGGCCACCAAAAACTGATGAGTCGATCAGGTGCCCCTCCACTAAACCCCTCAAAGACTGTAGTAGCAAAAGAAGAAAGTGAGGAGATGATAAATTGCCTACTTTAAATAACTCGAAAGATGTTTTCGGGTGTCGTGAGGAGATAGGAATGGAGAGGTATGAGGCAGTCCCATTTTTTAATAGTAAGGGGCTGCAACGTTTTTCTGTTTGAGTTCGACCCAGCTAAGCTAAGGCTGACAATGGGATGGGCAGTCGGGAATTTATTCCAAGGACGCTAACTCTACAGCCAGTATAGGCATACAAAAATAGTCTGGCATCGAGGGAAATATGAAAAACAGTTAGAGACATTCTCGCAACCAAACTCAGTAGGTGTGAAGGCCATTGAAGTGACATTCGATCGCTTTGACCCAGAGTAAAAAACTTAGCGAGAGGTCATTTAAAGGGTGGTGCTAAAATCTTCCAAGGTGTTTTGTAATAAAACGCTTCCTCCCGTTGAATGAAATCCAAGATTCAGGCGCGAGTAGCCTTTAGGGGCCATTCGCGCCTGAAATTATTTTAAAACAGAATAGAAATATGAAGCTGCAGTTTTCTTTCAACTGAGGTGCCCTTTAAAGGGGCTTGAGTTGATAATGTCGATGAGACGGTCGCTGAAAAATCATGAGAAAGTGCGGCCGTATAATAGGGCAATTTCAGAGGTAAATAAAGGGTAGCCTTTAACGAGGGTGATAACCATTCTTTATTCAAAGAAAAGGCTAGATTTTCGGTGAAGTCCTCTCTACCTGTTAGCGCGGTCAAGGTACGTTTGTGGTAGATGCCCAATTCTAGATTATCCTCGCTGTATTCAAATTTGGAACTATTAGTATTTAAATCAAAGCCGATGCGCAGCTCCGATAACTTTTTGTGCCCTGTGGAACCAGAATCAGAACCAGAATCAGAATCAGAATCAAAACTAAATAACGATATGTTTTTTACCTGCGCTATCTGTTTTTCAAGCAAGATTAGTCCGTTGGGCCTTTTTTTAAATGTGCTTAGATAAATATTTTGTATCAAATTCTCTAATTGAGGCCTTACCAAAATTTCAATTCGAGACATTACCATTTTATTAGCCAAGGCGTCTCTAGACCTAACCTCATTTTGTAATTGAGATAGGGTATCAAATCTTGCATTTGATAGGTCCGGTCTGGCCGCTTCTCGGGATTCAAAAAAAGAGGGGGTAAAAAAGAGAGGGTGTGTGGAATAGGATGGCAATTGCCAAAGAGAGGAGGAGAGAGAAAACCTCTTTTGATCTAGGGTGAGCGGCCGGTTAAGGGGGTCTGAAAACGAAGGAAGGCCATAGAGTAAAAAGACACTAATAAACACCCAAAATTTCAACACGTCCCACCCGTTTCCTAAGGCAATCTAGAAAGAGATCTAGAGGCCAAGGCCCGAGTCTTAAGCAAAGATGTCGCCAAGTGGGTTAGTGCCTAGAGAGCGAGGGTAGGGGTGTCTAATAAATTAACGAATTGAAGCTTTAGCGACCGTATTTGTCACTGTAGAGAGGGAGCGTTCCGAAGGGGTCGTTGTTTTAAGCGGATGAATCATGATTCTATTGGTAGTGTGGGCCATTTCAGAATAAAGGCTTGAAGCAAATTGAAAAATATTTAATTTGGGTTTTCCATTTTTATCTTTGGGCAGAGAGATCACCTGGATACCCCCATTTAACATTCCCATTTCCATGGCTCCGCCTTGCTGTCCGCCGCCCATCATTTGGGCTAGTAAGCTGTCGAAAGAATTATCTGGCTTGCTTTCTGAGGTTCCAAAACCACCTCCACTTTCCCCAGATGCCTCTGCATTATTTCTTCCTGAAGCACCGCCGGGACGAATCATAGGTGTTTGTCCTGCTGTCGTTCCATTTTCCGCAAGGGCCTTTTTTAACAGATCATCCACAGCGCCTCTACTACCGAGTGCAGATCCTAAAAGCTTTGAATTGGCACTATTGGCATCATCCTCCTTTGAATCCTTCTTGGCTGTAATCATACTGTTATCGAGTATCTGAGGATTTGAGGTTGCAGGTAAAATAGGCCCAATAGGATTAGGAGCCCCATTTTCAGGTTTTGTTGAGGGGTTGGCTAGTGGAGGGGGTTCAAAGTTGGGAAGGTTCATTTCCGATTTACTATCCGATTTAGTTTCATTTTGCGCAAACTTACTGAGGTCCACAGGTTTTCCATCTTCAGGTTCTTTAATCTGAGGTGGAGGTTGAAAGCCAGGCCCCTGTGCCGCTGGAGGAGCATCTAATTTATCCTTTTGTTTATTATTTTCTGCTGCAGAGGCTGCATTTTGAGCCGCCTGAGCACATTGTTGCATTGCCATCATTTGCAGCATAGGTTTCTGTTCCGACTCGGCCTCTGCTGCCGCCTTCAAACCCATAATACAACCTAATCCTGCCATGGCTGCCCCTACGGCCGCCGCCGCCCCTGCCGCACCCGCAGATCCTGAACGGTCCGATTTTACCTCTGGAGGTTTAGTTGTAGTTGTAGTCTCTGTCTCTGCATTCACAAATTGAATTGAGGGCAATAGAAGACTCAGAAGAATAAGATTCATAATCCTTATCGATGATCTCCTAGAAGTGTTCAAACCATTGCCTCTTTCTTTAGTAATATAGAAATGCAAGCTAAGGGCCAGATAAACCCTAAAGAATACAGTGACTTAAATATGTTTATTTGTGTATTTTCTAGACGCTGGAATAGTCTTTAGTCACCTTTGAGGTCTATTTCCAACTTCCAAGACTGCAGACCTCCGTCCCTTAATTCCCTGCCTTAATTCCCTTAATTCCTCTTCTAATTAAAAGTAAATTCATCGATGAGGGGGAGGATATTTTGTGGTGGCCAACTAAGGCGTAAGTAAAAGCTTGTTAGCGTTGACTTTTTTTTGTGAATTTAATAGGGTCACGCTCTTTAAAGAGGTGATTTATGGCGAAACATGCGTCAGCAGTTAAAGCAGCAAGACAAGCGGTAACAAGAAATAAAAGAAACTCTCAGGCTCGTGGCCATTTTCGTACGATTGTTAAAAATCTTCGTGCGGCAATGAAGGAGAAAATTGGGAAGGATGCGGAGAAAACTCTTCAGCCTCTTCTTAATGAAGCTCAAAAGATATTGATGAAGGCAGCGAGTAAGAATCTGATTAAAAAGAAAACGGCCTCTCGTTATATTTCTCGATTAAGCCAAGCGGTTCACAAAGCCACTCACGCTTAACAATAGGCTCCATCGTATCTGGGAATAGTAGGATCGATCTCTATCGACCAATTATCGATCCCTCCTTTGAGAATAAAAACCTTTGTAAAGCCTCGATCTGCTAAAAATGAAGCGGCATCGAGGCTTCTAATTCCAAAATGACAATAAAGTATGAC
>SHZA01000070.1 GCA_009692515.1 Bdellovibrionales bacterium
ATATTCAGGGCTATTGATGTGCTTGTAAAAATTTAAGACTAGATTGTGGGCCACTAAATGATCTGCGGTGGCAAAAAAAGCAACCAAGCGTTTAATGAGATGGGCCTCTTTGGGATTTAATTTATCGCGAATGTGTTCGAAGTCGATTGAAAAATCGATCTCTTCGGTCGTCCAAATATTTTTAATAGAATCTTTATAGAGTTTAAAAAACTGAGGGTATTGCATTGGCCGTAAAGTTAAATTTAATTCTGGGCTAAGTAACATAAGGTATCCTCACTGGCATGTTTCGCAGGATTCAGGGTTCTCTAGTGAGCAGGCAATTGCGGCCTGCACCTCTACCTCTGAAACGGTTGTTTTTTTAATCGAAGTTTTTGCTCTGGAACGCAAATAGTAGGTTGTTTTAATTCCCTGTTTCCACGCATGCATATACATAGAGGAAAGTTTCCCGAGAGTAGGATCCTCTAAGAAAAGATTCAAAGATTGAGACTGGCAAATAAAAGCCGATCGGATAGCCGCCATATCGATAAGAGTTTTTTGTGGGATCTCCCAAACGGTTTTATAGAGCGCTCTAATCTCAGCCGGAATCTCGGGGATCTGTTGAATGGACCCCTCATTTCCAATTATTTTTGATCTCATTGCGGGAGTGTAGAGACCTAATTTTTTTAGGTCGTTAACGAGATAGCGATTCACATTTAAAAATTCGCCACTCAAGGTTTCTCGCTTAAAAAAGTTGGAAATCTGAGGCTCAATACTTTCATAGCTTCCGACGATAGAGGCAATAGTGGCGGTCGGGGCAATCGCAATGAGTAAACTGTTTCTTAATCCGTGGCTTTTAATCTTCGCAGCTAACTCATCCCAATCATAGTGAAGCTCTCCCATGAGGGGTTGGTGTTTTTTAGCTAATTGAACCTGAAGATCTCCATCGGCATATCGAGAGGCTTCAAAGGCTGGAAATTTTCCATCCTCCTTCGCCATGGCCATACTTGTTTGCAATGCCTGATAGTAAATAGTTTCTGAAATGTAACTGGATAGATCGTGAGCCTCTTTAGAATCAAAAGGAATTCTCATTTTAAAGAAAACATCTTGAAGCCCCATAATTCCTAGCCCAATGGGGCGCCATCGTTCATTAGACTTTGAAGCCTCGCTTGTCGGGTAAAAATTAATGTCCACTACTTTATCTAAAAATCTTGTGGCTACAGCAACGACTTCACGCAGTTTTTCAAAATCGAATTTAGATTCTTGGGTAACATAAGAGGATAGATTCACACTGCCTAAATTACAAACGGCCGTTTCATCTTTAGAGGTCACCTCTAAAATTTCGGTGCAAAGATTAGAGCTGTGAATGACATTATTAGCCTCTGCTGTTTGTGCAGAGCGAAGGTTGGCCTTGTCTTTAAAGCACATCCAACCATTTCCTGTTTCTGCCAAACACTGCATCATTCTAGAATATAAAGCTCGTGCCGAAACTTTTTTCAGCGCTATTCCAGCCGCCTCATATTTTTCATAGGCCTTTTCAAATAGTTCGCCGTAGGTACGGCTTAGTTCTGTAGCATCACTTGGCGAAAAAAGAGACCACTCTCCATCGGCCTCAACCCGCTTCATGAAAAGGTCGGGTACCCACAGTGCTAAGTTTAAATTGTGAGTGCGACGTTCTTCAGCACCGGTATTATTGCGTAGCTCAAGGAAGGCCTCAATATCACTGTGCCAAGGTTCAATATAAATGGCGGCCGCACCCTTTCGTTTTCCACCCTGATTAACGGCATGAACCGAGGAATCAAAAACCTTTAAAAAGGGAATGATTCCATTGCTGAGCCCATTGGTTCCTTTAATAAGAGATCCAGAAGAGCGCACCGGAGTCCAATCGACACCCAGTCCTCCCGACCACTTGGAGAGATGGGCGCAGTCGGTGATAGTTTTATAAATTCCTTCCAAGCTGTCGTTAGAAACTGTCAGTAAATAACAGGAGCTCATCTGGGGGTGTCGTGTTCCAGAATTAAATAGAGTGGGAGTGGATGGCATGTAGAGAAATTGACTGATAATTTCGTAAAATCCGATGGCCTCACCAATCGTATCGGATAGGCCCAGTGCCACCCGCATAAACATCCATTGCGGACGCTCGATAACTCGTCGGGTTTGTGGGTGCCTAACAAGATACCGATCTAAAATAGTTTTAAGACCAAAATATTCAAATAGATCATCTCGCTCGTGATGTATTGCAAATTCGATCGCCTCAACATCTTGCTGTGCAATGCCTAAAACCTTATCGCTAAGCACTCCGTGTTCGGCGGCCCATTTTAAATAATCACGAAAAGCAGAATCTCGCCCCACCTCTTTACGGATGTTTTCTGAAAGCATCCGCGTGGCAACTTTGGAATAGTTCGGTTCGTCTACCATCAGCATGACAGCAGTCGAAATAGAAAGGTTGTCTAGCTCTTCGGTGGTACTTCCATCGTGAAGGCCCGCAATCGTTCTTTTTGCAACCTCTAAGGCCTCTACATTTTGAATCCCTCGGCAGGCGCGATTAACAGCATGGAGAATCTTTTCAATTTTAACATCCTCTTTTGTGCCGTCTCGTTTGATAACTTGCATTTTTTTATGGTTCCTTTAAAGCGCTAAAAAATAGTTGAAAAACAAAATAGATAATAATCTCTCTTCTCATTTCTATCTGTAAAGAGGAGTTACCCGTTTATGCTCGTACAGTATCAAAGATTTTGCACAGTTTTTTTATCCTAAAAACATGCGCGAGATTTCTCACTAAGTCATGAAACTAAAGAAGTAAGATTTTGCTGTCAATTCACTTCATTCTGACGCGATCATTTATGCGTGGGGACAATGGTTTCGGGTTAAGCACTAAAGACGAAAAACAACGAATGAAAAAACAAAGAATGGATAGGGTGGGTTCTTTTCCAATAACGCCGGAGATGTCTATTTAAATTCATTACGCGGCCTCGGGACTACTGAGAGTCTTTGTTAAGTCGGAAAGATCACTTAGGTATTGATTGAAATTTTGGGAGGTCGGCTGTTCGTGTCCATAAAACGCGTCGCAAAAAACCGTAGTCACGCGTCCGAGTTGCTCTTTACAGTCCTGTAATCTGGATTCAGTTTTCAGGACGTATTCATCTGGTGTTTCAAAGACTGCTTTGGAAAAATCATAGTTGGCCGCGTACCTCAAGAATTGATTATACAGTTTGATAACCATCTCTCTGCTAGGAGCTTCCTTCTGGTGCACCAGAGTTTGAATGCTATTCTCAAAGGCTTTAAGCAAAGCAACATCAATTTTAGTTGGTAATTTAGAGGGGCTATTTTTTACCGGCTCCTTTTTCTTCCGAAAGAACAGGAAAAAACAGGCTAGCCCCAATATAGCTAACAAAAGAGGTGCTTTTACCATGGGAATTTTTTTGGGAAGGGTGAGTTTTTGTATCTTTGGAAGGGCATGGCGTGAGGGTTTTTTACCGTCTGCCGTCTCTTTTCCATCTGTAGTTTCTTTCAAGCCGCCGTCCGGTGAGTCTCCCTCTTTTGCGAGCTTACCGTCGAGCAGGCCCTCGGATGGCCCCCCTTTATCACGGAGAGCGAATTCGTTTTTTGCTTGATGTTCCTTTTGTTCTGCCGATTTTAGGTCCATCATTTTTTCTGGAGAATCATTCTTAGAGAAAGATCGATCCCTATCTGGCTCGACTCTCGGGATGGCACCTCCTGTGGAAGGTAACTGAAAGTTGTCATTTGTGTTTGCTTGGGTAGAGGACTGTTCAGATGGAGTCCCCCTACCTCCAGTATTGGAGGAGAGATTTCTGTCCCCACCACTATAATTTTCACCTTTATCACGGAGAGTGAATTCATTTTTTTCATGTTCCTTTTGTTCTGCCGATTTTAGGTCCATCATTTTTTCTGGAGAATCATTCTTGGGGGAAGCTCGATCCCTATCTGGCTCGACTCTCGGGATGGCACCTCCCGTGGAAGGTAACTGAAAGTTGTTATTTGTGTTTGCTTGGGAGGAGGACTGTTCAGATGGAGTCCCCCTACCTCCAGTATCGGAGGAGAGATTTCTGCTCCCACCATTATGATTTTCACCACTCCACCGATTAGCCATTCTGTGTAATTGAGGGGTGTTTATTTTCACTCGAGTTTTATTTTTCTTTTTAAAATCGGGAAGAACAACGTACGAAAGGAGAAAAATAAGACTAAAATACAAGAGTGGTTGTATAAAATTTTTAGCGGCGATGGCGTTTGGCACCACATTCGTCTCTTCCATAATAAGAAAATGCTCTCGTAAAAAATTTTGAAACCAAGAAAATACCAGAAGAAAGATTCCGAGATAAAGGAAGATAAAAAATCTAAAAACACCGGTTGCCGCGCTGGGAGCCGAGTAAAGTAGGCTCATGCCGGCAAATAAGACGGCGGCCCAAAGTATTTCGGGCCGTATCGCAACTGCAAAAACAATCGCGCAGAGAAAACCTGTCGCAGATGCCTCGGTAGTTATATGACTTAGCCCTCTGTTTTCGAAAAGGAGCCAAAAGAATAAGATTAGTGCTACGACCACTAATCTTAACCAAAAACGATCTCCTAATCGTTGGATCAGATTCGGCAACTTAATATTTTCTGGAATCAACATTCCCAAGACAATGGCATGCCTTCTCTCTTCGTAAATTCTCTTTTCTGCTGGAATGGGATAGCAACGATAGTCAAATAAATAGGCCTGAATTAATATGCCCATCACCACCAAAACAAAATTTGCAATAAATGCTGAGTTTGAAAGAATTCCCAAGTAAGAGGAAATGAACCAAACACTTACTGCAAATATTCCACTCATAAGAGTCAATCTAGTCCAGTGAGAGCATAGATTTGAACTGGTAGATCTCATGATTATAGTTCGCCCCTCTCGGAACATTGGGTTTGTAGGCTTTGATTTGGAGTCACAACGAAAGAGCGTTCTGATATTTTCGAGAGAAGTTTTCCCAGATCCTCTTGACGATTTACCTTTCCTAACCCAGCCAAATACCATTGAGCAATACTGACTTGAACGGAACTCAGATGCGCTTCGGCGGCTACAACGCTAGCAAACGCTTTACTGTCGAAAGCTATTAGAAAGGTCTGAACCCTGCGGTCTTCGAGCCGAAAAATACTGGGAAGAAGCTGTTCAAGCGCAACGCTTCCGGTGCAAAATAAGAGCATTGCGATAGAGTCTGACGGGATCAGTGGCTCTGTTTCCTCCAGCAGGGTAATAAAGTGGTTGTCTTGGACTGGCTGCAATCGACCGACCGCTTCGGAAAGAACATCTCGATTGGATAAATGCAAAGGGATGCATTGAGTGTGACTAAACAGCTGCGTGCGCAGTTGTTGGCCATGCAAGAAATGGATAATGGAAACAATGGAATCGCGCATTTTTTCCATCGAAGAAAACCCATCAAATTCGCTGTGTCCTATAGCACATTGGTCGATGAGGAGCGTGGCATCTGCGGCAACGACACGTTCAAAGTCTTTGACAAAAAGTTCGCCCATCCGGAGACTTTTTCGCCAATCAATTTTACGAACGGTGTCCCCAACTCTCCAATCACGCAGGGAAAGAAAACTGACCGACTCCCCTCCTAATTGTGTCTCAAAGTTTCCCATCTGCGCAGACAGGCCTTGAAGCGACCATGGAAATGTTTCAATGGGTTCGAGATTCGGCACTACCTCAATCCACGTTTGCCACTCATGTTCCGTACACAGGTAGAAAAGTGCCAGCGAATCACGCACAGTAACCTTTATTTTCCCTACTGCAAAACGCCCCATTCCCGCATCAGCTTTTAATTTCAAACAAACCTTTCGGGTTTCACGAGGTCTTAAGGAAAATTCAATATGGTAATAGGAACGGACGCGACTTCCAAGAAAGGGGACACAGAGACCCACCATTGGAAGGGTGTCATCAGAGTGGTTTCCTATTTCCAATAAAAGATCAAAGTTAGATTCCTCCGTTACAGTGGGAACAATTGAAATTCGACTAAGGGACCAAGCGAGGGTATTTTTTCGAGCCGATTGGTAGCAGTAACAGATCATACCGAGAAGGGAAACGCCGAGGGCTGCGACGGGTTTGGTATGAAAAAGATATCCAAAAATGGAAAATAGAATACCCACAGTGACCAGGAGGCCGGTGGGACGAATGCGAAACTTAAGCAGGGGAGAAACCCTATCCTCTTGTGTAATCGCAGAGGTCTCCCAGGGACGAGGGAGAAATTTTTCGCCCCTTGGGTTTTGTGTTAGCCAGCGTTCCAGTCGAGTGATTTCCTCTTGACCCACAACTACCTCATTGGAACGGCAATAGAGTTTAGAATTTCATCGACGATTTGAGAGGCTGTGACCCTTTCCAACCTTGCCTTTGTGGTAAGGAGAAGGCGATGTGTAAGGACGGCGGGAGCCACGTATTTCACAAAATCAGGTTTTACATAGGAGAGCCGGTACATCAAAGAAAATGCTTGGCTCAGTCTTATTAAAGCAATGCTGGCTCTAGGACTCGCACCCACTGTCAGATGTTGTGATTGGCGCGTAGCCTCAACAAGTGCCAGGGCGTATTTGATGATGCTATCGCTGACGCCTACTTGTCTTACGAGTGTACGAACCTGTTCCCAAGAAGCCTCATCAATCACTGGCTCCAAGGATTCAATGGGGTGAGAAAACATTTGGGCACGAACCACGCTTGCCTCGGCGGCCTGCGAGGGGTATCCCACCGCCATCCGTATCATGAACCGATCGAGTTGCGCCTCGGGCAGTGGAAAGGTACCGTGTTGCTCAATAGGATTCTGTGTTGCAACCACAAAAAAGTTTCTTGGCAATTTCATTGTCCTTTTTTCAGAGGTACAATGTCCCTCTGCCATGGCTTCCAGTAGAGCCGATTGTGTTCTTGGCGTAGCGCGATTTAATTCGTCCGCGAGAAGTACAGAGGTAAAGATCGGGCCTGGGGAAAAAGTAAATTTGCCAGTTTCCTTCGAGTACACTGGGTACCCAATAATGTCAGATGGTAAGAGGTCGGGTGTGAATTGAATACGGCTATTGGGAACATTAACAGAGCGCGCGATCGCTTTCGCAAGAACTGTTTTACCCGTTCCAGGAACATCCTCAATTAATGCGTGGCCACCAGCTAACCAACATGCAAGTGCCTGTCGAATAACCGGCTCTTTTCCCTGAATGACCTTCTGAACATTTTGAACAACCGATTCAATGGTGGTACAGGCCTGTTCAAGATCTTGATCGCTGTTTTCTTTTGCAAGGGCAGATTCAGTCATATCACTTTATAGTTCGGCTAAAAGCCTAGTAAGCATTAAGAAATGTTAATACCGGGCGACTTATGCGGTTTCCACACTAAAACTATAACTAATTGATTTAAATAGTAAAACATTGGAAAGTGCTGGGCTTAATTGCACATTTCACGCTACTAGTCCCCAGGGAATAATCATAGGTGAATCCACACTTAAACCTTCGATGGTGCAACTCATCGCTTTCGAATCGTAGATAAAAAATAAGGCTTCATTAGAAAGTGGCTTTTCACCGAGAGTTAAAATCTTAAAAACCGCTGCGCATTTTCCGTGTTTGGGATTCCTACAGGAAGGATAGATTATGGAACTAACTTTAGGATGTTTTCCGACAGGGTGTCAGTTGCCAATTGGGCTGTTTAAAAGATCCCGATTCGACTGGCTATTCCTTTTGAATACAATGGCTATCTTAAATGGCGTGCCCATTGCAATTCAATCCTCTTGTAGTTTGAGTCCCGAATAGAAAAGGAGAAGAGGATTGATTTTAGATAAAGGGTATTTGAAAGGGTTTCTTTTCTTTTGTTTTTTCGGCGGTCTTTCGGTTTCTGGAGAGGTACGGACCCATAACCGGTTAGAAAACGGGCCCAATCTTTCTGATGGCCATAGCGCAGCACCCTCCTGTTCAGACAAAACTGAAGACGAGGATAAATTTAAAAACGATCCAT
This sequence comes from Bdellovibrionales bacterium, assembly GCA_009692515.1. GTDB lineage: Bacteria > Bdellovibrionota > FAC87 > UBA2466 > UBA2466 > UBA2466. The sequence goes on from SHZA01000070.1 coordinate 7,949, forward strand.
TCATGTTTAGTTTTATGGGGAAGGCAGATCGTGTTCCCTGGGATATTGGTGTATTAAAAGCGGCCTATTCTTTAAGTTCAAAACTAAAATCGGGAGATGTTATTTACGGTGGCAATAGCAGTGGGTCTCTTCTTGCCGCCTACTTTGGCTGCTGGGGAATATCGAAAGAAAGCATTGAACGAGCTGAAACAATAATTAATGAATATGACTACACTCTACTTAATCTGAATGCAGCATCGAAAACCAAGAAGATTTTTGCCGGAAGGGTTTTTGGCGCCGCAATGAAACTAGAAGAAAATCATGATGAACTGGAGAAACTCATCAATTTGATTCTTCATAAGGATGGACGTCCCTGTTCGATTCAAAAAGGACCCCTTCAAAAAGGGATCATGATTAGCGCTGCCAATTTAGATGTCTTAGACAGCCGTGTTTATGATCAGGGAAAGGCTCCAAAGGTTCCCATTTGGGCTGCCGACCAATCGGAGGCAGATTCCGAGGCTCCATTTTATCTTCCTAAGATAAAGACCGGTTTGAAGGACAATGAAGTTAATTTAGATAATTTTAATGTCACTAAGAATGGAAAGGTGATTGGAAAGGCCTGTACCTATTTTGTGACCC
>SHZA01000071.1 GCA_009692515.1 Bdellovibrionales bacterium
TACCAGGTGAAAATCGCCAGATCTGCATATTTTAAATAGCTCAACATAAAGTGAATACTAATCAGACCAAAAAAGAAGGCGGCTCCCAATCCACTCAAAGCATAGGCCCAAGAAAACTGAGTCCCGATGTCCGATAATAGGTGAGGTACTTTAATAATTACAGCGCCCAAAATAATAGGAATACACAAAAGAAAGGAAAATCTCGCAGCCGCCTCGCGACTAAAACCTAAACGTCTTCCCATCGCCATGGTAGCGCCAGATCGAGAGACGCCTGGAATAATGGCAAAGGCCTGCGCAATGCCTATCAAAAAAGAACTTCCATAACTCATCTCTCTAAACCTTTTAAGATTAGGATAATGACCATCAACCCAGAGAATAATAAAACCTACTAACGATAACATCGTTGCAATAAGTAATGGCGCCCTAAAAGTTTCTTCAGCGAGATGATTAAATAACACACCCGCGATAGCCCCCGGAATAGACCCCATTATCAACATCCAAAAAAGTTGTCTCTCCGGTTCAAATCCAATTCTTCTTTCAAGAATGCTAGAGATCCCCCCCCAAAAAATACCCCAGAGATCCTTTAAAAAATAAACCATTAAAGCTAATAAGGTTCCCAAATGTAAGAATACATCAAAGGCTAGGCCAGGGTCCTTCCATTTAAAAAACCACGGAAATAAAACCAAATGGGCTGAAGAACTCACGGGAATAAATTCGGTGAGCCCTTGAATCATTCCTAAAGTAATGGGCTGCAGTAGTTCCATTTTGTTCTTTTCTTTATTTCTTAAAGCGTTACCGAATGATACCGATTATATAACTGTTTTAAAAGCTCAAGATCAATGGCTGGAATTCGGTTGTTATTAACCCCTTCCATACTTACAGCTTGAGTTAAGGAATTTAAAATTGCCTCTTCAGTGGCTTCAATCACAGCGCGATAAGCAGGATCTAATCCCGTATCTATAATCCCCTGAAGATTAACCTGCGGCTGAACCGAAACTCTTGCCACCTCATTAGCCGTAGAGAATCCAATAATGATTTCACCACTACTATGAGCTCCATAGCTTCCCGTTCTGCCTAATCCTAAAGCAGCTCGTCGACAAACTCGATTCACCTGCATGTGAGTTAGGGGTAAATCTGTTCCCACCACTACAATAATAGACCCATAATTATTCACTCGCCGTTGATATTTTCCCTGAGCCATCGCCAAGGATCTACCCACAGGATAACCATCAACTCTTAGGTGCTCCATAAAACCAAAGTTACTCACCACCAGGACTCCCATAGAGTATTTTTGTTCTCCAAGGGTCATCACTCGACTCGCAGTGCCCACTCCGCCCTTAAAATCACAACAGATCATCCCAGTCCCTGCGCCGACCGCCCCTTCTAGCGGTAGTTCAGCTTTTGCATTGTCTAAAGCTGAAAATACATGCTGTGGTTTAATATGCAGGCCAATGGCATCATTTAAAAAACTATCATCGCATTCTCCCACGACAGGAATAATCACCTCGTGCTGCTCGCGAATTTCAGGATATTTCTCTGCCATCCACTTCACGATACAATCACTCACTCTTCCCACAGAAAGGGTATTAGTTAAGGCAATAGGGGTCTCAATTAAACCCCACTCGGTGACCTGAGTGAGTCCTGAAACCTCTCCCGCTCCACTTAAAGTAAAACTTCCACTCACCAACTTGCGATTATAAATATCATCATTGGGAATAATAACCGTCACTCCCGTGCGGACAGGCCCATTGCCTGCTTTACGCTTTCCTGAACCTTCAATGACGGTCGAATGCCCTACTCTGACGCCGGGAACATCTGTGATTGCATTTAAGGGTCCTGTGGGAAACTCTCCAATTGAGATTCCCAGATCTCGCAACCGCATTCGATGAAGTCCCTCATCACGATATTTTTCAAAAAGATTACTCATCGTAGGACAAAACCTTTTTGTGAATAATGAATTACCAAGATTTCATCCGTTCCACATTTCGCCATCGCTGAATAGCGGGAGTTAAGATCCTGCGAATCAAACCATCATAGGCCATTCCCGATTTCTCCGCCAAGATAACTAAATCACTAAAGTTTGGAGCGAGCCCAGGGAGCGGATTAATTTCAATAAAGAAAATATTACCTGCGTTGTCGACGCGAAAATCGATTCGTGCGACATCACGACAGCCGAGTGACCAGAAGCACTTTTTAGCAAACGCCACAATTTTTCGATCTAGTTCACGCCCTAAACTTACGGGACATACTAGAGAAAAAATAGGATTAGCGGTGGGCTCGACATGTTTGGCTTCAAAAGAATAAACAGGATATTTTCCACCTTGGCTATTAAAGGAAATTTCCATGGGCCCTAACACCTTAAGCGTACTATTACCTAATACCCCTATTGTAAACTCTCGTCCCTCAATGTATTCCTCACACAAAATGGGTTCGCGAAATTTTTTCCATTGTCGGATAGCCTCTTGCTCCAATTCTTCCTGTGTCTTAACCACACAGGTATCGCCAATTCCTTTTGAGGTTCCCTCGTGATTAGGTTTGCAAATAACAGGAAAGCGAAGTCCAGATTCCACCCCTCGACTAGACCCTTGATATAGTCGATATTGAGGGGTCAAAATACCATCTTGGCTTAAAAGTTTTTTAGTAATCGCTTTGTCTAGCGTTATCGCTAAACAGGTCGCATCACTTGCCGTGTGTTCAACCCCTAGGAGATCACAGATGGCCGGAACTTGAGCCTCTCTAGCTCGTTTATTAGAACCTTCAGCGATATTAAAAACTACATCCACCTGTGATTGTTTCAGATTTTCCGTCAGCTCCTTATTAGCCTCTACAAGAGCCACAACAAGACCGAACCCCTCTAAAGTCCTTCGCAAAGTATCTACCGTCTGCTGCGAATCAAACTCGGCTTCATGTTCATATTCTGGATCTGAAACCTCTTTACGTTTTAAATTGTAAACCAGAGCTACTTTAGGATTTTTTAAGGTGCGAAGTCTCTTAGGGGAACGACTTCCTTTTCCAGTGAGCTTCAGACGGGTTCTTGCAGCTTCTAAAATCTTTAAAATGGTTTGATTATAATCCAATCCCAAACATTGAGTGGCATCAAACACTCCGGCTCCAGGCTGCAAACTAGGAAGTGCATTTAACTCTAGAAAATAGATCTCTCCTTCAGGGCTCAATCGAAAATCGGCTCTCGCAAAATCTACCACTCCAAGGGCTGGAATAATTCGCTTCATCATTTCAATCAGCGCTAATTTAGTGAAGGAATCTATGACTGCAGGACACCTGACCGAGACCGATTCATCAAAAGTATTTTTCAAATCATAATCATAAACGCCATCGGCACTATCTTTCACATTTGAAAATACATATTCTAAAGATTCTAAAACACCCGAGTCTCCAAGCCCTGCAATGTAAGGCACAGAAATATCTCGGCCCGCAATATAGCGCTCTATTAAAATTCCTTGGGTAAAGATCTTCAAACAATCGGTCCCATAAGAGATCAATTCATCTGCATCTTTACAAATAGATCGCTTGGTGATCCCTTTACTTGAACCCTCATAATTAGGTTTTACAAAAGCAGGATAAAGCATTTCACGAGAGATACTATTTAGTTCATCTACCGTATTTACAAAATACCCTTCAACGACAGGAACTTTCCGACTTGCTACCATTTGTTTAGTTAAAAATTTATCCAACGTCAAAAAACAACCATAAGGACCTGAGCCTACGTAAGGGAGCTGTAATTGTTCAAACAGGGTAGGACCTAAACTCTCACGCCCCACTCCATAATACCCCTCAGCGGTATTAAAAATAATATCCGGTTGGGTAGCAATTAATTTTGAAATAGCACCAGGAAGATTTTCTCCTACCATGTCGATATCGATCACTTCGTGATTACCTGAAGCTAACGCACGATGAATCGCACTCACAGTTTCTGGAGTATCAAACTCGGCCTGTTCTAAAGAAGAATTTGTTTTTCTATTAAAGACAAAGGCAATTTTCACCGATTTATTTCCCTTTTTTTATTAATTATAGGCCCGAATTTAAAAAAGGGCATTCAAATAGTCGGCGGCCAACATACAGGTTTTTTCTTTCGAATAATCACGAACTCCAGACAAGGGAGGAGCCACCTCAACAATATCTCCACCGATTAACTGAAATTTTTGTCGGACCGCTATGATCAAAGCCTGAACAAATTGCGGTGACAATCCATTGGGTTCAGGCGTTCCTGTCGCCGGTGCACTTAAAGAATCTGTGCCATCAATATCATTTGAAATATACAAATGCTTGACCCCATTTTTAAGTAAATATTGAATGACCTCTGTAATTACCTCAATTTCTCTTCCAGGCACTTCATTCGCCCATACTTGCAATAGGGGAAACCTATCCATCCAATATTGTTTTGTCTTACTTGAGGTTCGAATTCCCACCTGTACTAGATGATTAGGTTTCATCAGTTGGGTCGCATGTGAGGCCCAGGTAGAAAAACAGTATTTAATTCCCAACCGAGATTCCATCAAATCACTATGAGCGTCAAAATGAAGAACTCCAAACTCATCTCCATACTTTTTATGGCAATAGACCATCGCCGGCCAACTCACACTATGATCACCACCTATCATGAAAATCTTTAGCTCAGGATTTAATTCAAGAAGAGCTTCATAAAGAGCCTCCGCAATAGATAAGGGAGACACAGGTAGTTTTTCAGTTCGGCCCGGGTACAGTTCGGCTCGAGTGGCTTTAATTTGAGATTCGCTGAGCATCTCATCGTGTAAAAGCTGCGGTACCACTATGACATCGCCGATATCAATAATCCCTTTGGGATAGGCCTTATATTTAGTTAAATAAGCCTCTCTGACTCCAATGGGGCCAAAATTAGCTCCTCGCAAAATTCCAGCGCCCGTATCTGAGGGAATTCCGAAAACAACTCCGTCAACCCTACGAATGCGTTGAAGAGTTTCTTCCCAAGCATCAGAAACCTCTTTATTAGCACCGGTTCCATAGAGTTTTTGAAGGACAGGAATGGCATAGCCCCCTCCAGTAGAATTGGTGTGAAGACCTCTTCCAGGGGGTCTCAAAAAAAGTCGCAGTCTGTCAAGTGCTGAAATATTCATTGTATAATCTTACCCAGTTCAATTTCTTATGAAAACCGGTTTTTTCACTTGTAGTAAAAGGCCGTTTATTTTATGAAATCCTAATGCCTTTGGACTTAACTGGACTTTCTAAAACCTATGCTAAAGATGGCAGCGGATTTCGTTTATTCCCGCTGGATCTTACTATAGAAAAGGGCGAGTTTTTCTGTCTTCTCGGACCCAGTGGTTGCGGAAAAACCACTGTCTTAAGACTTATCGGGGGATTTGAAACCCCTACTTCGGGCACCATCACTTTAAACCAGGAAAATATTACCCACCTTCCTCCTAATAAAAGAAACCTTCATACCGTTTTTCAACGCTATGCGCTTTTTCCGCATCTTTCTATTTTTGAAAATGTGGCCTTTAGTCTTCGTTTAAAAAAGGTCGCAAAGGCCGAAATCGAAGAGAGAGTCGTTCAAGCTTTACGTTTAGTACAGATTGAAGATTTAAGGGATCGCCGTACCGATCAAATTAGTGGAGGCCAATCGCAAAGAGTGGCTTTAGCTAGAGCCTTGGTTGACCGTCCCGAGGTCCTGCTTTTAGACGAGCCTCTCTCCGCTCTCGATCCTGAACTACGTATCAAAATGAGAGAGGAATTAAAGGCCTTATGTAAAAAGGTGGGATTAACTTTCGTGATGGTCACCCACGATCAAGAGGAGGCTCTACAGCTTTCCGATCGCATGGCTGTGATGCGAGATGGACAATGTCTCCAGGTTGGTACTCCCAAAGCTATTTACGAAGATCCTATCGATCCTTTTGTGGCCCGATTTATTGGTCAGGTGAATGAGATTACCGGTGACTTAATAGGAGACGGCCCTGAAACCTATGCTCTGCAATCTGCCTTAGGCACCTTTAAAATCAAGAAAAACGGCCACCCTTTATCTAAAAGCATCAATCTTATTTTACGACCCGAAAAGATGAGACTCTTGAGACAGCGGTCTCAGCTACAGGAGAACCTCATTGAGGGCAGTATTTGTGATCTAACCTATTTAGGATCTCGCACCGAGTATAGTGTGAAGGTAAAAGATAAAACTTTCAAAGTTTTTGAACAGGAGCTTGAGCGCCTCAAAAAAAGAAAACTAAATGTAGGAGACAACATTTATCTTACATGGAGAACCGAAGACGCTATTTTATTGAATCATCCCAATTCGTAAAGGAATCAAGCTAATTTTAGACCCCAAATTAAAATCCTCAAAGCCCATACCTATCACGGCATTTGTATTTATCGGATGGCTCATCCTAATGACCTTTTTACCGTTTCTAATCATCTTGGTAATGAGTTTTTTAGAACGAACACCTTTGGGTACTATCTCTTTCCATTTGAACATCAATAACTATTTACGAAGTTTTGAATATATTTATATCAAAGTTCTTTTTAAAACGATCTGGTTAGCCCTCATTGCCACACTCACCTGTTTGATCGTAGGATTTCCCGTGGCCTATCACTTAGCTCGAAGTCGCGGATGGATGAAACAATTGGGGCTCATCCTTCTTTTTATTCCATTTTGGACTAATTTCATTCTCAGAATTTACGGCCTAGTTTCTTTATTAGGAAATCATGGATTGATCAATCAAGTATTGCTCCATTTTGAATTAATTAAAACACCTCTTGAGATTTTATATACGCGAACTGGAGTCTATTTAGGATTGCTCTACAACTACCTACCTTTTTTAGTGGTTCCCATTTTTTCTGCGTTAGAAAAATTGGACCCCTCGCTAAGAGAGGCTGGTTTTGATCTAGGGGCTAGCCGTTTTCAGGTTTTTCGACGAGTTGTGATTCCTAATATTAAGGAAGGTATTTTCGTGGGAAGCCTTTTCGTTTTCATTCCTATGTTAGGGGAATATGTCATTCCCGATCTTTTAGGTGGCGCCAAAGAGGCTTTCCTAGGAAACATTATGGTGAGTCAATTCTTTGTAATGCAGGATTGGCCTTTTGGTTCGGCGATTGCGGGTATGTTATCGATTCTTTTATTAATGACACTTTGGATTCAAAACAGGTGGTCGAGGTCCAATGGATTTAAAAAGGGGGGTCTCGATGCGTAGATCCAACCCTCTTGTTGCCACTATCTTTTTTATAGTTCTTCTCTTTTTATATGCCCCTCTAGGTTATTTAATTTTACAAACCTTTCTAAATAATCCGAATGATCTCCAGAGCGGGTTTACTCTGAATTGGATCATTAAACTTTTTCACAGTCCCTCTGTTTGGGACCCCTTAATTACCAGTCTTGAAATAGGAATATTGTCGGCCTCTTTAGCCCTTATTGTGGGAACTTTGGGAGCCGTAGGGCTTGTTGATTTTGCTGCGTTCCTTCCAGCCGCGGTACAATCGCTCATTATGTTACCCATTTTGCTTCCAGAGGTAATTACAGGCCTCTCGTTACTTCTTTTTTTCTTACTATTAAAAGTGGAACTGGGTTTTACTACTGTAGTCATTGCTCATGCCAGTTTCAGCGCCAGTTTTGTATACTTTATCATGCTAGAGCAGCTTAAAAAATTAGATCCTCAAATGGCCGAGGCTGCCGAAGATCTTGGAGCAACGTCTAATCAGATTTTCTGGAGGGTCACCATGCCTAATATTATCCCAGGGATGATGGGGGGCTGGCTATTAGCATTCACTCTATCCTTTGATGATTTTCTAATTTCCTTCTTTACAAGTGGAGCGGGTCTGACCACCCTACCCCTAAAGATATATTCGCTGATGAGAATAGGTATCACGCCGGAATTAAATGGTTTGTCCTTTCTCATGATCTGTATTTCTACTTTTTTGGTTCTTGTCTTAGTGTCTAAGGAGCAAAGTCGCAAATGGGTCTTAAAAGGATAATTAGTTTCGTTATTATTCTCGGGTTTCTCACAGGAATTTTAATCTATTTTCGACAAAGAAATCCTGCGGTTCCTACGTTACGTGTTTGCACCTGGAGCAACTATTTTCCTGAGTCGGCCATTAAGTCTTTTGTTGATACCACCGGCATTAAGGTAGAGATCTCTTATATCTCCAGCAATGAAGAACTTTTTGCGAAGTTAAAGGCTGGAGCCACCGGCTTTGATAT
>SHZA01000072.1 GCA_009692515.1 Bdellovibrionales bacterium
AAAGAACCCGTTGCATGAGTTTGAATATATTATTATAATAAGAATAGCTTCAATCTTATCAATTCCATAAGTACCCAATTTCAGGAGATACCATGACACTCACCAAGGCAGAACTCATCGATTCGGTTTATGAAAAGGTTGGATTTTCAAAAAAAGAGGCTGCCGATTTGGTTGAAATAGTTTTTGAAAATATGAAGGAGGAGCTTTGTAAGGGCGACTCTATAAAAATTTCAGGTTTTGGAAAATTTAGAGTGCGTGCAAAAAAATCCAGAATGGGAAGAAATCCACAAACGGGTCAGGCGATGGAAATTTCTGCGAGAAAGGTTTTAACCTTTACCCCTAGTCGTATTTTACGAGATGGAATTAATGGTAAGTCGGTCGTGCTTCCAAGCAGTGTCGGTGAAGGTTCCGATGACGATGATTCCGACGATTGAGAAAAAGTGTGTAGTGAAGTTTAATGTTGTTGTTATCTTATTGCTTAGTTTATTGGGGGCCTTTCCTGGCCTCTCTATAGCCAGAACTCTTCTCGATGTGTCCTTAGACCCTAGCCTACTCTCCCCAAAGATAGAATCAAACGAGGATGACAAAGCCTCTTCCTCTTTTTCCAAACCGTTAGATTTTGTACTAGCCGCTCTTGCTAGTTATGACGGTGCTTGGGAAAAAGCAGCTCCTCACCTAGCCCAATCCTATCTCCAAGCGGGCGTTGAAAAATGTGAAACTATTTTTGAAGATACAAATCTATTATTAGGCAATCCCGATAGGAACCGATTAGTTTACGCCTGTTTAATTTTAGAAAGTGAATGGATTAATAGAGTGTCTCCTTGGCAAACCTTTGCCTCTGCACAAAGGCTAAATCGTTATTTTCAATTAACGGAAAAGGTGGAGATTCCCCTAGCTGAAAAGCTTTATGCAGAAGGAAGAATCTATTCTGCATTGCCAGGTTTTTATGGACAAGATTTAAAAAGGGCTCTGGTATCTTTAGAGATCCTAAAAAGACTGGAGAAAGATTCCTCACTCAGTGCGTCCTGGATTATTCGAGCCCGAAAACTTCAAGGTAAGGCGGTAGAAAATATTCCAGATCTTTCGTCGACAGACTATTTAAATAGAAAAGAGACCGACGGACTAGTCGGTGGAACATTTCCCATGGTCTATGGGAGTTTTCCGCAGGGAATAGGGCTGCAAATCAGAGTTCACAATAGTGCGCTTTGGAACACTCATCGAAAACTTCAGAGTCGATTTTTTGCGACTCATCGAGGCAGTACAGGGTGGGATACGAAGATAGAAGATTTTAAATCTATTTCAAATGCAAAGGCTGTTTTACAATTTCAGTATCTCCATGGCATACAAGAATATCATGGTTTGGGAATTGACTCTCCGAAGCCGAGTGTGGATCTCCTTTTAAATAAACTTGTAGCCGATCTTTTTATGCAGAAGGCTGTTTCGAATGCCTTCTATTTTAAATTAGGATGGCGACTTCACTCCAGCCACCTCAGAAAAACAGAAGGGGGGAATGTTGATAGCAGTCTTATTGGCATTCCAAATGCCTTTGATTCAGGCGGGCTGACGGAGGTGGGATATGACACTAGAGATAGTGAGTATGAGCCCTATCGAGGGCAACGTGTTTATTTACAGGGATATTTCCCCAGACAATCTATCGGCAGTAGTTATAGTTTTGATAGAATTTTATTGTGGGGTGAAGGCTATTGGCCTTTAAACTTAGAGACCCAGGTTAAACTGTATAGTGCTTTTTGTAGCTTAAGTGATACGGCACCCTTTGGGTGGTATTCACAGCTTTCAGGAACGATCCCTTTCCCAGGTCTTCGTCCCACTCGTTATGTGGATCGATCTCTTTTGGCTCTGGGGGGTGAGATACGATGGAAAAGATGGAGTCCATTGACCCTTTTTGCTTTTTCAAATACAGCAACAGTTGGAAACTCTACAAAAAATATTTTTCAAGAACAATTAAAGATGGGTGGTGGATTAGGAGCAGAGATTCATCTCACGAGATTCCGCCCGAGAGCCTTTAGATTTGAGATGGGAAATTTTGGAGGCGAGTGGAGCTTTAACTCGATGCTTGGGATCCCTTTGGACTGATATCGGGAACTGCCGCTAGCTTATTAGGAAATAGAAACTTTTCTATGATGTGTTTTTCATTCGCAGCATCTTTCATTCCTAGTTCCGTATTATGAGCGATGCGTCTCGCTGATATGGCTAAATGGCCGCCCTGTACCCATTTATTAGTTATAAAGTTAGTTACGGCCATTATCGCCCCTTGGGAAATTGGCTTTTTGGGCCTATCCTTTTGTGGAGGCGATCTATTGGCTTGCTTATGTGGGGGCAATGCGTTTGCTCTTATCGGTTGGATAGTTCCTTGGTTGAAGAGCAGAATTGGTAGAGATCTCTAAGTCATTAGATTTTTTGCGGATCGATGTCACTAAAAACAAACACACCGTCTTCGCTCTCATTATTGCGGTGGAGGAGATCTAATTCCAACTTCAGGTCCTCAAAAGAACAGAAGCGATTGTGTTTTGGGAGCCAGGCCTTGGTAAATTTCGCCTGGGGAATGACATCATAGAATTCGGCTACTGAGACACCGCTGACATGCTTTAAGTGATCCGGAAAGAACTCAAATATAAAAACTCTGCATTTTCCAAGCAGCTTTGGCATGCCCTTAATGGCAAAGTACTCTGACCCTTCGATATCCATCAGAATGATATCAAACGTTTCGTTAGCAAAAATATCATCCAGTCGGGCAGATTCTACCTCGACAATAGTGGGGCTATCATAAAAATAGTTCTCTTTGCGATCCCTCGGAACTCTTTTTGAGCCACCGCTATTTTCGGTGTTGTTTAAAAAGTTTAATTTTCCAGGTTTGTCATTTGCAGCAAGATTAAATAGTTTCACGTTGGAAAGAGCGTTCAGTCGAATGTTAAGCGAAAGAATTTCAAAAGTTGTGGGATTGGCTTCAATCACGCTAACTTCTTTTGCCACTTTTGCCAATGGGACAACCAGAGTTCCAATATGCCCGCCCACAATTAATATTTTTGATTGTGGAGTTATGTATTTTTTTATTTGAGTTACTTCCGTAGAATTATAGCTGCCGCTGTCTAATAGTTGACGGCTCACATGACCATCTGCAGGATCCACTATGAAGTATCCCTCTGTTCCCATGACCAGAAGTCCACGAATGTTTTTACCAAAAAAGGCCAAAATATTTTTTCTTAGTCGCGACTTTAGGGCCCAGATCTTAAAACGTAGTTTAGAGGTCATGTTGGAAAGCTATAGCAAAACTTTGTTGAAGCCAAGCAGCATCAGTCTGGGGAGGAGGTTCAAGCCGAGCTTTAACTCGATGCTTGGGATCCCTTTGGACTGATATCGGGAACTGCCGCTAGCTTATTAGGAAATAGAAACTTTTCTATGATGTGTTTTTCATTCGCAGCATCTTTCATTCCTAGTTCTAAAAGTGCTTTGATATAACCGGGAGAAAACATTAAGTAACTTAATAGGTCGCCTAGTTCTTTCGGGGAGGCGGTAGACTTTAAAAATTGTCTAAAATGAAAAGGTACCTCATTTAAAAAATTAACGGAGAGAGCCCCTAAATCTTGGCTGGGTCGAAGGAGAAGGGCGGGTACCTTTTTTACATGAATCCCGTCGGCAATGCGATTGTTCCTAGTGAGGTTTTCATAATCGGCTTCAATACTATCTAGAAAAATAGAATTTAAAACGGCTCCCGCTACAAACCCCATTCCCACATGTTCAGGACGAAAACCTAGTGGATTTTGAGGTGATGGGGATCTGATTCCAATGGCAAGCGCGCGCGTGGCACCTAGATGAATCGCGGGACTGAAGGGGAAATTAAATCTAAGGGAGCCATCACCAAAAAGAAAATCTCCAATACGAACGGGCTCAAATAAAATGGGAATAGAGCAGGAGGCCATGATGTGGCGTAGGTGAATCTGTGATCTAACGGCTCGACGAGTTTCTCTGATCCAAACTGGAATTTCCTTATTGGAATCAAAAAAGATGGTGGTATTACCATCGTGATAATTAGTAGCACTAATAGAAAGTGCCTCGATAAAACCACTGCGAATCGCCTTTGAAATTTTCCAGAAATGAACATGCGACAGTAGCGTGTGTGCGAGTGGGCTGGCATCAAGAAGTGATTTTAAAAGTAATTTCTGAGTAACCTTTGAAAGAAACATGTCGTAAAGCCATCGTGAAGACATGGAAAATAGCGAATTAAAATTTGTTTTTAAAACTTGATCAAACTCAAGTTTCATCCAAAGATTATAAAGTTGAACGGCACCAAGATTAAAGGGAAGTCCTTGAGAAAGAAAACAGGCATTGATAGAGCCTGCCGAAATTCCACAATAGATCTTAGGCTCTACCTCTGGATAGTTTTCAGCGATGTAACGAAGGATACCTACTTGGTAAGCGGCTCTAGCCCCTCCTGCAGGTAGTACCAACGCTAATTGTTCTGGTTGAGAATCGGGCATCTTCCTATTTTAGCCGATGAAGGCGTTTCAAGGAATCCCCTGCTAAAGATTTAAAAATAACTAAAATAAACTCCCCCTTTTTTAAGGCCTGTTTTTCCGCTGTGCGCTGAATGCTGCGCGCGGTTCCCCAAAGTAATCTTTCCTCCGGCTTTGAAATCTCCCAGGCTAGAAAGAGCTGTCGGTCGGGGCCTAGCACCTCATCTACCTGAGACATAAGTGCTTGAAATCGGTAAGGGGTATCCATTAATATGGTGTGATAGGGAAGTGTTTTTATTTGCCGAAGCTCCTCCTTTCTTATTGCGGTATCACGATTGAGAAAACCCTGAACTAAAAATGGGGGCTCCCAACCCGACAACGCACAGGCCGAGCCCCAAGATGTGGCACTAGATACCGATCGAATCTCAAACTTTAACTCTCTTGCTAATTTTAAGATCTCTGCACCGGGATCAAAAAGTAATGGCATTCCCGTATCTGAAAAAAGCGCGACCTTGGCTCCGGTGGGTGCCATTTTTACAAGTAAACCTTTTAATTCTTGCCATTCAGATTCTCGAAAAGGATCTAGAAAAAAAACGGGAACCGATTCCCTCTTTTCTGTCTGCTTTAAATATCTAAAACCATTTCGTTTGGACTCTGCAATAATGAAATCAACAGAATTTAAACAGAGAATAGCCTCTTTTGAAAGAAACCCTTCATCGCTGAGTGGCGTACCAACGATAAAAAGTGTGCTAGGTGAACTAGGACTTTCCAATGGAACCTCCAAAATTTAGTTGGAATAAAAAGCGAGCATACTCCTGCTTCCCCTGAGTTCTTCCTGAGAGCAAACTCAAGGACCAACAGGAGGAGGGTTTAGAGGCAAAATAAGCACCCCACTCGTAGCCTCGAAGCTCTCCATGTTTTAGAGAATAGTTAATCACCGTTGAAAAATTAATAAAGACAGGAAGTGCCTTATTAATACCAAGAGACACTAACTGCTCATCTTGGATAGGATCGGGATCGGTGCGCATTAGGGTGCTAAGGGAGAGCTTATCTCCTGGAGCAAAATCATAGGCTAAGGTAGAGGTCCAGGCCCCTTCATTTCTTAACTGGCCACTTGCACTAGCCGTTCGGTGCCACTGGTAGTAGCCTTCAAGGGTTAATGAAAGAGAGTTAATGGTGATATTTAAATAGCTCTCAATCGGCCCTAGATGATTTTTTAAAATAGGATTAAAAAATCTAGAATCACCTTTATCCAATCTAGAATTGTATTGGTTAGATAGCTGAAAGGTAAGAAAGCGAACCGATTCAACTCCCAAAATGGTTCTTAACCGTTGTATGAGTTCAAATCTGAAATATTCAAACTGAGTCACTAAGTCGGTACTGTCGAAAGGGGGGTGAGTCGCTTGGAAAAAAGGATGGTTGGGCACTCCACTTCCATAAATAGAGGAGCCATAAATGAGTCGTGGTTGAATCAAATGGGCGATGTTTTCAAATCCGTTTACAGAGGTTTTAAAAGATTTCGATAAATAAAAAGAAAGAGGAATTTCGGTAGTGATCGATTCTCTGTGAACGGTGCTAGCCTGTGGTAAGTCAAATCGATAAACTGAAACCATTCCCTTTAGAAGGGGTTGAATTTCTAGTCCCTTCGCCAAAGCAAGGGTTACGATTCCTCTCGGCTCAAACTGAAATCTTTGGCCCTCTCTAATGAAATCTCCATTTTGATAAGGGGCACCGGGGGAGATCTCTGTTTGCGAAGGAAGGGGAATATTATTATCAAAGCTCTCTTCCGGTCGCCAAAAATGGGTGAATCGTGTATCCCACTCTAAGGAGAGATAAGGAAAAATGAGATCTGTTAATTTTTGCCCTATTCCTAATATAGGAAACTGAGATACGGCTCCTCTATCGGCTCCTGTTTCGGATTGAGTTGTTACCGGAGAGTCGGTCGCTACAAGCAGTGATTGGTGATGAATCAGTCCTCCATAAAATAGATAGGAGGGGCTTGGATAGGTCACGGTAACAAGAGATCTTAAAAAACCTAAATTACTTTTACTAACCCCAAGATCAAAAGAATAATCTTGAACGTAAAAAGGGTCGCTCACATAATTCACCGACTGCCGTGAGACCACTCCATTTTCTAATTTGATCAGATGCTGTAAGGTAAAGGCAGCCTCCCCCAAAAAACCCAGCCATCTATTTTTCTGAATAAAATTGGTAGCACCCGAGGCTGAAAGAATTTCGGGGTTATTACGTTGAGCATTGAAGGATTTTTCATTTAAAAAAAGATTGAAACTCCCGTTCATATTAGAACTGTAATAATATCGATATTCGGCTGCCGTATGCATTCCTGCTTTACTGTAAAAAGTGGGAGTGAGAGTCAGATCCTGCCAAGGTGAAAGGGCCCAGAAAAAAGGTAATCCAAATCCAGTTCCTAGATGGTTGCTTGAGCTAAATGAAGCAAAAAGAAGGCCCGATTGTCGTTTCGATTTCGCAGGGGCCATAAAAAAAGGTAGGTAGCCCAAGGGGAGATCTTTCGAATATATTAAAACATCATAGGCCAAGACATAACCATCTAAGGTGAGATCGAATTTGTGCCCGTAAATTTTCCAGTCAAATAAACAGTGCCCTGCGGTGCGATCGGTAATGGGAATGGTATTACAATTGGTATAAATCCCTTCTTGAATTTCATACCGTTTGGGCCCAAGTTTATTAATCTTAGCTCCGGTAACCACGAGCTGCGCTGCGAGCAGAGTGGCCTCCTCTAAAATAGCCTCCGAGCCATCTAATGTATAGATGGCCCGATTACAAAAAATTTCGATGTTATTTTCTTTAAGGCGAACGTTGCCATTGGCAGTGGCCTTATTTGTCGTGCGGTCTAGCTCAATGTAGTCTGCCCAAATTTCTCTCTCTCCACTTTTAATCCAGGCGTTGCCTCTTCCCTTTTCTATTTTATTTTTGAGATCACGTTCATAAAAATCGGCGCGAAACTGTAGGGCTATCTCAGTTTTAGGCTCAGCTCCAAATACACAAGCGAAATTCCCGATCAAAATAAAGGAAAGAAAAGGTAAAATAAGACGATACAATCAGTTCACGCTCTAATTAAAAGGGCCATCCCCTGACCGCCACCAATACAGGCTGCGGCACAGCCTACTTCAGACGAACCAGAATTTAATTGATAAAGTAAATGGGCGATCAAGCGAGCCCCACTAGCCCCTAGCGGATGACCGATGGCAATCGCCCCTCCCTCGACATTTAACTTCGAGGTTGGAATCTCTAAGAGTTTTTGACAGGCCAATACTTGAGGAGCAAAGGCCTCATTTATTTCAAATCGAGTGATGTCTTTAATAGCCATGCCCGTTTTTTTAAACAGCCCTTCGACAGCGGGAACCGGCCCCATTCCCATTAGAGTGGGCTCGCAGCCCACAACGTGGGAGCCTAACCACTCTCCTAAAATGGCCCAGTTATTTTCCTGCGCAAGCCTTTTGGTAGTGACGATAAGAGCGGTGGCACCGTCTACCATGCCACTTGCATTTCCCGCCGTGACCACTCCATTAGTTTTAAAGACAGCCTTTAATTTTTGTAAACTTTCTAAAGAGGCCTCTTTACGAATATGCTCGTCGATAAGCACCTCCTTATTTTTTCCTCGTTCCATCAAAGATACCTTTGTGACCTCTTTGGAAAATGAGGGGGTCCCGGTCCA
>SHZA01000073.1 GCA_009692515.1 Bdellovibrionales bacterium
TTGAGCAGCCTTCTAATTCGATTAGAATAATCGATTGAATAACCAAGCTTCTCAAAATGGCTATAAAATTTATGTGATAAGAAATACCAGTCAGTTGTCTTTAGATTCACTATCCTAATGACCTTTTTTGCTGATTCCCAATGGTCAATGCGCAAATCTTTGCCATCAACTATGTCCTTCTCAAACTGCAACACATAAATATCTGGTAGATAAGCACACTTCTCCAAGTTGTCCTTTTGTCTTCGAAGTTCAAGGCGATTTCGCCTTTCTTCCAGGTTAGAAATTTTCAAATCTGCGTTTAGTGATATTGCAATTGCACGAGCTTGTTCAAGAGTATGTGACAGTGAAAATCCCAGATTTTTCCACTCGGCTTGTTTGACATGCCGTTTGGTGGGTTTTGAATCAACCCACTTTTCATAAATAATCCTAAAAGATTTTTTGTCTTTACAAATCGAGTAGCCCATAAGCTCCTTATCGTTATTTTCTAGAAGGAACTAAAACTGCACTCTCCCACAACACCCACGCAGGCGTGGTGGTTGCTTACGGCTAACTAATTGATATTATTAACTTTAGTAGTTTAGTTATTGCCGCAGGAGGGACTTGAACCCCCACGCCCAAGGGCACTGGCTTCTAAGACCAGCGTGTCTGCCATTTCACCACTGCGGCTTCGAACTTAAGATATAATGTTCCGTCCTTAAAAACGCAAATCAATCTTCATTACTTTCGCGAATATATTCATAAAACTGAGGTGTCGTCGCACATAAGTTAGAAACTGTGGGCTGGTTATTATTTAGGATACAAATAGTTCCTTTATTCACCGATGAAATAGACTCATAAGGAGGCCCATTTTTACAAAAGAGGCTCTCGTACATTCTGGCACAAACTAGTTTTTCTAGATTATCTTTTAAGGGGGTCAGATAAGCATAAGCATAGGTAAATTTCTCGCACACATTCACTCCATCCTTTTCTGCGTAATGGCGAACACAAATAGGTTTCGCTGCAACGGCTGTGAGTGAAAAAATTCCAATGACTAAGATTCCCATAAAATTTCGCATGATTGCCTCCTAAAAGTCTTGTAGAGAATAGGTTGTCCCTGGCGAGTTAATAGATTATTTTCCAAGCAATCAAAAAGCAAGAAAAGATCTTCTTATGGCCAAACAACGAATAAAAAACTCGGTAATTTCTAGAAAAAAGGCTCTAGCCACTTTTGATACACTATGTAAACTATATCCTAATCCTAAAACAGAGCTCACCTATGAAGGGCCTTTTCAGCTTCTGACTGCGGTCATTCTGTCTGCGCAATGCACCGATGTGAGAATCAATCAGGTGACACCTCACCTTTTTGCAGCCTATCCCACAGCTCAAGCTTTGAAAAATGCCTCTCAAAAAGAGGTTGAAAAAATCATTCACTCCTGTGGATTTTATCGAGCCAAGGCTAAGGCTATTATAAGTTCCGCCACCGATATCGTCGATAAATTTAGGGGAGAGGTTCCTCGAACTTTAGAAGAGCTCATTACTCTATCGGGTGTGGGAAGAAAAACGGCCAGTGTGGTTCTAAACCAAGCCTTTGATATTCCGGCCATTGCAGTAGATACCCATGTTTTACGCGTGAGTCAGCGATTGGCCTGGGCTCGCACTAAGACACCAGAAAAGATAGAACAGGAATTGAAGGAGCTCTTACCTTCCGAGCTTTGGGGAGCCGTTAATGGCACCTTAATTCTTCATGGACGAAAGTTATGTAAAGCTAGAAAACCCATCTGCAAGGAATGTCCCATTCAATCCGACTGCCGTTTTTATGAGTTTACCCAACGCTAACGCACCGAGCATGACAGTCCCCCTTTTCCTTATTATTAGCTAACCATGGGAACAAAGTTTAACCATTGGCATCCACAAAATCGGGAAACTCCTGATACCTTTGAACAGCTAAAAACTCTGCTGCTTTCCAATCGCGCTTTTGCTCCCATAGAAAAATTGCAGTATGGAGATCACGGTTTAGAAAAAACACTTCAATGCATCACTGCTGCTATTAAAGCTAATAAAAAAATAGCTCTCTACGCCGATTACGATGTCGACGGTACTATGAGTTGTGTGAGTTGGATTTGGTTTCTCAAAGCCATTGGTTTTAATCATTTCGTTCATTATATTCCCTGCCGTTTTAAAGAGGGTTATGGAGTGAATCTCAAAGCCATTCAGCATTTGATCGACGATGAAAAGGCCCAGGTTATTATCACCATGGATACTGGAATTACAGCTAACGACGAAGCCGAGTATTGCCGTGCTCGCGGAATTGATTTCATCTGCACCGATCACCATAAAATTCAGATCGATAAAATTCCTGACGGCATTGTGCTAAATCCTAAGCTTCACCCCGACCCCCTTTATCAAGAGCTATGTGGGTGTGGCATTACCTTTGTTCTTTTAAGACGACTCGCAGAGAACTTTCCCGTTCCCGCATCTCTTTGGACCGATCTATTAGCTCTTGCTGGAATGGCAACTATTTGTGATGTCGTGCCCTTAAATAGTGTGAATCATAGACTAGCAAGACTAGGAGTTGACGCCTTTTTAAAAAGTCAGCGGCCTATTTTTAAAAAACTAAAGGCTGCCGCTGAAATCACCGCTTCAATGGATGAAAAGGATGTCGGTTTTCGCTTAGGGCCAAGAATCAATGCTGTAGGCAGACTAGGTCACGCCGATAAAGTCATTGAAGCTTTCTTAAGTGAAGAACCCTCAGCTCTTATTCTTCACATGGAAAAATCAAATCAAGAACGAAAAGAGATTCAAATTAAAATTGTGGCCGAGGCTAAAGAAAGGGCCAAGGTTTATCCCAATGATCCCATTCTTTTTTTAGGGGGAAACTGGCACCCAGGAGTGGTCGGAATCGCGGCTAGTAAATTAGCAGAAGAATTCTGGAGGCCCACGTGGCTCTTTCAATCTGCAGAGGGAAAAGGCAAGGGTTCCACCCGTTCTATTCCCGGATTTGACGTGACTGAAGCGATGAACTCCGCTGCTCATCTCTTTACAAAATTTGGAGGTCATCGAGCCGCAGGAGGATTTACCTTTGATTTAATTCACGAAGAGGCCATTCGCTCGAAACTTATCGATTACGCCGAAAATATTCGACGTCAAAATCCCTTACAATGGGAAAGTAAGGTTCATTACGATTGTTCTCTTCCTTCTCATTTGGTTAATTTACCTTTAGCTGCGGTAATGGAAGATATGAAACCCTTCGGCCATGGATTTGAAGAACCTAAATTTTTAATCGAGGGTGAAATAATCGACTGCAAATATTATAAAAATCGCCACACCGCAGTTTCTCTACAAACGGGCTCTCATGGGGTACAAAAGATTCTATTTTTCAATGAAGTTCATGAGTCTTTATCTAAATCCAAACAAGCTAAATTCATTGTCACGGCTAGTAAAAATCTATTCCAGGGGCGTACCTCACTCTCTTTAATGGGTGTAGATTTTGAATTAAGTTAACGACAACTTTTAAGTAGCCCCATTTAAGGCTATTCTATTACCATTCATTCTACGGAGATATTTTATGACCGAATTTAATTATCAGCCCCTTTTTGAAACGATGGAGGATAAAACAACCTATCGCAAGCTTCCTATCTCGGGTCTCACCACCCAAACCATGAACGGAAAAACATTTTTGGTGATTGCACCAGAGGTATTGACCGAGCTTTGTGAAATAGCTTTCGACGATGTCTCCCATTTACTACGGACGGGCCACTTAGAAAAACTGGCAGCGATTTTAAAGGATCCTGAAGCCAGTGCCAACGATCGCTTTGTAGCTATTGAACTTTTGAAAAATGCCGTCATTGCCGCTGAGAGAATTTTCCCTTCATGCCAAGATACAGGAACCGCTTTAGTGATGGGGAAAAAAGGGGAATCGGTACTCACCCTTTCCGATGACTCGGAAAGTTTAAGCCGTGGTATCTTTAATATTTTTCAAAAACGTAATTTACGTTACTCGCAACTAGCTCCTCTTTCGATGTATGAAGAAAAAAATACGGGTACCAATTTACCTGCACAAATAGAGGTTTATTCGGAGCCAGGAAAAAAATATGAACTTCTTTTTATTGCTAAAGGCGGTGGAAGTGCCAACAAAAGTTATTTATTCCAAAAAAATAAATCACTTTTAAATCCAAAATCGATGGAGGAGTTTGTAAAGCAGACCCTTCTCACTCTAGGAACGGCAGCCTGTCCTCCCTATCATTTGGCCATTGTGATTGGGGGCACTTCAGCAGAGCACACGCTAAAAACGGTCAAGTTAGCTAGCTGTGGCTATTTCGACAATCTGGTAACTTCAGGAAATTTGCAAGGCCGTGCTTATCGAGATCTAGAATTAGAAAAACAAATAGAACGGTGGGGCAGGGAAACTAAAATTGGAGCGCAATTTGGCGGCAAATATTTCGTTCACGATGTCAGAGTCATTCGCCTGCCTCGTCATGGGGCTAGCTGTCCTGTAGGCTTAGGAGTGTCCTGCTCTGCCGATAGACAGATCAAAGCAAAAATTACCGAGGAGGGGGTTTTTTTAGAACAGCTCGAAACCTCTCCAGCAAAATTTTTACCTGGTGATGCAGAAAATAATAATCAAGCGGTCAGAATTGATTTAGCTAGGCCGATGAAGGAGATTTTAGAAACCTTGAGCCGCCTTCCGGTATCGACTCGAGTCATGTTAAATGGACCGATGATAGTCGCTCGTGATATTGCCCACGCAAAACTTCTAGAACGCATCGAAGCCGGAAAGGGTCTTCCAGATTATTTAAAACAGTTTGCGATCTATTATGCCGGACCTGCAAAAACACCTATAGGCCATCCTTCAGGAAGTTTTGGTCCCACCACCTCGCAAAGGATGGATTCTTATGTTCCTATTTTTCAAAAAGAGGGGGCTTCACTCATCATGTTGGGTAAAGGGAATCGCTCTAAAGAGGTGGCTCAGTCTTGCAAAAAATATGGGGGCTTTTACTTGGGTTCTATAGGCGGTCCTGCCGCTCGATTGGGCAAAGATTGCATTACAAAAGTAGATGTTCATGAATATCCAGAGCTTGGAATGGAGGCCGTTTGGAAGATAGAGGTTAAAGATTTTCCTGCCTTTGTTATTGTTGATAATAAGGGAAATGACTTTTTTTCTGGTCGTAGTGGAGAGGAGTAGTCCCCTTTATTTCACTTATTGAATAGAGATTGAAAATAGCCGCTTTATCAAAAGCTATATTCCATGGTTCACTAGTTAAGTTTTTAGATTTAGTCTTATGACATCTTCGAAATGGAGCGGGAGACGGGGCTCGAACCCGCTACCCTCAGCTTGGAAGGCTGATGCTCTACCAAATGAGCTACTCCCGCAACACGAAAATCAACTATCGTTATGAGGTGTTAGCATGGGGTTCTAGGATCCGTCTAGTTCTTTAAATAGCTATTTATGAGGAGGGCTATTATCTAGTCTAGAGCCTTTATAAGGCAGGCCAAATTTCAGGAGAGTATTGATTATTATTTTCAATTACATTAAAGCCAAGGCGATGAAACTCACCTCAATTCATTTTGTTTCCCTCTTCATAGCTAGTGTTTTAGGCGGAGAAGTGCTGATAGGGGCTATAACAACTCCACTTTTTAATGGCCAGGACCTTTCAGGTTGGGTATCCACTAAAACTTCACTTGCGGCAGCCTGGAAGGTAAATGAAGACTATCTAGAGGTCATTCCAGGGACAGGGGATATTCAAACATTAAGCTCATTCGAAGACTTTGATCTCCATGCGGAGTTTTGGATTCCCTATCTGCCAGAAAAACATGGCCAGGATCGAGGTAATAGTGGAATATTTTTACAAGGACGCTATGAAATTCAAATTCTCGACTCTTGGAAAAATGAAACTTATTTAGACGGTTTTTGTGGCGCTCTTTATAAAATTTTAGCACCCACCCCGTCGGCTAGTCTTCCACCGGAAAACTGGCAGACCTATGATATTCATTTTATCTCTCCTAGGGTAACTAGCGAAGGAACCGTTATTGAAAAGGGTGAAGTGACGGTCATTCATAATGGCACCACAGTGATTGATCGTGGTAAGTTTGACCACCCCACTGGCTCGGCTGCGAAACAAAAACAAGGTCTACCAGGCCCCATTCGATTACAAGATCATGGAAGTCCTATCCGATTTCGAAGATTAATTTTAAAATCCGAATCGAAAAAATAAACACTACGAACTAAAAAAGATTCCAGTCCTTAGGCTCTCCACTTATTGTTAGAACAAACTCGTAATTACAACTGTGAAGCTCATTGAGAGAAGCATTAGCCGCATCACTCGGACAGTAAGCATAATGCACTGTAGGACGATAGCGTGCCTCTCCAATGTCGATAAGACCCTATTTGGTCGAATGAGAAATCAATCCAGGATTTGCACCGTGCTCTAAAATTGCGTTAGGGCCTTGATTATCTTTCCAGCAGCTTATTATTCGAGGCAGGTTCATATGGCGCCAATAGAGAGTCATCTTTGTAGGATGTGCTCCTTCAGAGTTTTCATAAGGGTCCCAAACTTCAAGAGAGGTATTTAAATAACGAACCGTACAAAGGTAAGTCCTTTTGCTATCCATGGCTCTAGCGCTATTTTACGATCTTCAAAATCCAACACAGAGATTTGATTTAAATTTACTTTAAGATGTTTTTCTAAAATCGGGAGAGTGCACTGAGCCACTGCACCGTAGCCTACAAATAAAATATTACCCTGAAATGTAATAGGCTCCATAAATCCCCTTCTTTTTAAAAAAAATCTACCTATCCATTTAAGAAAGTAAAAGGATTTTAGATCCTAATTAAATCCAAGTAGATTTTCGCAAAAGTAAAAGGGCATCTTTTTCTAGAGTGAGTGTTTTGTTGCGATAATAAACAGGCTCTTTAAGATTCAATTTGGGAGATACTAAATGGTTTCTACAGAGTTTGGTGTGATAGTTTAGGTAGTCAGTTTTTTTATTAAGTTTTAATTCTTCACGATATTGCTTCCAAAAACTACCGCGATCTTCTGGGCCACCGCCTAATAAGATCTGGGTAATTTCATAGCTAATCAGGCAAATAACTTCTGTTTCTTCAGGTTTCATTCCCCAGCTATAGCACAAAGAAAGACCCTTAATGGGTTAAATCTATACCCTAAATAACATTTAGATACCTGCCTCCTACTACTGCGTAAAAAAAAGGCTTCTCGGAATCTAACTTCACTCATAATATTAATTTCTTACCTGCGTTTTTATCCTAGCAACTTACTAGGAATTACTGGGGACTCAGATGGGTCATGGGTCATACCTCCTACTCTTTCCTTTTTTAAAACTAATAAAAATTACCTCTTCCATGGCGATTTCTTCGAAAATAAAGGCTCTAATATTTTTGTTATCGTCATTTTATCCCCATCGAGGGTTACAAAATTATGTTTAGTTTGATTCCACATTTGAAGAGCTCTAGTCTTTGGGAATTGCCAGGAGAACCTTTTTACTGCACTAAGAAGGTTCATCAGTCGATTACTATGAAATCCCATCATGATAGTTTTTGAATCGGATGTGCCCTTCTCCGCCATCCGATCATAAAGCATCACCTGAGGAATAAGATGATTGGTGAAACCTATGGAGGATTTATTTTGATACCTTAATTCACAAGAATTCAATAGTGGCAGCTCAAAATATTTCCATGCCTTTTCGCATACCGATCGCTTTAATATAACGGGACTATGCTCCACTTCATTTCTAGATTTATGACCGTAAAGACTATTTAATAGTAGGTTTGCATTTTTTTTCCTCGTCACATGCCCATCATCGGATGAGTGACTGGAACCACGATCAACGATAAACTCTATTGCCTTTAGTCCCTTTACTGAGCATCGCGGCTAGATAGCGAGTTCCTAAAGAAGGGGAAGAATCTTCGCTCGCCCGATTATACACCAAATCAATTTCCATGGAGTGACTCCGCAAATTATTGAATTTCCTTTATTAA
>SHZA01000074.1 GCA_009692515.1 Bdellovibrionales bacterium
AGTGACATTATGGGCTCCAACCTGTCAGATTTATCAACAGATAAAAAAAACGATAGAGGTAAAACGAGCTATGTAAATCAAGCAGTTAGCTCTATTTTGGGTGTGGCACAAGGGTTGCTTTTTAATCCAATGTCCAGGCTCATTCCTGGACTTTCCAGGGTGAAGACACAGAGTCTGCACTAAAATAAGAGTGGGTGGAGGTAGCAGTTGGTCCGCACAGAGTTAGTTAATCAGGTGCCCGTAGCCGACAGATGTTTCTATAATTGGATGATGGTTGTAATCTGTGGCATTTTTGTTTTTCATTCCCTCTCCTTTAGTGCTGAGGCTATCGAGGTTGATAATAGTATTTCAAGAGCTTCCAATTCTTTTAACTATCCCGCTTTTCCCAAAGAATTGGTTCGTCGCATTGAAGGCAAAGACCCCTCACATACCGAATTAAATAACCAGGTGGATCCCCTTCTTAATCAGGATTGGGGTTTAGCTAATATTGGATTTTTCAATTCCTTTACTCCCTTAGTTCAGGCGACAAGAGCTGAAGTGAGCTCCTGTTCTCCTACAATTGTGGTTGCGGTCATCGATACAGGCATTGACTATACCCACCCAGAACTTAAAAATAATATTTGGATCAATCGAAATGAGACCGGGGCTTGGGGATCTAAAGATTTGGCATCTACCTCTTGTCGAGACAAGAGCTGTAATGGTTTAGATGATGATGGGAATGGTTTTATCGACGATGTGGCAGGTTGGGATTTCGTAAATAATCAACCCCTTCCGTTTGATACCCATGGGCATGGCACTCATATCGCTGGTATTATCTCATCGGAAAGCTCGAATGGATTAGGTACCACTGGAGTTTGTCCCGGAGTTTCTATTATGCCTTTGAAGTATTACGATACAGGCAGCAATGGAATGAATAATTTGCAAAACACAGTACGTGCTATTCAATACGCAGTACGAATGGGTGCTCATATCATTAATTATAGTGGTGGAGGTGGTGAGCCCGCGACTGCAGAGCGAATGGCAGTGGAAGAGGCTAATCGAAAAGGGGTTTTATTTGTCGCTGCTGCGGGTAATGATGGCCATAATAATCTCCAGGCTCCCTATTATCCTGCAAGCTATCCCTTAGATAATATTATTGGTGTGGCGTCGGTAAATCAGAAAAATCAACTTTTATCCTCGAGTAATTTTGGAATTCCCGTACATATTGCGGCTCCAGGATTAAGTATTTTAAGCACTATTCCCAATGGAAAGTTTGGGATGATGTCGGGGACCTCTCAAGCGACCGCTTTTGTAACCGGGGCTGCTGCTTTATTAGCGAGTCAAACTATAGGTAAATCTCCATTCGATTTTAGAAAAATAAAGGTTTGGATTCTAAATGGAACAAAATCATTACCCGGTAATGAGAATAGAACGATAGTCAGTTCAGGACTACTATCCATTTCGGGAAGTTTAGCTGAAGTCTATAGCCAAACGAAAATAAAACGCAAAGGTCCAGCTATTGCTTTAATTCCAGTTTCAAAATCTAATCGAAAATTTCAACAGTAAGTAAAAAATAGGATCTATCACTCTTTTTTCTGGACTCGTTCTGTGGAGATCACTCCAGGAATGCCCTCTAGGGTGGAAAGTATTTTAGATAGGTGGGGAAGATTTTTAATAGATACCGTAAATAAGCAGACCGCTTTTTTATCTTTTGTAGTTCCAATCTGAGCTCTAGTGATGTTCGCTTTTTGATCCTTAATCACTCCCGACATGTCGGCTAAGAGACCGGGGCGGTCGTTACAGATCACTCTGATCTTTACCGATCTCTCTGCGGAGATTGCCATGTCCCATTCGATATCGATTAAGCGGTGAGGATCAGAATCAAATACCTTGGGGCACTTTCTAGAGTGAACACTAATACCTCTTCCTCTTGTGATAAACCCGATGACAGAATCTCCGGGGACGGGATTACAGCATCTAGCAAAGTGAACTAAAAGATCATCAATCCCTTTAACCTTCACCCCTTGTCGTGAGGTGCTTTTTCTCGATGCCTCTTCGACTATTTTTTGGAGCGGTCTTTTAGTTTCTTTTGTCTCTTTTAGATCCTCTGGCGATTTTTGGGAACTAGGAAGATTAAGTTTACCGATTACTTTTTTGGCAGAGAGCTTCCCGTAACCAATCGCACTCAGAAGTTCATCCACCGACTTAAGAGAAAAAGCTTCAGCGACCTGGGTAAGTAGCCCCTCTTTAAGTAGAGTTTTAAATTTAAGGGCCTCTCGTTTAAGCTCCTTTTCAAGAATCATTTCACCCATAACTTTAGAACTTTCGTGAGCCTGGATTTTTATGAATTGTCGTATCTTATTTTTCGCCTTCGACGTTTTGACAATCTTCAACCAATCCTTATGCGGTGTTTGGTTCTGGGATGTTAAAATCTCAACGGTGTCGCCACTTTTTAATTTGTGTTTTAATGGCACGATTCGACCATTCACCTTGGCGCCAATGCAGTGATGGCCCAAATCTGAGTGAACACTATAGGCAAAATCTAATGGACTTGATCCTTGGGGGAATTCTATTACCTTTCCTTTAGGGGTGAAAATATAAACATCCTCAGAAAACAGATCGAGTTTAACGGTCTCTAGAAACTCATTAGGATCCTGTAGGTCCTTATTCCATTCTACTAAACGATTAAGCCAGCTAAATTTAGAGGCCTCCTGAGCGACATTTTTTCCCTCTTTATAGGCCCAGTGTGCGGCAATCCCACGTTCGGCGGTGTCATGCATTGCTTCAGTTCGAATTTGAATTTCAATTCTCTCTCCTGCCGGGCCAATGACAGTGGTGTGAAGTGACTGGTAGAAATTTGCCTTAGGAATTGCAATATAATCTTTGAAACGCCCAGGAACAGGTGTCCATAGTGAATGGATAAGACCTAAGACTCCATAACATTGTTCTACCGTCTCTACAACGATTCTAAACCCCGTGAGGTCATAAACCTCTTCATAGGTGAGATTTCTTTTTTCCATTTTTTTCTGAATGCTATAGAAGTGTTTGGGGCGACCCGAAACTTTAATATTATGATACCCATGTTCGTGAAGAGCCCCTTCAATCATGGCGAGCACATCTTGGGTATATTGATCTCTCTCTTTAATTTTTTTTGCAACCTGGGTTACAAGTTTATAATAAATTTCAGGTTTCGTATAACGTAGAGAAAGATCCTCTAGTTCCCGTTTCATAGCCGAAAGTCCAAGCCGATTTGCCAAGGGAGCATAAATATCTAAAGTTTCTTGAGCAATGCGAGCCTGTTTGTCGGGACGAAGGGGTTGTAGCGTTCTCATATTATGAGTGCGATCGGCAAGCTTCACCAAAATAACACGTAGATCCTTTGCCATTGCAAATACCATCTTGCGAAAATTCTCAGCCTGTTTTTCTTCACTGGTTTGAAATGAGATCTGACTGATTTTGGTAACTCCATCGACGAGGGCTGTGATCTCTGGACCAAATAGAACTTCGATTTCGGCAAGAGTAGCCACCGTATCCTCTACGGTATCATGGAGGAGGGCGGTCACTATACTTCCCGTATCTAATTGTAGCTCAGCGACGATAAAGGCCACCTCAATAGGGTGTTGAAAATAATTTTCTCCACTTGTTCTCTTTTGTCCCTGGTGAACCTTTTCCGAAAAAAGATAGGCCTTAGTAATCAGCTCGATATCAACGTCAGGATTGTAGCTTTTGATATAGGCAATGAGTTCCTCCAGTCCGCGTGGCCTTTTAGCATTCAATGAAATGGGAATC
Source organism: Bdellovibrionales bacterium (assembly GCA_009692515.1). Classification (GTDB taxonomy): domain Bacteria; phylum Bdellovibrionota; class FAC87; order UBA2466; family UBA2466; genus UBA2466. The sequence continues at coordinate 3,769 of SHZA01000074.1, forward strand.
GATGGAGTCACGTCGCCCTCTTGAAACATTCTTGAAAGACAATATTTTTTAATTCTAGAAATGATTTTTCTATGAGGTCATTGGTGACCTGATAATCATATTTTTGACTCCAGCCTATTTCACTAGTTGCGTTTTGCAATCTGTTTTCAATCGACGATAGAGAATCGTCCTTTCTTTGAATGAGTCTCTCTTTTAAAGCCTCTAGTGAGGGCGGGTGAATAAAGATCAATAGGACTCTATCCCCGTATAGGGCCTTTAAATTCATCGCCCCTTGAACATCAATATCAAATACCGGATGCTTTTCTAAAAGTAGGATGCTCTCAATATTTGCTCTCGTAGTGCCATATTTATTCCCATGCACTAGGGCCCATTCTGCAAAATGGTTTAGGGTTATTTTTTTTCTAAAGGTAATATCATCGACAAAATGGTAATGGGTGCCTTCAATTTCATTATCTCTTTTAGGGCGAGTGGTGGTGGAAACGGAACGTTGTAAGAGTGGAAATTCCTTGAGTAATAGCGACGACAAAGTTGTTTTACCAGCTCCACTGGGAGCTGAAATAACCACTAGGCGTGGTAGGGGCGTATGTTGCGCTCGTTTAGGAGACAAACAACCTTTCCTCCTGGGGTCTCAATGAAGCTCCTGAAGGAGAACGTTTTTCGCTCATTCGCTCATTAAGAGTTTGGGGGACTACGCTAGACAAAATCACATGATTTGAATCGGTTAAGATTAAGGACTTCATTTTTCTCCCCTTGGTGGCGTCGACTAATCTATTTTCTTCTAAAGCTTTATCTCTCCAACGTCGCATAGGAAGAGAGCCGGCTTCAAAAATACCTAAGATGCGATCCGGTTTTATAAAACTGCCATGCCCAATATTAAGCATCCGTTCCGATTGTGATTCCGAACCCGTTATCCCTTGATAGTTATTCGACATTTTGTACCTGTTCCCTTAGCTTTTCGATCTGCGTTTTTAAACCGACTGCGATCTGCGTTATTTCAATATCGGCAGATTTTGATGCCGTGGTGTTGACCTCACGATGGAGCTCCTGCGTGAGGAAATCTAACTTTCTGCCTACAGCTCCCGACTGGTTCAAAATTCCAGTAAAGGCCTCGGCGTGAGTTTTTAGACGGTCAATTTCCTCTGTAATATCTGCCTTTTCTGCGGCTAGTGCGATTTCCCATTCCAGGCGATGCGGATCCATAGGGGTGCTTAACTCCCATTTTGCCAATCGACTCTCTAATCGCTCCTTAATCTTCTCCGGTTGTCTGGGGGCTAATTGACTCAATTGTGAAGTGGCCTTTACTAAGTCTGAGACGCCCTGTAGCAAAATAGTTTTTAGTTTCATTCCTTCCTGTTCACGCATCATTTTTAGATCTTTTAGCACCCGCTCGAATGTTTTTTTCACTCCAGCGGTGAGTTCCGGAAGGTTTTCAGGATTTTCCTGAGGAATAAAAACACGACCCGACTGTAAAAGAAATTCCAATGATGGATTTTTAGGGGTTCCAAATTTTAAATGAAGTTTTTCTACAGCTTCGATAAGAGATTTTGCCGCATCCTCATCGATTCCAAATCCCGAATTTTTATGGCCGTTCTCAGTGGAGCTTAAAGATTTTTGCTTGATATTAATTTCAAAGGAACCACGCTCAAAGTGAGACTTTAGAATCTCTAACAGGGAAAGCTCTAAAAAACTTAAGGTGAAAGGTAATCGAAAACGAGTGTCTAAATAACGATGATTAACCGATTTAATCTCGATAGAGATAGTTTGGGTTCCTAAGGTGGCATCCCCTTTTCCAAATCCTGTCATCGATTGCATAAAATCCTATCCGTTTAAAGCAAACTGTAAATTTTCAACATCCAAACAAATTCTATCGTTGTCTCTGAAATCAACAAAACGAACCTCTGGATCACTGCGAAGCCAGGTGACCTGCCGCTTGGCCAGTTGCCTTGTTTTTTCAATGATCTCATTTCTGAGTTGTTTCTCAGTTATTTTTTTTCCTAAGAAGGCCTTGGCCTCTGCATAACCGATACTGTTGAGACATCGTTCGTCAGGGTATAGTTCTAATAATTTTCTTGTCTCTTCGACAAGTCCTGCGGCGAGCATTTTTTCAGTACGATTCACAATGGCCTGATTTGAAGAGTGTCGAGATAGGGTGACGGCGTATTTCATCCATAGCCTAGACTTTTGATTCTCTGAAAATCGGGTGGGTTTTAATTCGCTGGGGAGTTGTCGGGTAGAGCGTAAAATAGCTAAAGCTCTTAAGACTCGGTAGCGATCGTTGGGATGGAGAGTCTCTGCCGATTTAGGATCTCTTCTTTTTAGCTCCTCATGCATCTTCATCGTATGAACCTTGTCATCCTTACAAAATTCATTTTCCAATGCCTCAACAATTTCATTGGCAATAGCAGGAATCTCATACATTCCAAACTGGAGGGCCCGAAGATAAAAATAGGTACCTCCGACAATGATAGGGAGTTTTCCTCTAGAGACAACTTCATTAATGGTTGTTTCGGCCATTTGCACAAAATGGAAGGCAGAAAAGGGTTCATTAGGGGAGGCAATATTAACGAGATGATGGGGAGCGGCTACCAGCTCCTCGGCACTAGGCTTACTCGAGCCAATGTCCAGTCCCTTATAGACGGTAGTAGAGTCCATGCAAATAATCTCGCCATTCAGGCGATTTGCCAATTGAACGGCAAGTTTTGTTTTTCCAGAGGCTGTGGGACCTAAAATAGCGATGGCAAGTTGTCTGTTCATATTTTTTTAAAGTGTTCCTGAAGTTGATTCCAAGAGATCTTAAATAAAACAGGGTTGCCTCGAGGGCAAGTCCAGCTTTCATTAAAATCGGTCATTAAAGATAATAGTTCGGTGATTTCACAGGGCTCCCAGATTCTACCTACAGGCCTAGCTATGAGATCGGTTAGCAGCCGAAGCTCGTGGGTCAGATTGCCGTCTAGAGCTAACGAAGGGTGGGGTACCGAAAGTGACTTTAGAAGCTTTATGAAACTTAACTCTAAAGCGTTTTCTGAAAGTTTGTGAGGAATGGCCTTTAGAGCGATATCTTTGTCTCCAAAAAACTCAAATTCAAATCCTAATTGTGTGAGGGTGCCCTGGAGTTTCTTTGCCGTTTCAAATAAAAGGGGAGGTAAGGTGAGTATCTGAGGCACCGAAACCGATCGGGTACTAATTCCCTGCAGCGTAATATTTTTTTGTAATTGTGCAAAAATTATTTTTTCCTCAAAAGCCCTAGCATTTAAAATAAAAATGCCTACAGAGTTTTCCAATAAAAAATATTGGGATTGAACGATGCCATAAAAACGAAAGGGTAGGGTAGTGAGAGAGGGAGATTCTTTGGGTCGGGCCTCCATCGGGGGCAACTCCGTTCGAATCGTTTCACTCCGGAGTGCTTCACTATGGGAAAAATTAGTTTGTGAGAGTAGGGGAGATTGTGATTTGTAAAACTCAGGATTGGGATTGAATTTAGCTGGAGTCGAGGAGTTTGGCGCCAGTGATTTACTATTAGAAAGTTGTTTTCTAAGTGAAGCCAGTAACCAACCATAAATTCGTTCCTGTTTAAAAAAACGAACCTCTAGTTTCTGAGGATGAACATTAACGTCTACCCAATCGCCTCTGATATCTAAATAAAAAACACCCGAAGGCTCGTGATGAGGGCCGGCCACCTCTAGAAAACTATTACGAATACTAGAGAGCAGAAGTCGATTTTTAACGGGACGTTGGTTTACAAAGAGAGTTATCTCTCCTCTTTCTTGGCTAAAGTCTAAGGGTGATAATAGGGCTTCAAATCGCATGTCATCTACTGCATCTTGGAGGTGAAGCGGTTCCCAAGAGGGTTTCAATGTTTCATGAAGGCGTGCTAATCGAGACGTAGCGGTGTACTTGGCAAGTAGTCTTCCATTATGATGAAAGAAGAAGGAAACTCCAGGAGAGCCCATGGCAAGCTCCTTAAAATTTTTAGCGCAATGGGAAAGTTCGGTGGCGTGGGAACGTAGAAACTTAAATCTCGCCGGGATCTTTGC
>SHZA01000075.1 GCA_009692515.1 Bdellovibrionales bacterium
TAATTTTGTTACCCATTCTCTCTTGATTTCCATTTATTGATTTTATTAGGCCCATCACCGCAATAACACATCGATCTCCAAACTCGATCCCGTCAATCATGATGCTAACAAACTCATACGGCTTTAAATCCCGACCGTTGATTTCATCTAAACTACTTTGAGAACCTTTAAGAAATGCACGGCTAATAGAACTCTTTGAAAGTCCAAGCCCTCCCTGAATATCTTCCAAAAGTCCGCTGTAATCGCGCGTGGAAACACCTCGCAACATGTGGTTCATCACACGCTCGCAAAGCAGGTCGTAATCTTGTAATACCGTGTGTGTCTTAAGTTCTACGTCTTCGCCATCTTGTTTTATTCTAAGCTTTTTAACTTGCACTCGCTGTCCATTAAGAAGAATGCTGCCTGGATCACTTCCTCCTTTATGGGCCCTTTTTCAAACTCTACCGATTCCTGGGACTAGCTCAGATTTATGCTTCCACCAAATCTCTGAATCACCGATTAGCCTCAGCTAAGACGATTCCCGCCGACCCTATTTGTTACCGTGCTGATTGCTCTTTTCGCGGCCGGCATTTCGCACACTCTCCTGGTGCGACGGGTGGAAAAAAGAATCTTGAATCCTCTTTTAAATAAGATAACTGAGGACGAACGAACTTCCGCAATTGCCGAAACCTCCCAAATGTTGGCTCACGATATTAGAAAACCGCTTCAGTCGATTCGAATGGCCTTAAGAACCCTTGTGCAGTCTAAGAACCTGACCGTGCGTGAGACGGGCGAGCCGTCACCATCGATGTCGAGAGCAGCATCCGTGCCATCAATGCCATGCTGACGGACATTATAGATGTGAGTAAGGAAATGAAACTCACCAAAGAAAACTTCTCTGTGAAAGCTCTTGCTTCATCGGCGACTGAAGGGGTTTTAAGGCTCTATCCCGATTGTGTAGTCACTACTATTTTTGATCTTGAAAGTGAATCCCATGTGGGCGCCGATCGGGAAAAGGTCGCGCGAGTGATCTCCAACCTCACAGAGAATGCCATTCAGGCTATGGGAGAACGCGGCACTCTTCGATTAGCGGTCAAAGATGTGATTGAGGACGGAAAGCCTGCTGTAGAGATTTCTATAGGGAATGATGGCCCAGTAACGACTAGGAGCACTCAGATCGATGCGGTATGGACACCGGATTTCAGCCATAAAGTGAGCGCCGAGTCACAACCGATAGGTTTTTGAACAATTTTCTAATCTAGAAGCAGTTTTACTAGGAGCGGTATATGTCGGCATGGAAAGCAGGAAAAATGCTTTGGTTTGACTCTGTAGCCGGTGAAGGTCTTGTAATAGACGATTTCGGGAAAACACACTATGTACATGAAGCTGCGATAGAGAAATCTAAGAAAACGAAAAACAATTCATCTCAACCGACGATTGCTGACAATTCAAAAGTTAAGTTCACCCTTTACAGCAACGGTTATCTCTCCCAGGTTGATCGGATTAAGCCCGTATGAAGAAAAATCAGAACAAAATGGCGTCCGCGCTCTCGGCCCAAGATCCCGACAGAGACAACCATCGACCATATTGGCAAAGCAGCCTTTTTAACGAAGTCTGTTTGCGGCACGATTTGCCAAGGCAAGAATTTTGGACTTTAGTCGAGAATGGCCCATTTGCAACTTTTCAAAATGACTTCATAAACCTTTGTACAAGTTTGCGAAAAGATCGATTCGAAGATTGGAATGAGGCGGACACCATAAGGAACTGGATAGAGCCGATAATGAAAATACTTGGGTGGCACAATAAATGTAAACCCGATACAAATCCAGTCATTGAGAATCTTTCACTGTCTGAAACTGATGGTGGTAAAACAAAAACCTATCGACCTGATTTACTATACGTAGATGATCCTGATGAAAAGAAGTGTGTCTACGCAAAAAAAGATCCCGAGAAAAGAAAATTTGCCGCACAAACTTACGGAAAAATTGTTCTGGAAGCCAAGGCATGGCAGATCTTGGATATACAGGACCGTAAAAAACAAATTGATTCTCATAAAAAAAAGCAAAACGAAACAAATAAAGACGATACAATAGGGCTTTCGTTTGACAACCAATGTCTCAAATACATGGAATTGATGAATCTTGAGTTTGGGATTCTAACCGATGGAAAAAGTTGGAAACTATTTCATTTAAAACTTTCCAATGAAGGCGGCAACCGACGAAGTTTCGACTTCTCATTGGGACATGCTTTTCTCACAGCTATTAGCCTTAGCGATGATAGGAGCGGCGAAGCGTGGCGAGAACTTACCGCCAACTTAAAATACTTCTTCTATTTATTTAGAAAGGAATCATTTTGGCCGAAACGCGGTTCAGTTACTGAGTTCTTAATGAATTACAACAACAAATTCGTTTCAACGATTGAGCAAGATTTACGTAAGAGTTTCATGGCCGCAATGACAATCATATGCAACGGATATAAACAGACCATATCAGAATCTCTGACTGAAGAAAATTTGGAAATGATTAGAAATGTCTCAGAGAGCCATTTATTTAATCTTCTTTTTATTAAATCATGCGAGACAACTAATATCTTACCCTTAAGAAATCCCCATTATTATAAACAGTCGATCACAGACATTGAAAACAGATATTTTGATATATCAATTTCGCGATTTCTCGATACCATAGAGTTTCCCGCATTCAATCCCTCCGAAGATACTGATTTTAACAACAAGCGGCTCTCTAAGGTAATAAGCGATGAATACGAGTGCAAATTTAATCCAGACGGCACCGAAATTTACGATCGCCTCTTAAGTCTTTATAATGTAGTTCAACAGGGTGACTTTGGACTAAAAATAAAAGGCTTTAAAGAAACTGTCTTTTCTGTTTCAGAGTGGGAGTTTGCAAAAAAATTTAAAATATCCAACTATGCAATGGTTCGATTGCTTTTCCAGTTAGGATACACGGATGCGGGGGAAGGAAACGGCACATATCGACAAATCCCTTACAGTTACTTTACTCCTCGCCAGTTAGGCTCCATTTACGAGAGTTTCTTGGAATTCACTCTTCTTACAGCTAAAGAGGATTTAGTATTTACTGGAAAGAAATGGGTGGCTGTGGGAGCTTCGAATGGAGCCAAGCTAAAAGCGGCGACAGGCACCCTGTATTTTGCTTACGATCCCAAAAAGAAAAAGCAGCAAGGCAGTTTCTACACCCCGGATTATGTCGTTCGACATATCGTTAAAGAAACCCTTACCCCCCTTGTAAAAGGCAAGGATGCGAAGGATATTTTGAAAATCCGTGTCTGTGACCCAGCTGCTGGCTCTGGGCATTTCTTAAACTACGCACTAGAATACTTGAGTGATAATTACAGACTTGCACTCGCTGAAGAATCCAAGGGCGAGTTTATAGAGAATGACAGTGAGAGTAAGCGAAAAATATTGCAGTCATGTTTGTTCGGAACTGATATTAATCCCCGCGCAATCAAGCTCTGTAAGATGGGCCTTTGGTTAGCTACTGCTGATTCAAGTCAACCATTAGAACCATTGATAGGTCAGCTGCGGGACATAGATTCGTTGGGAACTGTTTGGAAGGAAATATTTCCTAATATCTTTCAGGCCGGTGGGTTTGATGCAACTATTGGAAACCCACCTTGGGGTGCTTATCTAACTAAACAAGAGATAAAAACGCTGTGCAAACGTTTTCCAGACGCTTCATATAAATTAATCGATTCATTTAAGTTTTTCTTTTCACTAGCGATTCACAACTTAAAAAAGGGTAATGGTCGCATTGGTTTTATTATTCCCAGATCAATCCTTACACATATCGGTTGCCGAGATTTACGTAAAACCATTCTTGAAAGCCAGCTAGAAAGCGCTATCGATCTTGGAGATAATGTCTTTGAGGGAGTCACCTGCCCATCAGCCATTATCGTAATGGGCAATTGCCAGTCTAAATCAGAAACCCCGTTCAGATTTACGGATTTACGTGGTGACCCCACTAAATTAGGAACGCTCGGCACTAAAATTATTTCTATGTCCGCAACCGAATGTCTTCAGAATCAAAATTGCGAAATTAACAATTCGGGATTATTGATTGAACTTCCTTTATCCTCTTATAAACCCTTAAGAGATCTTGCCGCCGTTTTTGACAGCGGAATTGATTATTCAAGAAAAGCGTTGGGTGATGCTGTTTTTTATAAGAGTGATAGAGCATTACAAAATGGCGATCACGCTGTTTTGCGGGGCAAGAACATTAATCGATTTGTAATCCAACACAATAATTTATGGCTCAGAAGTAATTGGAAGGAAATCGAAACTGCCCAAAAGCGAAAAGACAAGAAAACAAGATTAAAAGTAAATGAGATCGCGTACCGTTCCTCGCCAAAAATCCTGGTTCGGCAGACAGCCGATGAGGTGATTGCTACACTGGATGGGGACAAGTATTATAATCAAAAATCTTTATTATCCATTCACCCTAAGAAGGAAATTAATCCTTACTACTTGTTAGGGGTACTAAATTCAACGGAAATGACTAAACAGTATCGTTCACTTGTTCAGGAGGAAGGGCAGGTGTTTTCACAGGTTAAAAAGAACAAACTTGAACAACTCAGAATCCCAGTGGGAGTAGATAAAAAAACGGAACAAAAAATTGCAGCTCTAGCGATGTCTCTTTCACAACTCAATAATGTAAATAACAAAGACTACGCTCGTCTTCTGATTAAGCTTGAGGAACTCGTAACAGGGCTTTTTTCTGTCAAATCGACTCGGAAAGCCAAGGCTGCATAAGACGACGGACCGAACTGAGCGATTAAAACCCCTGCTAGATGTTATCTCAAATGATCTTACGGGGATGTAGTTAGCGGCAATCTATAGGAGGATTTTAATCCATCTGGGAGTTTCACATCGACCGTGAATTTAATGCCAATCCGCTTCCTAATATGAAATGGTTTTGAGAATATTTTTAACTCACCTATTTTCCATCCCCATTTCGACGTGTTTTCTTCCCATGCCCAATCAGAATTTTTATCTACCTTATGGCGTTTGAAATCTAAGTAGAATGCTCTCTCGCTACTGTATTCGAAGCATTCATCAAATCTGATTAAACCGACGATTCTAGACTTAAACGAGCCTTTTTTGCCAGGAGTCTCTACTATAAGTAATGGAACACCGATATATTTGATTGGAATTGGGTAGGTGCGCGTCTCCACACTTTTTTGACCGCTCAAAATCAGTTGTGAAATTGGAAATTGAATATTAATGGCACTGTACGTTTTACTCATGCGATAGGCTGCTGGGAGAGGGCTGTTGGATTAAATATAGGAGTATTATGCAATAACGATGATGGCACTCCAAGCTCTTCATGCAATCTAGTAGTTGTTGGAACAGCACATTTATGGTTGGTAAATTTGAGTCTTTCTGAAAAGGAAATCTGTCGGGAGTCGGCCTTAAACGCATCGACACGACCTTTGGCATTACAGCAATCCTTCTTATTACTCCACAAATCTTGATGATCCCAAAATGCAGCTTCACCATTACCAATGTAACAAGTAGTAAATTGCATGGCGTATTTTTCACACTCGTTCTTGAAAACTTCGTAATAGTGCCGAACCTCTGCGTCAGTAAAGTGCCAATCACGACTTGATTTGTAAGTTACGTCTCTCTTGTAGAAGGTACGGAGATCTACACCAGTAGCTTTCTGAATATTGTTAAGCGCGATGGCGCTCAAACGCGTGAACCCTACTAAAATAGAGGGAACATTATATTCGGCAAACTTTTTCACCATATCGAATGAGCTGTAATCGAATTTGGGAACTTCTCCATCCCAGAAAAATTTTGGATCTGTGAAATATCCGTCGGGGTAGATTGGGAAAAGTGGATTAACTCGAACCGTTGTCCAAACTCCTGCTTGTGCTAATCTTTGAACTGCTAATAGTCGGCGCTCTGCGGACGGCGCCCCCGGTTCTAATTTTCGATTCATCTCGTCGTTGATTGATGAAATGCTCATCTGAACGCTCGCCAATTTCGGATCGAATTGCTCTATATATTCAGAGTGGGAGACCAGGTCGGAGCGGGTAAAAACAATGAATGGGTATTTATAGAAATTTAGAAGTCGCAGCAATTCAAGCGTGACCTGATACTTTTTATCTGAAAACATGAAGGAGTCAGACATGGAACCTATACGCAGCGGAACTCTTTGCTCAAAAACTGCGCGATACTTGCTTTTTTTATTGGTTTCGAAAACGGTATAAAAAAGTTTACGAATTTGATTAATATCTACTGGAACCGGAATGGGATTGTTCCAATATCCATGCACTGTGAGTTCAGCACGAGCGTAGCAATAGGCACAGTTAAAAGAGCAGCCCCTTCCGTAAGTATCGATCTCAAAAGCGTAAAGGCATTGCTGACAAGTAGAGTGTGAATTTACTAATTTAAAGGGACTCTTAAAAACAATCCCACCACGAATGGGAGTTTTGGAGAAGCGTTTTTCGAGATCCACATACACAGAGTAATCGAATTGGCTTCGGTATTTAGAAACTTTATTTAATTTGTCTGCTTCGATCAAAATTTTTGTAGATGCCGGAAGGGCCGTTGCAGTAGAGATTGGTGGGATTGGTTTGCGGCGAGCTGGTAAACGCGGCGGCGCCTGTGGTCGCAACGGCAGGACGTTTGCCCCTGTCAGCTTAGAAAGAATTTGGTTAGGTGTTTCCATTATTTATGGCGCCACTTGTACCACGGTGCGCAATTGCAGGCAAGGCAGCACTTCGAACAGCATTTTAAATACAGTTGTTTAGGTTGGTTTTTGGTGACGGAAATAGGTGGCTAAATTAAAGGGGAATTGTCCAAGAGCTCCAATTACAAAGGGACACAGGAAAGAGTTGTATGGTGTGCCTCCTCAAAATCGTAGAAGGTACCACAAATCTTTAAAATTCAGTAGCTTGTGATTTTGAGGAGGCACAAGCTTTGTATGCTGAATTAGAGTTTTCCACTCCAATGGATATGAATCCGTTTCACCCTTACGCGGTTCCACGACTATAACGAGGTGACGGAAATCTTCGTTCGAGTGAACTCAGCAGGCGTTAAGCTTAGAAGCTCCGATTTAGCTTTAGCCCAAATTACCGCTAAATGGCATGGCTCTCTGAAAATTTTTGAAGAATACATTAAGGAGACAAAGGAC
>SHZA01000076.1 GCA_009692515.1 Bdellovibrionales bacterium
TTTTCTACAGAGGGCGCATTTTTCATTAGGTCAAGAGGACTGGGGAATGGCTCGGCATCGTCCTTTCGAAAGGGCTCGGCATCACTAGGAATATGCTGAACAAATGCGGTGGTTCCCGTGGGCACCTGATTCAGATCTTGAATGTGGCCTAACACACGAGTTAATTGTTTTTGATAAAAACCAATCTCCTCTTCGTTTAATGTTAGCCTGGCTAACTTAGCTATTTTCAGAACCTCTTCTCTGTTTAACATAGGGGAAAATATACCTTACCGCTTGAGAATGGTCACTCTCGAATCGCTACAGTAGCTGTTCCCATCCTGTTTAATGAGTCCTATTCAGCCTGTATTTCAAGTTTGGTGATGGCACTAAAGGCTCGGTCTCCAGCGGTATTCCATAGATGATAAATTGTTATCGGCCGTAGAAACATTTTTATTCCCTCCTGGATCCACAATGTTTTCAGAAAAACCTCAAGACTCGGCGGGTTATTAGCCTTTAAAGTTAATCGATTTTCTCCGGCTAGATCATCACTTAAAAAAACAAATTCTTTAGGATCGGAAAATACCTTATCGGTTATTATTTTTTTGCCATTCCAATTTAAACTCACCTCTTGCCCTGGAATGGCAGACCTGAGTGCTAAGGTCACCTTTAGGGTGCTGGCCGCTCTTGGCCCCTTAATTACAATAGTTGAAACCGGATTCTCTAATCGACGAAAACCGGTAGAAAACCCTGGGCGTTTAATGACCGGTGAAATACCCGATAGGCTCACCCCAGATGTCCCTTGATAGGTAATGAGATCATGAGTGCCCAGAGAAACAGGATCTTTTTTAGGTTCCGGAATAAATTTCAAGCTTAAAAACCTATCTCTATTTTCATTCTTCCGATCCCCTTCCAGTTTCTTTATAAAAACAACCTCCCCAACACCCGAAAGACTAGTTCTTGCCTCTATAGGGCCCATTTTTCGCTGGAACTCACCTATACATTCTAAGGGTAAATATTTTGTATATAGCTGCACCCCCGAAAAGGGCCCCGTCTGAAAAACATCCAGAAAAAAAGCCCATTCGGTTTTATTGAAGCACCGAGAAAACTTGGCCTGCTTCGTAATAAAAATATCCCCATTGGGAGCCGTCCTATTTACCGCATGAAGGTGTTGCCAACCCTGTAAAAAAAAGGGGGCTATTTGCGCCTCTAGAAGCCTTCCTAAATAAAAACTAGTAATTTTTTTCTGATGGAAGTGTGAAAAACCGGATACCCCACTTTGTTCAAGAGAGGCGCAAAACTGCTCCGTTCCCACTCCATTTCCAGACGAAATACAAAATGGCCACTCTAGCAAGGCCTCTCCCTGGCTGTTTTTTATCGTCTCAAAAAAGTGAGCCTGGTCTGTCGACAGCTTTTCGATCTTTGGCCGTTGATAAAAAAAGTAGGTTCCCTCTGCAACAAATAATAGGGCCCATAATATAAACCACCTTTTTCTATCGATATTAGGTTGCCATCTTTGTAATCGAATTAACACTAATTCGGTGATCTCCGGCACAAGAAAAAGCCCGATAAAAATAGCGGGAAACACAAGCGAAAACCTTCCAGACACTCGCACCGCTCGCATCCATGGAAACAGCTTTATAATAGGGAAAATATCTGGTTGCGTTCCTGCTAAAATAAAAAACAAAATTATAAGAGGATAAAAAGCTTTAAGTTTATTTTTGTAGACAACCCAAATGGCCAAAAGGCCCGGAATAGAAAGGGTCCAACCCGGTGACATATTACCTGCCATCTCGGGCCTATCTAAAAACAGGTATTTTAACCATTGGGTATTAGGATTAATAATCGGTAGCCAAGGGACCATAAGTCTTAAGGGATTCGCCCACCAATTACCTTCATCAGAAAATAGTCCCTTATATTTCATCACCACGGTCGCTAGGATTGGAACAAAAGCCCAAATACAAACCAAGGTAAGCAACGCCCAAACAGACACCCAAAACCAACAACTAGTGCATTGGTATTGCGAAAACTCTGCCTTCACCTCTGAGAGGCTCCAAAAACCAACTCCCCGTTTTTTAGTTCGGCCTCTTATTTTAATAAACCCATAGTACCCTCCACACCCCATCATCACCGCAAAGGAGGTTAAACCAAAACCGGCGATAATGCTGACATCTAAACCCACCCCAGCCACCAAAAGAAAGACTCTAAAACTCAGCAGTGAAAATGATATTTTTTTCTTGGCCAAATCGGAACAGATCACCAGGTCGGTAAGAATAGATAGCGCCGCCCAGTGCACAAAACTAAGGTTCATATGGTCTGGATATTTTGTGAGTGCCGAAAGATTAAACAGCCCAATTAAGATTGCCGCCAAAATACCACGATAGGTTCCCCACCTGGATCCGACTAAAAATAGGGTCCCAAAGGTAGCCACCGAAAAAGAAAAACATCCATACCATGCGAGCCAGGGACCGCTCCCCATTAGGCGGGTCAAAATAGCGGTGAAATAATGGCGCTCTAAAGACCATCCATGCGCTATAAAATCTAATCCAAACGGGTATAAAATATCATTCGTATATAAAGATAAATGGGGGAACGGAAAAAGATGGAGGCTCTTATAAAAAAAATCCTCAGCAACGGGATACACCATCGAATCTCCCGTCGATATATAATGAGCAGAAAAGGGCTTGAATATAAAAAGTATCTCAAATAAATAGATTGCGATTAATACAGCCCAAAGAAAAACACCGCTGCGCCTATCCTTAGTGATTCCTAATTTGAGTTTCTCGTTTATCATTATTTCCTACCACCAATCACAGAGCTGGGGATCTAGGAAATCCTCAGCAAGAAACTTTATCTTCCCTCGACGCCATCCCATAGGACACTCCTCTTGAATTACCTTTCCTTGCGTGCTATTTGCCCAATAACTGAAGTGTTTCATTCCCCAATCTTTCACCACGCTCGCAATAGCTGCTAGGTTTTCGGAGCGAGTTGAATCTCTCCATAAAACCTCTGCCTTCCCAGTCACACTATTTTGCACTACAGAAAAGTATTCATATTCTCCTGCTAATTGCGCTTCAAAATAGGGTGATGGCAACCGAATGCCCTTGAACTTCGAATAGAAACGAAACCTTTCTATCTGCCAATCCCAAAACTCAACCTCTGGGGCTATCATTAATTTCCCCTCTGGCAATCCTACCATCTGTTTTTTCCGCAACTCATAAATGTGATGAATAAAACTTTCTAGATCGATCGATTTCATTTCTATTCTCATTGAGGTAGGAGGCTGCGATACCGCCTGGTCTACTTCATAAAGTTTAGCCTCCGTTTTTTTAAATCCCCACTTTTCATAAAAAGCAGGGCCCACATCGGAGTGTAAAACTCCCACATCCCATGGCTGGATTTTTAGAAATTCATCTAAAAGATGGGATGCGTAACCACGCCCTCGCTGATCAATGGGGGTAATAACCGAAGCGATAAGAAATCCTGCTTTCTCTAGAATTGGTTTATCAAGTCCTCCCGTCATAAAAAAGTTTAGTTGAAGCGCATCCATCGATGAAACAATCGTTCCCGAACTATCTTTTAATACGTAGGTTTCAATTCTTTTTTTCCCAAAGGGATGCGAGTAAAGAACTTGGTTTCGTTTTACAAATTCATTGGGAGGCAGATCTTTTGCCCAGGCCCCTGCTCGCAGCACAGATAGGTGATTGCGTTCCTCTCGGGTCGCTTTGTCAAAGTAAAGAGGTCTCATCAAAATTTTAGCTGCGTGAATTTTAAGGATATTTTTTTGAGACCGCGCCCCCGAAACTCTACGATCAACTTGTCATCTCCCAAATTCTCGCGAACAATGCCCTCTCCAAAGGTGGGGTGTTGCACTCTAGCTCCTACAGACACTCCACTCTCCTCTGTCGCACTAGAGGGTCCAGCAAACTCTCCCACCTCTGTGGTTTGGTTGAAGTCATCTTGGTTAAAGGCCGATGAAGTAGCATCAAAATCCTGATTAGAGTCATTAGCGCCCGACCAAGAACGAAGGCGAGGAGGTAGCCCCGGTCGTTCAGTAAAATGACGTTTTCTAGCAAAATAATCTGCCTTCTTAATTTCTAAATAATCCTGAGGAATCTCTTCAACAAATCGGCTCAGAACACGAAAACTAGAATTACCGAAAATGGTACGATTTTTAGCGTAAAAAAGACTTAGATATTTTCTAGCACGAGTCATGGCAACATAAAATAGTCGTCGCTCCTCTTCAATATCGGAGGGCTCTTCTGGCTCCCAGGGCCGGACATTAGGAAATAGCTCCTCCTCTAATCCCACAATGGAAACCCTATCAAATTCTAATCCCTTCGCCATATGGATTGTCATCATCTTAACGGCTGGAGCATTAGGATCAAATCTATCGCTGTCAGAAACTAAGGCTATCTCCTCTAAAAATCCCTCAAGGGTGAGCTCTTTTGTAGGATCCTCCCCCCCTTTCGTATAGTGAACAACGCGTCGCGCGGATAGGGCCAAATGGCCGCCCTGTGCCAATTTATTAGCTATAAATTTAGTTACGGCCATTATCCGCCGCTAAATAGGGTGGCTTATACCGCCTAATCTTTTGGGTTTGTAGGGTCGCTGGTTGTTTAGGTGAGACGTGACACCCTAAGTTCAAAAAATCGCAGATGGGGGGCGATTTTCCAAATTATCGATTAAGGGTACTTGTACATTGTGGTTGGAATGGGGTATTCGCTATTAGAAATTAACCGCACCAAGGGGTGATTCCCCCGTCAATGGGGTAGAGCCGCAATTCTCACGTTTTAGAAATTTGAAATCGAGCAGGAATAAAATAATACCGTGCAGAAGATCAGAGATTAGAATGGCGGGGCCGGAGTAACTTCGCTACCGTATTTTCCGGTAGCAATTCGACCCTCCTTCGACAGTGCAGCAAATGTACGACCATTCGCGATTGTTCCCAAGTCGCCTTCCCCGTGCGTAACTCCGAGCAGTTTCACCGCATGCGGACGCGCCGTGAACAAGACCAAGATATTGTTCCTTCGCGTCCAAATAGTCGCTGCCAGGAAAATAGAAATACACATGCACGTCCAAATCGTCATACCGACTCAGCGGTAGCGTTTCAGGTGGTCCAAATATCTTGTCGTAGACGGGGGTCTCGTAGACGATGTTCCAAAACACGATCAACACAATATTAACGCTCAGAAGTTGAAGGATAGGACTAAACCGCATAACGACACTCCCCGAAGCCCTTAATCATGTGAATTGCGAGCGAATGTTGTAATCTACAATGTATTCGAAGCTGTCGTCTAACAGTTATTCCCGAATACAACTAGACCGCCCACGACGCCGAACGAATAAGAGACATAAACCGGCATTTTTTAATTGGCCATAACCTGGGTAATTTAAATTATAGCTAAGAAATCAATGAAAGCAGCCGCATCAGAGGCTTGCGGCCTACCAGGTCGAGGCGGATCTATTCTGTCTACGAAAACTTAGTTTACTTTATTTTTCTCCACCCTTGTTTTCCGGTATAAGGGTTTATATTCCCCTTGGTTGACCAATTATTATATTTTGACCTATCCGGGATGTTTCTGAAGTAGGGAGCCACGTATTTTCCAGTTTTCGTAGAGTACCCACGAACATTAACTGATCCACCTGATTTTCGAGCGACTGAGGGACCTGTCAGAAAGGCTCCGACCAAAAGGCAAAAAAGCAAATAAGATCGTTTCATACATCCCCCTAGCAACCACATGATGGACTGTAGCTGCCATCACAGCACACAACCCTATTAAATTGACACCCACAAACTCCATCATGCCATGAGCAACAGCCACGTTTTTGTTCATTATTCTGCTCTTCTAAAAGCGCCAAAAAAATCTTAAATTTATGTGGTTCACTTTTTTGAGTATCAGTAATTATTGGTTGAGCATTCGCTGTTGTAAGTTTGGCGCAGGCTGGGCTTTCTCGTATACAGAATAGATCCGCCTCAACCTGGTAGGCCGCAAGCCTCTGATGCGGCTGCTGTCCCCTGTAACGCTGAGCGAACAACGGACTGAAGGCAATCAACAAAACAAGGGTCATGTAACGTGCTTTCATATCTAGCTCCTTGAATTATCCAACCACAATTTTAGTCTAACAAACAAAAATGATAGAATTATGCTGATTATGTTGATTTAGTAGGCCCGGCGAGATTGATACTTATAAATGTGTAATTTTGAATGACTTCTCCTTTAGAAACAGCACCTTGCCTGTTTTGACATCTTTTCACCATAATCTTTTGCTACAATTTCAGAGAGCACGAGTTTGCCAATAACAAGGCACGGGAAAGGAATCCAATGAGAGTCGGACCTTATCTACTTCTGGCGTTAATTTTAAGTCTGTTATCAGAAAATTCCTTTGCAAAGGGCGAAAACAATGAAGAGGCTTTGAAAAGAGCGTGCCTACGAAAAAAAAGATCAACCGCATGCCTAGAACTAGCCTGGAAATACTCCGAGGAGGACGATCTAGTTCAGTCAGAAAAATTTTCTCGACTGGCCTGCTATTTCGGAAACAAGACAGGATGCCAGGTACTTCAAATTGTTAGGGAACAGGTAAGAGCCAATGAAGAGTATCAGCGAGCCAATGCTGCAATTGATAGGGCCTATTATGAGAGATTGGCAGAAATTGAGAGACAAAGACAAATGGAAGAAGAAAACGACCGAGAGTATGAACGAACTCAGCTACGGCTGAACATGCTCAACCAAGCTGTAGATGATTTTATCGAGGGTGCCACGGGGTTCAGGAGTGGGGACTAAACCTTTCATGTGACGGGCGTCGTAGGCCTCATAATTTAATACACGTTTAAGTAGGCTGGAAGTTTAAATCTCCAATTTTTCAATTAATCTAAACACCCTTTCCGCTCTTCTTATATTCGGCAACATTT
>SHZA01000077.1 GCA_009692515.1 Bdellovibrionales bacterium
CTTATCAAAAAAATCGATCTGCTGTTTTACAATGCTCTCCGTTACTCTAAAGATGGTTCTTTGTCTTTGGTGAATGCTACGAATAAGCCAGACGGCAGAACGTAATTTACCCTGTACGTAATCTTTAGTAGGTTGCTGACTTGTACTGTCTTTATCTAGGAGATTTTTATAAAAAGATGAAATCTTTAGTTTAGGTAAGCCATCCTCATTTAACATCACTACATATTCATCTCCACGCTTTGCTACGTAAATATCAGGGATAATATAATGCGCGGGTGATCCTCCAAAAGCGCGACCTGGTTTGGGTTCTAAGTCTTCAATTATTTTTACCCGTTCGATAACGGCTTCCATAGAAATATTAAGCGTTTTACAAATCACCCCATAGTTTTTCTTTTCTAAATCAGGAAGATGATTTTCTACAATCGCTTCTAAGCAATCATCATTTTCTTTGAGATCATAAATCTGAACAAGCAAACATTCCTTGAGATCTCTAGAGGCAACTCCAATGGGATCGAAATCTTGAATTCGATAGAGAACAGCTTCTACTTCGTGAACATCAAAGCTTTCTTTTTGAGCAATTTCTTCAATACTGCATTGAAGATAACCATCATCATTAATATTGCCAATGATGACTTCACCAATCGTTTTTTGCTGCGGCGTCATATCGCAGAGCTTTAGCTGCCAGACTAAGTGCTCTGGAAGATCGGGAGCTGACGTTAAAGTGTTTTCATAACCTGGAAGATCTTCATCTCCTCCGCGATAAACGGGTAAATTAGGTGTGGAACGAAAGTTTTCTAAATAGCTTTCCCAATTAAAATCTTCACCTGCTTGAGGATTTTCTTCAGTCTTAGCGCCTACATCATTATTGTTATTTGGAATTTCTTCCATGCTCTGTACGGTGCTTTCAGAATCGGAAGTTTCTTCGAGTGTAGGATTTTCAACCAATTCTGAATTGATCAGATTTTCCATTTCCATTCGGTTCATCTGCAATAGTTTGATCGCTTGTTGCAGTTGAGGCGTCATTACTAAGTGCTGCCCCAAACTCAAATTTAATTTTTGGCCCATTGACATAGTTATAACCTGAAACTTTCTCCCAAGTAGAACTTCTTGGCCGATTCATTCTCTACAATTTCTTGTGGAGTCCCATGAATCCAAATTTTACCCTCTTTAATCAAATAAGCCTCGTTACAAGATTTTAGTGTCTCTCGTACATTATGATCTGTAATCACAATCCCAATTCCTCTATCTCTTAGCGTACAGATAATGCCTTGAATCTCTTGTACTGCTAAAGGATCAATGCCCGCATAGGGCTCATCTAAAAGTAAAAACTTAGGTTCGAGAATTAAAGCCCTAGCAATTTCTAAGCGACGGCGTTCTCCTCCACTTAAAGTAATCGCCTGATTATGAGCTAAGTGATTAATTCCCAATTCGGTTAAAGACCTCTCAGCTCGGGCTCTCTTCTCTTGTCGGCTAATTTTCAAGTTATCCAAAACAAGGAATAAATTTTCTTCAACGCTTAGCTTCCTAAAGATAGAAGGGTCTTGAGGTAAGTAGCCTAAACCCATTCGAGCCCGCTCATGAATGGGGCGATGCGCTAAGTCGACTCCATCAAGGGTAACGGTTCCAAAGTCTGGGCGCACTAAACCCACCATCATATAGAAGGTCGTAGTTTTTCCAGCTCCATTAGGCCCTAAAAGCCCAACAGCTTTTCCACTAGAGATCTCAAAGCAGACATCAGAAACTACAGTTCTACCTTTAAAGCTCTTCTTTAAATTTTCAGCGCGGAGTTTCATTGGTTAGTTTTTCCTTCCGCATTCTCAACCTCAATTTTATCTTCATCGGAAAAAAGCTTAATTCGATTTCCTTTAATAATATTACCGTCGGCTTCGATTCTAGCATTTCCCTCTAAAATAATTTCACTTCCACCTATTTCTAAATAGGCTTTTTGAGCGTAGCCCACTCTTCCTTTGTTTTTTAAAACTACATTTCCAAAGGCTTGCGCATTTTCATCGCCTTCTAGGGAGCTCACTTCAAAGACGTCACTTGTAATATTAACTTTTGGCATTTGAGATTTAACTCCACCTATAAAAATAGCTCTCGATTGGTGAGTAAAAAATTCCCCTGTTTTAGCTGTGACCTTTAGCCACTGACCATTAGGTAATCTTTTTTGTGAAGATACATTTGAATTAAGTAAAAAATGCTCTTTATTAATTTCAGCACTAAGCCCAGTTCCTTTTAAAAACATGATCGGCTGGTTAATACTAGGACCTTTCATTTGCACGGTGTCTTTAGATGTGAATTCATGATTTTTACCATCATAGTTCAAATGATCCATCCAGAAAAGATAGCCATTACTGGATTCAATCGAAACATTACCCTCTAGCTCAATATAATTTTTTGCGGTCCAAGATCTGCCATAATCAGATTTGGTATGAATAGTATTTTGAGTTGTTTCTGAAAAAAAATCGGAAGTCACCTCTTTTAAAAAAGCGTAGTTTTCTTTGCGCCGCAATTCCGCAAACGCGGAATTAATTTTCCAACGCGGGTGCCCTCCTACCGACTCATAAAATCTTACTCCCAGTAAACCGAAGTTGGCATTGGTAAGTGCAGATTTATATAAACCTTCTTGAGTCGAGTTATGGGAGAGTGAATCTTCCCCCACCCAAACATTTGATGATCGTGGCCATAAAACTAAACCACAAAACCAAAGAGCAGTTAGAACATAAAAAACGGGATGTCGGCTAAAACCAGGCAATTTCATTGGGTTCACGATAACAGAAAGCGGATGTCGACGCAATTTACCAGAGAATCCTTCGCCACTCTGCTGCTATACGTTAAGCATAGAGACCCCCAAATGCTCCAAAGAGTGACGGATGTCCTAATTTCACCTACAATTTAAAAAGGAACTAATTAAAAATAACCTTATCAATTTAGAGTCATGATGAAACAACTTCTTTTTTCAATTTTGAGTGTCTCATGGGTAGCTTTTGCCTCTTCTCAATTAGATGATCAATATAGCTATAAGGGATTTGTAGTGGGAATCGTTAACGCGAAAACCCAACCTGTTTTTGCTGATCAGGTGGAATCGGAACTCATTTCTTTATTACAGGCGAACCCACGATTTGATTTTTTAGAAAAAAACCAAGAGTTATTTAAACAGGGGTTGAAATCGGTTGCAAATATTTCAATCAATCCAGTCTCAACTGAAAAACTAAAAATCTATGACGGTGTTTTCAAAGACCAATATGTAAAAGGCACTCGTAGTGTTATTTTAGCGGAAATTTTTAAGGAGGAATCAGATTATCAAATTACCTTCTCTTTAGTAATTACGGCAACTGGGGAACTTATTGCTTCTGAGACAGTTTCTGTCGGTAATCCAAAGTCTCTAGATAGTTTTGTGGTGGCCACACGAGAAGGACTAGGCGAACTCACAAAAAAAATACCTTTTGATGCCAGCATTTTAAAAAGAGATGGTTATTTGGTGGTGCTTGATCGCGGAGCAAGAGTGTTTCGTCCTGGAACTCAAGTTTCCGTTTTTACCATGGAGAACAAAAATGGAAAGGTCTTGTTGGAAGAAACCGGTTTGATTGGTATCACACAAGTCGAGGAGAATTTAACTTTTGGAAAGGTAATGGTAGAGAAACGACCCTATGAGGTCGCTCGTGGGAATAAACTTCAGTTTTCAGATAGCCCACCTATGGAGGTGGCGTCGTTATTAGATGCAGCAGAAGGACGAGAGCCTGCCTCTCTTTGGGGAAACGAGTTTGAGGTGACTAAAGGAAAACTAGGTGTTGTGAATTTAGATTTAGGACCTTCACTCTTAACGTTATCTAATAAAACTAGTGCAGGTGCTGAATCGAAATTAAGTAAAGTACTTCCAGGTGGAAGTTTAAATGGAGAAATTTGGTTAACGAGTAAATATTATATTAATGTAGGACTTAATTATGGTGCGGCTTCGTTAGTGAATAGTAATCAAGCTGGAGCTAAATCTGTAGGAATGACAGTTTCTGCATTTAAACTTTTGGTGGGATATCGTCTTAATATTTTTGCCCCAAGTTCAGGTCCCATTGTTTATTTTAGAGGTGGTTATGGTACGCAAAGTTTTGCAATTCCTGGTAACGATTCTACCGTCATTTTTAAAAGTACGGCCTATTCTGGTCCAATGATTAGTGGCGGGGTGAGTTTTCCAGTAAATGACAAGTTGGGTTTGGGAGTTGATATCACATCCTTAATTTTTCCTTCAGTAAGTGAAACGCCTCTTCAGACGGTGGCAAGTAGTAATATCTCAGCTTGGACCTTTGTTTTGAAAACCACCTATAACTATCGTCGAGATATTGATTTTGTTGGAAAGTTATTTTTTCAAAGGTTTGGATCAGAATCTCCAGCACAAACTCGGCCTTTAAGCTCTTTAAATACTTCAAGCCAGTCTACCAAAGGACTCATGTTTGGCGTATCGTATTATTATTAGATGGTTTCAGGCTTTGAAATCTAATTTATATTTAGTTATTAGAGAGTTAAGCATCTATCCTCCATCCTGTCTCATAAATAGGCACAGAAAATAGCTAATAAATCTGCTATCTACCTTAATATTATTTGTTTTCTGTATAAAAGATTAACAAGTAAGTAATATTTTTACACTGAGATAACTGGGTAGAAAATTGCATTATTTAAGACTGAAAAGAGTCTAAAACTATGAATGCCAGAAATTACAGAGATCATCTTTATCATCAACGCGCCCATCCCCTTAATGAGTCTGTGATCCCTGTGGCTTCAGATAATACGCTTCTCTATATGTCTATTTTTCCATTTACCATTGCCGAATATTTTTTTGAATTAAAGTATCAAGCATTTCCATCGGGCCTTTTATTTCCCGGTGGATTTTTGTTTTTCTGGGCCTTTTATTATACCTATTATCAACCGGGCCATTTGGAGAAACAGCTTTCAAGTGAATCTAAATGGGAACTTAGTGGAATCCTTGCTACCTTAATGGGAAGTTGTATTTGGTTTGTAAAAATTATATCTGTAGAACTGATTGAAAAATTAATTTACAATTATATTAATCCCAAGCAAAAAGTCCAAAAAAGACGGTTTGAACCAAGAAATAATTCCTTCAAATCGATTCCTATTAGAGAAAAAAGTTTTTCTGATGTCAGACCACATAATATTGAATTATTACCGAAAGATCTTACTAATGCCCTGGGGATTATGGGTATTCCCCAGGAAAGAGATTGGGGACTAATTCAGAAGAGATATCGAGATCTGGCAAAAAAGTACCATCCGGATTTAAACCCCGAGTTAACACAAGCAGGGAATCGTTTTATTCTTGTGGATGCAGCCTATAGAAAATTAGAAACAGCAAAGTATCGATTTTTTAATCCCAAAAAATCATAATAACTAAGGTGAACTACACGAACCAGAATTAGGCAATATTCTGTCAAAGGGTGCGCCATGCGAATTTGATTTTGAAAAGCAGTGGGCCTCAGCCCATTGATAAGCTTGCTGGCTTAGCTGATAGAGAGCCTTAATATAGATATAGGAATCTGGCCTACCGGACATTTTTTCCTTTATAGAAAATCCCAATGCATTTTTAAGAGCCATTCGAGGTGATTCTAGGCAGAGTGATTCCTTGACGTTGAGTTGGTTTCGTTGATCCAAAAGAAGTTGAGCAGTACGCACTCGAGTTAGATATAAACTACTATTTTCAGTTTCAGGTGGTTGCCCCTCAATATCATCTTTAGCCTCAGGGAACTCTCGGTCTATTTGTCTAAAACACTCAACCTGTGACCCCTGTTGGCAAATACACTTATAGTAGGCCTCTATCCATTGCCCATAAGACGGCATTGAAACCCAAGGGAAACATAAAATAATAAAAATTCTTAATTTCTGCATACGTACTACATCAAAAAATAAATTTTACCGCCTACTATATCTTAGGCTCTAATTATGAAGGAATTGTGTGGGCGGAGGGAGGTGTGCTCCGATTATACATCGGTAATCTCCCTACTATAGCAGTGTTAAAGTGATATAATTACTTGAGTTATTTCCGAAATCGGTAAAACCCCAATTTATAGATGTAAATGAATAATACAAAGATGAAGCCAAATATATTTTTTTCCTGGATTAAAAAAGAGACACTAGCGATTAATCCCCTCATTTTTCCCGTGATTGTAGCGTTTTTGTGCGTGGCTCGTTGGGGATTGATTGCAAATGGTTTTGATTATGGTTGGGACTTTGAAACGGGGTATCGCGTCTATCGTGGTGGTGTTTATGGAAAAGACTTCTATACAACTATCGGTCCTTTGTCCTATGAGCTCATAGGGGTTATGTTTAAAGTTTTTGGAGAAAAATGGGTAATTATTTATTTCATTTATTACCTGTCTTGGATTGTTTCTTTATTAGGTGCCTATTTTTTACTAAGGGATATTTCGGAGCGACGAGAGAACCTTGCTTTTGCTTTAATGATTATGATTCCATTAAGTATTCCTCATTTGTCGGCCATGCATGTTTATAATTTTCTCAGCTACTCACTTGCAGTTTGGAGTGGCGTTTTAGTATTTTCATATTTAAA
>SHZA01000078.1 GCA_009692515.1 Bdellovibrionales bacterium
GTCCCCGTTTGGAAGAGGATCTACGAGTCGTGGAATTTTTTAGATAATTGATGGGACGCCTATTTTTTGTTGGTGGGTTATGGGGATAATGGGATGTTTTGTATGGGGTACTGGTCCCAGGTCTTAAAATCAAAGTGCCACCACTCCGTATCTAGGCCTACAAATCCCTCGGTCTGCATCGCATTTTCTAAAATAGATCGATTTATTTTTGCTTTTTTTGAGGCTCCTGAATAATTACGATTTGATTTCTCGGAAAACTCGTCATAACCGGACGGCATCTCTACCTCATTCCCACCACCATCAATCATCGTCACATCCACAGCCGCCCCCCTATTATGGCGAGACCCCTTCTTAGGATCGGCCACATATCGCTCGTCAGGCACCAACTCCCACATTTTTTCCTGAACCGACAACGGTCGATAACAATCATAAACCCTTAAAAATAGGCCCCTTATTTTCAACTCCGACTGTACCCTAGAAAGAGCCTCAGCCACCGGCCTTCTTAACCAACACCTAGCCTCCGAATACAGCACCTGATGGGTGAAATTATTTTTCGTGGCATAGCGAATATCCAACTGCAGGGAAAAATCATTCCTTTTGGCATCCACAAATCCGCTTGCCCCAAACACCTCCGTCCCCTTACCTGGACCTACTGCCTTTGCGGACCAACCCTTAGTTATCGGCAAGGTGGAACAAAAAAGGGCGATGATGGAATAAAGTATTCTCTTCATGATTCTGTACTTGGATTCAAAAACACCCATTTACTTTTTATCCATAATCGGAACCTATCAATGTACGTAAAACTGGCCGGCACCACCACCAAACTTAATAACGTCGAACTTATCAACCCTCCAATAATTGCAATTCCCATCCCCGTCCTCTGCTTAGATGCCTCATTTAATCCAATCGCCACCGGTAACATTCCCGCAATCAACGCAAAGGTGGTCATCAAAATAGGCCGTAATCTCATCGTTCCACTCTTAACCAAAGCGGCGCTTCTCTCCATCCCCTCATCTATTAACTGATTAGCCGTATCGACGAGTAAAATAGAATTTTTAGTCGCCACTCCCAATAATAAAATAACCCCAATCATCGAGTTAATATCTAAAGACTGTCCACTTAAAAACAGAGCAATAAATGCCCCGCAGGCCGCCAATGGTAAAACCAACATAATAGTAAATGGAGTCACAAAAGACTCATAAAGACTCGCCAATACTAAATAAATAAACACAATAGCCAACAATCCCGCCGTAGCCATACTCTCTATCAGCTCTTTAAAATTTTCAGCCTGTCCCACAAACGCATAGGTCACTCCCTGGGGTAACACATTCCCACTCTGTAAAAATTGATTTAACTCGCTCATCACTCCCCCCATTCCCTTCCCTCCAGGAGTCAAATCACCCGCAATCTGCACATATCTTCCCCTATCTTGACGAAGAATATTCGCCGGCCCAGTCGACTCAACTCCAGAGGCAATGTTCTTCAATGGAATTTGCCTGAAATTAATATTGGGAACAAAGGTGGAACTAAAATTCTCCTTTAAGTTCCTATCAGACTCCGCCAACCGAACCCTAATATCGTATTCCTTTCCCTCTTCACGAAATACCGCAGGGGTCGATCCCTCTATCTGATTCCTTAACTCTGCTCCCACAAGACTACTGGAAATTCCCATCCTCTCTGCTTTTCTATTATCGAGAACCACCTGGAATTCCGGCTTACCCGAACGCACACTGGTTTCCACATCTTTGAGATCCGACATCCCTCTTAGCTTTTTAAACACCGTATCCGCCGCCTTCTCCACTACCGCTAAGTCACCTCCAATAATATTCACATTAAACGGTCGAGATCCTGCACCCACCATATCCACATCCTTAACCGTAGGATTAGCAAAGGAAAATGGCTTCAACTGTTCTCTCAATACATCTTTAAACTGTGTGGTATTTACCTTTCTTTGTTTCGAAGACACTAATTCAATAAAAAATGTAGCGACGTTACTCTCTAAATCACGACTTCCCACCATGAGTACCGACGATCTCACCTCTTTATTCTCTCGAATTAAAGTATCCACCTTAGCGGCCACCTCTGCCATCTCTCCTAGACTAGTACCTGGCGGCAAATCTAAGCCCACTGAAAACTCACCATAATCCTGCGCCCCTAAAAATGTCTTAGGTGTAAATTTAAGTGCAAAACCACTTACGATTAAAATAATAAGAGTGATTCCAAAGACCACCGCCGGATTTTTTAACGACTGTTTAAGAATCTTTTCATATCTAGTTTCCAACCAAGATTGAAATCGATTAAAGGCAACCATAGAGCGCCCTACTGTAGATCCATACCATCCTGTAGTTGAAATCTTATGACTTTTTCCTGCGAAATAGGCTGATAACATCGGTGCTACCGTCAAGGCATCAAATAAACTAATCAACATAGCGAAGCAAATCGTGAGACCAAACTCCTTAAAAAATTGCCCGACCACCCCTTTTAAAAAAGCAATAGGACCAAACACAGCAATCACCGAACAGGTCGTCGCAATCACAGCCAACGTAACCTCTTTAGTTCCCACCGATGAAGCTGTTATAGGATCTTTTCCCATTTCAATGTGCCGAAAAATATTTTCTCTTACCACAATCGCATCATCCACCAATAGACCCACAGCCAAAGATAACGCTAATAGCGTCATCACATTGACCGTAAATCCAGCAGCCGCCATTAAGATAAAGGCCCCAAGTAAGGAATTAGGAAGTGCAAGTCCTGTAATGATCGTAGATCTCCCAGAACCTAAAAAGAAAAACACCACAAGCACAGTCAGAAAAATTCCAATAAAAATAGAATCGGTCACATCATCTACGTTCGCTCTTATCGGCTTTGAAGAATCTCTCACCACCACAAGGCTCGGACTACCAACACCCTTTCCAAAATTAAGATTAATTTCTGCAACCCTTTTTTTCACCGCCTCAGCTACCGCTATCGTATTTGCTCCCGACTGCCGAAACACCGTCAGGAAAAGTGCTTTATTACCATTGTAAAAGGTACGAGAGGTTTCATCTTCAAGAGAGTCGACCACCTTTGCCACCTGTCCCACTCTAACCGGCACGTCATTCCCAATGAAGTTTACAATTACATTTTCAATATCGCTCAAACTCTTAAACTCACCCAAAGTTCTAAAAACTAAATCAATCTTATTCTCAGCAACCTTGCCAGCAGGAATGTTTTGGCCTGTGGCTAGAATTCTCTGAGAGACCTGCGTTGCAGAAATTTCATAGGCATTCAACTTTTTTCTCTCTAACTCGACACGAACCTCTCTTTTTCTTCCTCCTAAAACTTCTACCAAACCCACATTTTTTATCTGTTCTATTTTTGGACGGATCACCTGGTCCGCAAAGTCAAAAAGCTTAGCCTCTGGCATATCGGCCGCAACTGTAATGGTAATAATAGGCTGATCCGAGGGATCCACTTGTCGAATGATAGACTCTTTAGTTTCCTTAGGAAGCTTACGCTTGGCAGAGGACACCTTATCTCTCACCTGGGTTTCTGCATATTTAATATCGGTCTCAAGCGTGAATTCAGCAATCACAATACTCACGCCCTCTTTATTGATTGAGCGAAGTCTCTTGATGCCAGCTACGGTTGAAATTTCATCTTCCAAAACTTTTGAAACTAAAGTTTCTACCTCTCTTGGGCCTGCTCCAGGATAAGGGGTGCTTACAGTAACGACCGGAAAGGTCACGTTGGGAAATAGGTCCACTCCCAATTTCCTCAATGACAAATAACCCACAACTAACATCGCAATTACAGTACAGGTGATAAAAATAGGCCTTTTAATAGAAAGGTCAGCGAGTGTCATGGTGTCTCTCCTAGAGGAAGGTAGGTCTTCATCTGTGATAAAAAGGCTAAAATTTGAAGCTCTGTTTTCAGAGTCAATAGCTGGCTATTGGCGTAATCCTGTTCAAATAGAACCACCTGATACAGCACCGAACGCCCCATTTTCATTCTGGCTCTCTCATTTTCTAATTTTTGCTGCTGCGTTTTTTCAATCTCTTTTGCGAGTTTTAATCTTCGTTTGGCCTCTGAAAATTTGAGGTTTAATTCATTCCATTCGATCTCTTCATCGAAGAGCTTACGCTGATAATTTAGTTCAGCCCCTTTTTCCTCTTTTATATAACCGGCTCTATCGGCGATAGACGTCCCCAATTCTAAAGGCGCTACAAACTTCACTCCCACCGCAAAGGTAGATTGGTTTGTTTGTGCCGCATCGGAAATACTTTTGCTCACACTAGGATCACGACCATTTAAGCTGTAACTCGAAACCAGATCAAAGGTTGGAGCATTTTTATCTCGGCCTAACTGACTCGCCGCCTGTGCGGCAGTTCTGGCCTCGTCGGCAGCTAATACATCTTCTCGTTTTCCTTTTTTCTGAATGGGCTCTAATTTAAGAAGATTATCCGCATTAACTTTTTCTAATTGTTCTAAAGCGGCATCAGAATTCTGCCCTCTCATACTATTAAATTTTTTACCAGCCTCTCGCTCTTCATCTAGAGCCATTTGCAATTCTAATTGTTTACCCTGAAGTCCCGCTTCAGCCTGTAGCGCATCCCCTTTGTCTGCCAAGGCTAGTGAAGCTCTTCTCCCACTCCACTCTCTTATTTTCTTTGCTCTTTCGACACCACTCATCGCCACTGTAACTAGTTCGTGCGCAATCGTTAATCTCCAGTAAATACCTTCAGCCTCCGCTAAAATAATTTTTGATTTCAGAGATTCGGTAAAGCTTATCGCCTTAGCTTGGGCCTCTAATAGTTTCACAGTGGCCCGGGTCTCCGATCCCAATCCGTTGCGCCACAAGGACTGACTAAGTTCAAGGGAGGGAACGGCATTATAAAATTTAGGCATGGGGACAAAATTGGTATTAACTCCAGAAAGTTCGGTTCGAGTTATATTGTAGGTAAGTTTAGCTAATAATCCAAACTGGGTTTGTTCAGCCACTCCTAAGGAATAACTTTGGTATATCGTCCTATTCCCTAGAAAAGCGGGATTATTGGTAGGCTTTTGATCATCTAAATACTGTAGGTTAGAAATAAGTGTCGGCGAAATTAAAAGAGAGGCCTCCCTGCTTCTCAGCATAGCCCCTTCACTCACCAGGGTGGATCCCTGATAACCCAAATGCTTTTCACGCACCTGAGAAAGATAATCTTTCAATAAAAATAAATCTGCAGCTGTACAGAATGAATTTACAAAAAGAATCCCACTGAACAAAACTTTTAGTAACATAGCCAGTGTATACGCCTATTAGGGTTTGCCGCCAAGATAGAATGGAAAAAGATGATTTAGGACCGAAACTTGACCCTTTCACTAATAGTAAGTACCTAAATGAATTATTAACGGAGGATTTAAAATGGATAAACAATATTTTATATTTACCTTACTATTTTTTACATTACAGACAACGCCCAGTTTTAGCTCCAAGTCTGACAAGATTTTCGCTTTTGTTTTATCAGATTCGCTTGTCCCTTATTTGAAGATTCAAAAAGATTTGGCCAACGATGACTTTTCTGTAGTTAGAGAGACCGCCACCACCTGGGCAGCTTCCTTAAAAGCAGGCCTCAATATAAACCCAGAAAACAAAACAATAAATGACCTTTTAATCACATTACAAAACTTTTCCAAAACAGAAAAACACACCCAAATCCGCATCCAGTTTGGGAAAATTTCACAGGTAGTTATTGGCTATCTTAAAGTTCACCCGATAGAAAATAAACACTACCAACTTTTTTTCTGTCCGATGTTTCCACAGGGATATGCCTTTTGGATTCAGTCCAAAAAAGAGGGATTAAGCAATCCCTACTGGGGAAAAGAGATGCTAACTTGTGGTGTGAGACGCAACTTCAATTAGTGAGGGCCATAGGAATTAGTGTGGGCGAAAATAGCAGTATCCAATAGACTAAAGATAAGGAGCCAATTACGGTATAAAGATAAACAGAATATTTATTTAAACTCGAGCTTGGGTTACGATTCAGAAAAGCCTCTAGCGATGAGATAAGTGCTATTACAGGTAACCAGATTAAATAGGGTTTATTAAGTTCTGTAACAATAAAGAGAGAGAAAAAAACAAGAGCACTGAAGGGCCGGTTCAGAAAAAGCTGACCTAATCCGGGAAGGCAAAAACTAAAGGCCCCTGCTAAAATATTGTTTTTAGGCTTCATTTTTTAAAAAAATCTAACTGC